>JAWKTI010000002.1:668992-1003489 GCA_041399155.1 Zavarzinella sp.
GCCGTTACCTGGCAACTCTTCCCACCACAAGGTGGGTAACGATTGCGGGCAAAACCTTCCTGCTGGTACATGCGAACCCCCACGATCCGATGGACGAGTACGCACCCGCAGATGTGGATTTCTGGAAAAAACGGCTGGAAGGGATTGATGCCGACTATGTTTGTGTGGGGCACACCCACATGCAGTACACGTTGCGGGTAGGCCGCACCACCATTGTCAATCCGGGCAGTGTCGGCTTGCCACGTGATGGAGACCCACGTGGGGGTTATGCCATCATGACACCCGATGAAATTATCCATCGTCGCTTTGAATATCCCATTGAAGAAGCGATTGCGTGTGTTGAACAGTCCAGCCTGAACCCCACCGCGAAGCAGATGCTTTCAGATGTTTACCGCACTGGCCGGTTGGTGCGGCGGATTGAAAGTGCCAACGGAACGCCCGATTCGCATATCACAGGTGCCGAACATGAGTGAACCACGATTTCTGGAAGAAGTGGAACTGCATGGCCACATTCTGGATTCCCTGATCCTGCCGAAGGTGCTGGATACCATCCTCACCCGTGGTGGCAGTTACATCATCAAAGATATCCGAATCGGCCAGCGTGGGGCCGATCCCAGCCATTGCACGATTGAAGTTTCCGCCCACAGTCAGGCACGGCTGGAAGAAATCCTGGATATGATCCATGATCACGGTGCGATTCCAGTGCATCCGGCCGATTGTGAATACAAGCCCGCCGATCTGGATGGTTGCTTTCCAGAAGATTTTTACTGTACGTCCAACTTCCGCACGCAGGTCCGCATTGCTCGCCAGTGGGTGGAAGTGCAGCAGCAAGAAATGGATTGTGGCCTGGTGCTCGACCCCACGCACCTGACGGCACGGTGCATCGCCATGACTGATGTGAAAAAAGGCGACCTGATTGCTGTGGGCTGGCGTGGGATTCGCGTTTTTCCTGAACAACTGGAAGAACGGAAGGAATTGTTTGAATTCATGTCGTCGGCGGTATCCAGCGAGAAGCCCAAAGGTGCTACCGTCCGTGAAATCGCTGCCACCTTAAAGCGGGCGAAACAGGCAAATGAGAAAATTCTCACTGTTTTGGGCCCCGCAGTGGTGCACACGGGTGGTAGTGAATGGATTAGCTGGCTCATTCGAGAAGGTTACCTGCAGGTGATGTTTGCCGGGAACGCCCTGGCCACCCACGATATGGAACAGGCGTTTTATGGCACCAGCCTGGGGGTATCACTGGAAGAAGGTTTACCCGCGGAAGAAGGGCACGAGCACCACCTGCGGACGATTAATCGCATTCGCCGATATGGTGGAATACGCCAGGTGGTGGAAGCGGGCATCCTGAAAAGTGGCATCATGTACGAATGCATTCAGCACCAGATTCCGTTTGTGCTGGCGGGCAGTATCCGCGACGATGGCCCTCTGCCGGAAGTGATTACCGATGTGCTTGCTGCCCAGCGGGCAATGCGAGAATTACTGCCCGGGGTGGGTGTTTGCTTGATGATTGCCAGCACGCTGCATTCGATTGCAGTGGGCAATCTGCTGCCCGCCTGGGTGAAAGTAGCGTGTGTCGACATTAACCCATCTACCGTTACCAAGTTGATGGATCGGGGCAGTCGCCAGACGATCGGCATTGTCAGCGATGCGGAACCTTTCCTCCGTGGGCTGGTAGATGAATTGAAGAAGTGAAATCACCCGATTTTTGATTCTGTTCCACTGCTGAACCATGGCCAAATTGCAATTATCAGAACCTTTCTCCGTACCACGATATCTAAAAAGTTGTTTCTCAATGTTTTGTAGCGGGAGGACGCTGTGGCTAGCACATTGCGGTTTTCGACCAATCTGAACTGTCAGAAGTGCGTTGCATCGGTAACTCCCCACCTGGATGGTGCACCGGAAATCGAACGTTGGGAAGTGGATACATCGACACCACAGAAAATCCTGACGGTGCATGGCACCCACGTGGGGCAGGGGAAAGTCGAAGAACTGGTCGCTAAAGCTGGCTTTCGTGTGCTGGAACAACTCGATCCGGATCCAACGCAACTGCCTGCAGGTCAGCAGGTTACGACCGAACTCCCCAAAAAATCGCTGAAGGTCTACTACCCACTGATTCTCGTGGCGATCTATCTGATCATTGCCACCGTGGGCTATGAAATTTCTACTGCCACGTGGGACAGCATGCGTGCCATGCGCCACTTTATGGCAGGATTCTTCATAGTATTCTCATTTTTTAAGCTGTTGAATCTTCGTTCGTTCGTAGATTCCTACCAGGGATACGATCTGCTTGCCAAACAAAGCCGTGCCTATGGTTACCTGTATCCGTTTTTGGAACTGGGATTGGGAATCGCCTATCTGACGAATGTGGCACCAATCGCTACTAATGTGATCACTTTAGTAGTGATGTTGTTAGGCATGGTGGGTATTGTTCAGGTTCTGCGCCACCGGCAAACGATCCAGTGTGCCTGCCTGGGCACCGTTTTTCAACTGCCCATGTCCACAGTAACGCTGGTAGAAAACGGCCTGATGGTGCTGATGGCCGCCGGGATGTTGCTGAGTTTCGTGAGTTTCTCTCAATTTTGATTCGATTCGAATAATTAGAAGGCATCGTTCACAAACTTCTTGAACGTTAAACCAAAATCAGATTGAAAATCGGTGTTTACAGATTTGGTGAGTTATGTTAAGCTGGTCAGAATGTTCAACCTAGGCAAGTCGACCAACCTTTGGAGATCAAGGATGATCCGACCGAACATTACTAAATGGAATCAAACCACCGATGATTTGCGTCGCCTGGCTCTGGAATCCGAGCATCCTCGTACTCGGGAGCGGTTTATGGCTTTGTACCAAATTGCTCTTGGTCACACTAACGCGACTGCTTATGCCGCAGAAATTGGACGTTGCGACGATATGTTGTTGAACTGGGTTCATAAATATAACAACCATGGACCTGACGCCTTGATTTATCGGGTACTGGCGGCCGTGTCCCCCTTTTGTCCAGTCGCAGATAGAGCAGATCGTTGATGCCGTTCTGAAAAGCGATCCGGTAGATCACCAATTGCCAGGCCACGGATGGACGATCAGGAAGTTGTGCAATTGGATCGGTTGTCAATTCCAGCGGTATGTATCTCGGAATACCGTGCGGCGGATCCTGCACTTAGCGGGATTGAGCTGGAAGAAATGCAAGAAACTGTTCGGCAAAGGGGACCCTGAAAAGCGGGCCGAATACCTGAAACAGTTCGCGGACATGTACCAGCAAATGTGTCGCGGTGATATCGTGATCATTTATATTGATGAATCCCATTTTCATCGTGATATGGACTTGGGCTATACTTGGTGGCGCAAGGGAGAATCGGCTTGGCAAGTGAGTGATTGCCCTCCGCTGTCCGATCGCATCAACTGGTATGGTGCTTACAATTTCAGTGCCGGTGCATGTTTGATCTGGAACGAAGGCAAATGCAACAAGGAAAACACGGCTGAATTTTTGCACCGAGTGAACGATTGGGTAGAAAGACAAGGTCGACGTGTTGTGGTAATTTGGGATGGAGCACCTTGGCACAAGGCGAAGTTCGTTCGAACCAAAGCCAGCGAGTTGGACATCGAAATAGTAGTTTTGCCCAGTTATAGTCCCGATTTCAATCCCATTGAAGGGTTATGGAAATGGATGCGTGAAGAGGTCACGCAACATTGTTGTTTTGCAACCTTGCGTGACTTGTTCGACGCTTGCAAAGGATTCATCGATACATTGAATGAAACTCCGGATGAAATAATTAAAAGACTGTGGCCAAGATTTGAAGTCGATCCTCAAGCGGAAAAACTCCGATTTTCAATCTGATTTTGGTTTAGTTACTCCATTTTGATGATTTCTTGATATCCATTCCAGATAACGTGGAGAATTTCGAGTTCGACGATCACAACAGATTTGGGATCTACATTCTTGAGCATTATGACTCCTTCCTTATTACCAAGTTGTACGATGATTTTTTCAGTCGGGTCTGGTAATAGGTCGCCTGAAGCGTTGAGATATCGAAGCTCTGCATACAAAGCTTGCAGGGTATGATTCTGCAGATTGACTTTATGTTTAAGTAAACGGACAAGAATTTCTTCGAGGTCTTCATGAAGTTCGTCTATTTTCCAGCTAAGGTTCAACGCAATTGCACCTTTCTTGGTAGTTGATTTTGTAAGATCAAAACTGATCGGCATCGGGTGCCCACCGATGAATGTAGTTTGATCATCACCTTGATACACGGTTCCCATTGGTGGAGTTTCTTTCAATGGTGCAATCAATTTCGGCTTTTGCCAGATGATTGATTCAAGCTTCACCTTACCAGCAATTGGCATGCCTTTACCTGCAAATGCAGCGATTTGCTGTTTATCCTCGAAGATAATTTTTCCAGACACACTTTCTTTTGATACGTTCACAGTCGTGTAGTACCAGACTTCACCCTTGTCCGTGGTATATTCCAGTAAAAGATTGATCGATTGAATATGTTCTTCATCGAGTTCGGGCCTTTTCATTTGAAGCTGTTGCCAAATCGCTTCATTAAATTCTTCTTCCGTGCCTGTTTTTATCCACTCAACCGAAACAACGTAAAAGTCACCATCCAATTCGCCATGAACATCCTCTATTTGGATGGGGCCGAATTTCATCGGAAGAAAATCCGGAGTTACTGCGACTATTTTTGTATTCGAATCACGAAATGCTTTGATCCTTAAGCCTGCAGGTGATTTTGCTGGAACCGCTCCACACTGGAATCCACCACACCCAAGCATTCCAGCTGTCAAAACAAGAAACAGCAAAGAATTGAACTTTTGGAGCTGATTTCGCTTTTCTGTAGTTTCACTTTTGTTACGACGCATGGGAAACTCTTCTGCAGAATGATCCTGCAATTGTTACATGCCACGAACGGTCTCAGTAGCTTCAAGATTCTGTGATCTATCATCCACTGGAACAATAACAGAAATTTATTTTAGCCATAAAGCTGGATTGATACTACTTCAAAGTTTCTATTCTCAAATTGCAAACAACAACTGACTAATCACCCAGGTGCTGGATTTTGCCCAAGCCACCTTCAATCAGGTGATGCAGCGGACTGGTGGGGCTGATGGTACGTTCCGACTGGCAGAACACGATGAGAATGAAGGTTTTGCCCACCAGTTTGCGGATCTGGATGACCTCATTCAGCGAGAAGTCGTCGCCGTCTGTTAACAGGACCAGCAAATCGGGGCGAAAGATGAACCCTGCCTGCACACCCGCCAGGTGGTTGCTGCTCCCTTCTGGTTCTTTCTGTGCTAATTCAAGACACAAGTTATGGATCTGCAAGTGGTTAGGGGAAATCAGGCTATTGCCCCAGCGGGTTGCCGTTTTACCGTAGGTAACCACTTGAAAACGACTTTCCCCACCCAACTGGTTCAGTGAAGTGCGCATCGAAGCAATCGCACGTGGGTAGGCACGGTTCAATGCCATACTAGATGATGAGTCTAATATATATACAACTGTTTTTCCGTTTTTCAGCTTGGGATGCACCGCAGGTGCGTCTGTTGGTGCACCTGGACTGGGGTTTTCTTTGGGTGCGGGCTCCACTTCATTAGGAATGTTTGGGATTTCGACCCCAGGAAGTTGGTTAAGCGGCACCATTTGTGAGGGAATTTTCACAATTTCCTGGTGGTGCACAGGTTTGATTTGTGTCTTGGGTTCAACCTGAACCGTATTCTGTACCTGGTAAACATCAACTTCCAGCACATTTGGGTTGTTTTCTGTGAAATTGCTGCCGAACGACTCTGTGGATTTCCCCCAGGGAAGCAACCAGCCTGAAAATGTGAAGATTGCATGAAGGAAAAGTGAGCCGAAAATCGCCAGTAGCAGATGTTTTCGCCGCACTGGACACCACTGGTACATGAGTTTGTCTCCCACGATGGGTGCAATACTCGATACCAGCAATTTTGACAAGTGCGGTTCGAAAAGCCTGAAAACTAATTTCGAAAGGTTGAATTCCCTGTTTTTCGCAGATATCGCAAGCCCTGGTAGAACTCCATCCGGGTATTCCAGTAAATTTCCTGTGCCCACGCGGGCCGTTTTTCATTCTGAAACCAAGCCAGATGGGCTAATGCATAGCCATACATCGATTCGGTCATGTATTCTGGCTTTTTCGCATTGGTGTCCGGCCAGTATGTGGCAATGCTTTCCACACTTCTGGGGACATTTGCCAGAAAAATACCCAATCCCAGAAATACCACTGTCAGATCGGTCAGAAGTTCATTGTCGTAAGCATCACCATCATAGCGGCCTTCACCCAACAACCGCACGTGGGCTAATTCGTGGGCAATGGTGCCCACCATAACCATGGGATTTTCCAGTTGTTGCACATCAAGCCGAATTTGGAACTGATCATCCCCTTCTGAATAACTACCAACCATCGCTGGGAGATAATCACCTGAATCATTCACGAGATAAACGTGGTTGGTAGTATCAAAAAAATCCAGTTCGATCAGTTCAGGCTGCACATCCATGTAGCCGCACACCTGAAGAAATAGTTTTTCTGCACCACGTTTGGTCTTTTCAATCGGTACAGGAAAAAACTCTTTTGTAGGTAATATCAACTTGCGACCGTTGAAGATATTGTCATCAAATTCACCCCACAGCCAGTGCAGCCGATCTTCCAGCCAGTCTTTTTCGTGTGGCGTGCACGGACATCTTGGTGGGAACAACCAATCAAACATGAAAAACCTCTTTGATCACTCAGCTAATATTGGAAGCTCGAATCGCCATAATTTCTCAAGAATCGTACGCCATTAAACAGTTCGATACGCGCATTCCAATAAAGTGTCTGTGCCCACGTGGGCTGCGTTTCATTTTGAAACCAGGCAAGATGGGCCAATGCATAGCCAAACATGGAATCAGTCATGTGTTCGGTTTTTAAGACCCTGGTACCAGGCCAGCAGGTAGGTGTCCCGGCCCAGGGTCTGGTGACATTTGCCAGCGGAATACCCACACCCAGAAAGACTACCGTCAGGTCGGCCAGCATTTCATAGTCGAACCTATCAGCATCACAGCGGCCATCTCCCAGTAACCGCACATTGGCTAATTCGCGAGCCATTGAGCCCACCATTTCCATCGGATTATCCAGTTGTTTCAGATCAAGGCGGATTTGATATCTTCCATTCACATCTGAAAAACTGCCTGTCACCGCGGGGAGATCTTGGCCATTGTCATTTACAAAGTAAACGTAATTGCTGGTATCAACAAAATCCAGATCAATTAATTCAGGTTGAACATCCATGTAACCGCACACCTGTTGAAAGAGCTTTTCCGCACCACGTTCCGTTCGTTCAATCGGGTCTGGAAAAAACTCCATTGTGGGTAGAATCAACGTCCGGCCGTTGAAAATATTATCATCAAACTCATCGCACAGCCAATTCAGACGGTCTTCCACCCACATTTTCTGGAACGGATTGCACGGGCATTTTGATGGGAGTAGCCAATTAAACAGTGGCAACATCGGTGATCTCTGGGCAAGGAATCATTTTCTGTATTCTACTCCCGACATCGGTAACGGCTATTGATGAATCCAGATCAAAAATTCGTGATATCACTGCATTTGGTTTATCCACGCTGACGGGTGATTCCAGCCAGTTTCTGAATCGAACAGATATTCACGGTGCCTTCATCCTAAACTGGGCAAAATTTCTACAATAACGCACGATAGGTACAAGTGCGTTGACCTGCACGTGGTGTTGATGTCGGAAGAAAGCACATTATCAGAATCGGCCCCCACAGAAATGGTGCAGCTCGCTCGCACTGTGGGGCAGGTGCTTGTCGGTCAGACCCACCTGGTGCAGCGATTGCTGGTGGCACTGTTAACGCAGGGGCACTTACTTCTGGAAGGTGTCCCAGGTCTGGCAAAAACCCTTGCTGTTCGCACGCTTGCACAGGCGTTAGATCTTCGGTTCCAACGGATTCAGTTTACGCCCGACCTGCTACCCGCCGATATTGTGGGCACGAATATCTATCAGCCGAAAACGGGCGAATTCACCATTAAACGGGGGCCTGTTTTTGCCAATATTATTCTGGCAGATGAAATTAATCGTGCTCCCGCAAAAGTCCAAAGTGCATTGCTGGAAGCAATGCAGGAACGCCAGGTGACGATCGGCGACCAGACTTTTCCGCTGCCAGACCCCTTTCTTGTACTTGCCACGCAGAATCCGATTGAACAGGAAGGGACCTACCCACTGCCGGAAGCCCAGATCGATCGATTTATGATGAAAATTCATCTGGATTACCCCAGCCGTGCCGAAGAAATGCAGATTGTGCAGCGATTGGGCAGCATTCAATCCCCACCTCGGGTGGCAGCGGTACTGAATGCAACGCAGATCCTTGAAAACCAGAATAAGGTCGATGGCATTTTCGTTGATCCCAAAATTGAGCAGTACATCGTGGATATTGTTCAGCACACGAGACCGCACCAGTCAGAGATGGTGCGTAACCTGATTCAATTTGGTGCTTCCCCACGTGCGTCGCTTGCATTGGTGCGTGCCAGTAAAGCGATGGCTTTTCTGCAAGGCAGGAAATATGTCATTCCCCAGGATGTAAAAGATTGTGCTGCCGATGTGCTCCGCCATCGTCTGGTTCTTACGTACGAAGCCCAGGCGGAAGAGCAGACTGCGGACCAGTTGCTGCAAAAAATATTAGATTTTCTGCCGATTCCCTGACGAGTAACCCATGCAACAAGTACTGTTTTATATACCCATTTTCAAAGATTCGTTCCCACCAAATGGAATCCCGATTAACGGCTACGGCTTTATGATGCTGATGGCCTTTCTGGGCACCATCTGGTTGCTTGGCAAATGGTCGAAAGTGACCAAAGATGGCCTCCCCAGCTCTTTTGTCCAGAACCTGATCATCATCATGATGATTTCCGGCTTTGTGGGTGGTCGGATTACCTATTGCCTGCAGTTTGGGGTGCCACTGACTGATATCTACAAGGTCTGGAATGGTGGTCTGGTGCTGTTAGGAGGGGTACTGCTTTCCATTCTTGTCTTTATTGCCCTGTACCAGCTTTACCTGCGGCGACTGGGAGTAAAATTCTGGCGTTTAGCGGATACCGCCGGACCTGTGCTTGCTCTGGGTATTGCCCTGGGAAGGTTGGGCTGCCTGCTGAACGGGTGCTGTTACGGACATGTCGCACCAGACACCTGTCCTGCTATTCAATTTCCGATGTTAAATGCCCCCGCCCGCGATACACTGGTAGAAAAACTGGGCTATCAGACGGTGCTTGGCTTTACGGTCTATCCAGAAGCCCCCAACGAGCCACGATTGATTGTAAAGCACGTGGAACCACTTTCTGAAGCAGGCAAAGCTGGCCTGCAGCCCCGCGACCGGATTGTGAAGATTAATGATGAGGATTTGTCGTTAACAGAGTTTTCTCCCGTGGGCAGACTGGATCAGATTGTGCTGAACTGGCCACGTGGCAAGAAAGAAATGACGCTCGTTGTGGAACGGGATCAGAAAGAGACCACACTGCCGACGTTTATCCCACGGTCGATCCGATTGCATCCCACCCAGTTGTACGAAACGATCAGCATGTTGTTGTTGATGACTTTTTTAATGCTATTTGATCGGTATCGCCGTCACGACGGCCAGGTGTTTACGCTGTTTTTGCTGGGTTACGGTATCCATCGCTTTTTGAATGAAATCCTGCGAAACGATACCCCTGTGGAAGGTTTTTCGATGACTCTTTCACAGAATATTTCTGTGGGGCTGATTCTGCTGGCGATTTCTTTTGAAATTGGCCTGCGAATCATCCACGGGCGAGGTCAGGCAGTGTCTGCTGCAATCCCACCCAATCCCGCGACCAATGCACCCAGTTAATGCGGATTCAGGTACGTTCGTAAAAATTGCCAGGTCGGCGACGCACCAGCCGTAACATTTCCATCGAAAACAGGAGTCTGGTGAGATCTCCCGCAGAGAGTGACAATTCTCTGGAAAGCAGATCGACATGTTTCGGCTCTGTCAAAGTGTCCCAGATCGTTCGATGTTCTGCAGACATTTCCGGAGGTGCTGTACAGACTGGCGTGGGGTTTTCTGAAAACAGTTCCTGCTGTGTGGGGGAGGGGGAATGTTCTGGGAGCGACGCTTTCAGCCCTTGTAAATCCTCAAGCAGATCATCAATTCCGCGGATTAAGCGAGCCCCATCCCGAATCAGTTGCAAAGAACCTTCGTTCTGTGGAATATCCACATTTCCCGGAATTACAAAAACATCTTTGTTCTGTTCCAGTGCGTGGCGTGCGGTAATCAACGCCCCACTGCGTGCGTTACATTCCACGACAACCGTGGCCAGCGATAATCCAGAAATAATGCGGTTACGGGCGTGAAACATCCCCCGCTGTGGGGCAATTGCCATGGGGGTTTCGGAAACCAACGCCCCACTTTGGGCAACTTTTTCTGCCAGATCTTTATGTTCAGGTGGATAGATGCTGGATAAGCCACCTGCCAATACCGCCAGGGTACGTCCATTGGCTTCCAGTGCCCCACGGTGGGCGGCACCATCAATGCCCAAAGCCAGGCCACTCACGACTGTAAATCCCGCTCGAACGAGGCCACTGGCTAATCGGGTGGCCATTCGCACGCCGTATCCCGTGCAGTTACGCGATCCGACAATTGCAATCGCTTTAGAGTCAGTTTCAAGCAATTGCCCACGGTGATACAGGATGCGTGTCGGATCAGGAATCACCCGCAGGGGACTGGGAAAGCCCGCATCGTGCCACCCCACCACGGCAATACCATGTTTGGCCACCAGTGCCAGCTCATCTTCTACTTTCTTTAGCGTGGTATCGCTGCGAATTGCCTTGGCGACCTTCGTTCCCACAAGGGGCACCTGGCACAATTCCGCTTCGGAAGCGTTGAAAATATCTGCGGCGGTACCGAAATGAGCCAGTAAGTTCTCAGTCAACTTCGGCCCCACCCCGGAAACCAGATGGAGACGAAGTTCTGCAACAAATCGTGGGTCAGAGATGTTCAATGTAACAAAATTTATTGAAGAAAGTTAAGTTGTAATGATAGTGGAAAGTTGCGATTCAAGTACCAAGAAGTTGGATTGCGGCCACTTCTATCTTCTGTTTGTCTCTGGTAATTGTTGTTGTCGCCAGAAACTGCTTCGTTCTTTCCGAGTTTGAATCATCGCTGAGTTTTTCTCGTTTAACTGTAATCATTTCATTTTCAGCAGTTTTGCATTCTTCTTCTGATCGAAAATACGTGATGAACAGAATATTTACCTGGCTTTCCAGAATTTTCGAATCGCGGATGCAATAGACTGGCTTGGCCTTCGTCAAAGGTTCTCCAAAACAATTGTCGGCAGCATTGCTACCCAGATCAATCTCATACGCATCGCCGTATTTAACATTTCGAATTGCTTCTGTTAATTCCTCGCTGATTGGATTTTTTTTGTTACCATCCAGTAATTCTTTCATTAGTGCTTCGTCATTGGTCGCAATAGCCAGTCCATTTTTCGGGCAAAAGATAAACGCATCTTTGGAATCAATTTTGTAGTAGACATGTTGCTGATAAGTTATTTTCTGTGCCTGGAGTTGCTCGTATAGAGCACTACTGATTTTGGAACTGCCAAGGATGATGTAGATTTGCCTGGCCGACTTTGTATATATTTCTACTGTTCATACATTTCTTCAACGGGAATCAACAGGTGTGCCGGTGGTCTTGTACCAGTGGGTGGTTTCTTGGAAAGAAAAGAGTTTTCGCGTATTTTGCGGAGATCAGCATATTTGAACTCCACAGTATCCCCGGGTATCCAGTCGAACAGCTGTTCTATTGTGGTAACTGTTGGCTGGGTAGCTACAGGCTGATCTGTTTTCCTATTGTAAATGATGGCTGTTGCAACCACGGCAGCAACCACGACAAGGCCAGTAACAGAAATTAATATTCTTCGAGGGTTCATACTTTAAAAATCCTGCTCTTCATTCATAGAGTTTGATTTGGCAAATCGCTTTTATGGAAGTCGGTAACAACTCACGGATAAAGCAATGCTTTCACAGGCATGAACATCCTGGTGGTAATTGTCTTGTTGCTACTTGTAACATTCGCAGCTTCCAAAAATTGTTGAATCTGCTTTCGTTCCAACTCAGAGATCTTTGAATCAGCCAACATCTCTTTAGCTGGCTGTAATACTTGTTCGAGTCCCTTTTCTGCAGCGGAGAGCATCTCTTTGGCATCATCTTCAGAATCAAAAGTGCTGATTCGTACCATCATGCAAATCTTATCTCCAATGAGAGTACCTTTTAAGGAAGTAGTCAGAGAAAATTCGTTCGCTTTTGGGTCAAGAAATCTCTTTGCACTCAGACCTGTGGACAGCTCAAAAATATCAAACGGCAGTGCGTGAGCAAGTCCAGCCTTCACAACATCAGAAATGGTGGATTTGTTGGGGTTATCGAGTAATTGTTGCATTGTATTCTCGTTTACAGCAAGCACGACTGTACCGTCCGCAGGAAAATGTGCAAATCCAGCATCATTTTTCAACTGGTAGTACATAAAAAAGCCATACTTCACTTCTTTTGGTTGCTGTTTCTTGCAGGATTCTGCATTGATGGCTTTATCGCCCTGAATAATCGTAACATGCCCCACATCACCAGACGATTTTGCTTTCAGCAAACTGTGGGCATTTTCGATGGAAATACCCAACTCCATAGGGATCAGTGCTTGATATTTCTCTAGGAGGACTTTCAGATCCTTGTTTTCGGCGATTCTTTTCAGGCTTGTGTAAAATACTTCACATGTTTCCGTTGGCATCCAGTGGGTAACATCAATCTCGCCCGGGAGTAGTTTTTTTTCTTCGCTGTAAGCAGGAATGTTTGAGCAGATTACAAAAAATATTGTGGCAGAAACGATTTTCAAAGTAGTAGTAAGAAATCCTTTCACTGGAAACTCCGCTCCGCTGGAATTCTTGTAATGTTCTTAACTCACTGTTGGTAAGTCAAGTCAGGTAAATGCTCCACCACAAATGACAGCCCTATCGGAATATACCCAATGCTGGGCTATCGTACGGGATGCTTACTGAGAAAGTAACTGTGGTGCCACTCCTGGAAATCGAGGCACTCTCCGCCATTTCACGTTTTTGTTTGTCGGGCTCGCCTGCTCCAAGTCCTTTCTTTTCTTTTTCCATATTTTCTTCACCTTCTTTTACAGCAGCAGAAGCTTCTTCGGTTGTTGTAAAATTCGTGATAAACTTGAGTTTTGCCGAACTGCTCGAAAATTCGATTGCCATAATGTTAAACGTAGTGTTTCTTGTCCCTTTCATAGGACTTAATACCTTTGCATAATGGCCAACTGCTATTTGATAACTGTCACAGCCACTAATCTCATCAAATGCTTCTTTTAAGTCTTCCGGGATTGTCACTTCGGATCCTTTATCCATTAATTGTTTCAGTGTGCCTTCATTAGAAGCAACTACGCCAAATCCAGTTTTCGGGAAGTAAGCATAACCACCACCTGCATTTAATCGAAAGTATGTAAGGTCATTGTGCTTTATTTCAGTAGCCTTATCTTTTTTGCAAGCTTCCCCACTGAGATTACTGCTTCCCTTTAGAATCACTAACTTGCCAACACTATTCCTACAACCTACTTCATAAACTTCATCAATATCTTCTTCTTTCACGCCAAGACCTGGCGGCAAATCTTCAAACTTCTCCTTGTTTTTTATTGCATCAATGCCGCGGATTTTCTTTAAGTTCGTGTAGTTAACGCTTTCTGTTTCCAATGGCATCCAGCGGGTGATTTCGCTGCCGGGGCCGCCACCGGAGAAGAACAGATAATAGGCCAGAAAAGCCATTCCGCCCAGTAGCAGTACTCCACCCACTGCACCACCAATCAGGACGAGCGGGTTCAGGCCGCCTTTTTTTCTTGTTTTGGATTTATTCTTTGATTTTCCACGTGGGCGGTCATCATCTTCAAAGTCGTCGTCATCGTCGTACGCTGCCCGCCCTTTTTTTCCACGTGGGCGGTCATCATCTTCAAAGTCGTCGTCATCGTCGTACGCTGCCCGCCCTTTTTTCTTTCGTGGGCGATCATCCTCATCATCTTCATCTGCTGCCGCGCGACTTGATTTCTTCCGCCGTGGGCGGTCGTCTTCATCATCTTCGTCTTCATCCCGCGAACGCTTTTTGCTGGGCCGATCATCATCCGACTTGCTGCCGAAATTGAACTGCGATGCTGCCTCAGAAGGTTTTTTCTTCTTTTTGGGTGCAGGCTCATCGTCGTCGATTAATTCAGGCTCCATGATCTCGTCGTCGTCCACCATTTCCGGTTCGAAAACATCTTCTTCCACGGGTTTTCGTGGCTTCGGTGCTGGTGCTGGTTTTGTTTGTGCAGCCAATTCCTCTTCCGAGGGAGAATCGTGTTCCGTCACAATAATCGTTTTGCAGGCTGGGCAGGTAATTCGCCTGCCTGCGGGCACAACCGCGTTCGATTTTAACTTTGCGGAACAATTTGGACAAACGACAACGTATGGCATGATTTCTCCCCCAAGGCAGTTGCGAGAACAAGCGGTTATTATGAGGTGTTTCGCTCGAAAATGCAAATCATTCCAGTACTCGTCAAATTCTCATTTAATTTTCATACTTATCATCGCAACACTTTTCGTGGGTGGCACTTCGTATCTTAAATTGCACTGGATTCAGGAGTGCTGGGCAATGTTACATTTTGCGGAAGGATCGTCGGAAACCGTTATTGATCAGGAACTTACAGAAAATTTACTCCAACAGATGCTGGGGAATCTGCAACGCAGCAAACCCTTGAAGCGTGTGCTGTTGATCCCACCTGATATTACCCGGTGGCATTCCGGTGCCGGCCCACTGACGGTGCGGTTATTTGAATTATTGCACGGTAGTGCAGATGTTTTTGTGTTGCCAGCACTCGGCACTCATGAAGAAATGAACGAGGAAGAGCGGCACCGCATGTTCCCTGGGATTCCCGACGATCGATTCCGTGTGCACCACTGGCGGAACAATGTGGATCCACTCGGTGAAATCCCACCGGAGCGGGTGCGGGAACTTTCGGAAAACAAACTGCATTTTTCTGCGCAAGTCCTTCTCAGTAAAGTAATTACGCAAGAACCGTGGGATGCCATTATTTCCATTGGACAACTGGTGCCCCACGAAGTGATCGGCATCGCCAACCACAATAAGAACATTTTTGTGGGATGTGGTGGAAAAGACCTGATCAACAAATCCCACTGGTTGGGTGCGGTCTATGGCATGGAACGGATCATGGGGCGAGCACGCACGCCGGTGCGGGATATGCTGAACGATGCTTCCCGCCGATTTGCGACCAATCTGCCTATCCATTATCTGCTGACGGTGCGAGGACGTGATGTACTGGGCAAGATTGTTACTCGCGGGTTATTCGCTGGCGACGATGAAGAATGCTACCTCCGCGGTGCGGAATTGGCACGCGAAGTGAACATCAATTATCTGGAGCGAGAGCCCCACAAAGTGGTGGTTTATCTGGAACCGGAAGAGTTTAAATCGACCTGGCTGGGGAATAAGGCTGTCTATCGCACGCGGATGGCAATTGCAGATGAGGGAGAGCTCATTATTCTGGCACCCGGTGTGCGGATGTTTGGTGAAGATGCGGAAATTGATCGTCTGATTCGGCAGTTTGGCTACCGTGGCACCTCCACCACATTGGAAGCAGTGGAATCGCATCCGGAATTGGCAGAAAATTTGTCTGCCGCCGCCCACCTGATTCATGGTTCCAGCGAAGGGCGATTCCGTGTTACCTACTGTCCTGGATATCTAACAGAAGATGAAATACGTGGCGTGGGGTTCAATTATCTGGATCTGGCCACAGCGATGGCACAATATCCCCCCACGGAGTTGAAGGATGGTTGGAACAGCTGGCGGGGAGAGGAAATTTTCTTTGTTTCTAACCCAGGCCTCGGTTTGTGGGGCACCAAAGCCCGTTTTGGTGCCTAACAATCTGTTTTATATCACATTATTTATATTTTAAATAGATTATATTACAATTTGATTGTGTCGTTCGGCACAATCCGTTCGATTGTATCGCCCCACTGACTAGAAAAATCCAAAGTTCTTTCCTTTTTTGCCTTAATTACCCAGCTTCGCCAATGTAAACTAGGAAAATCACTCTCATTAGAACTGTAACATCATGAGTCGTAACCAAAATACCAGCGTGCGGTTTCGCCTGCTGATGCTGCTGATCACTGCACTGACTGCCAATATTCTGATCCTGATCTTTTCGTGGTATTTTTCACTGCGTTTTCGTGTCAGCGGTCCCATTTCACAGGACAGTGAAGCAGCCCGAAAATTACTGGCAGATTCACAGCCAACTTCTCTGTACATTTCAGAAGCGTACATTCTGATCAGTGAAATGGAATTAGCCACCGACCAAAGCTTTGTGCGTAAGGAAATCGAAAAATTAAAAGATTATGAGGCAGCGTACACGGAAGCACGCAATTACTGGCTGCAGGCTATCCCAGACAGCCCCAAGCGGGAAATCATCAAGAAAGAACTGCACGAACCTGCAAAAGAATTTTTCAGGTTGGCACGTGAAGAATATGTCCCACTGGTATTGAAAGGTGGGGAGGATCGAGCCAAGGCCACGACATTGTTTCGTGAAAAGATGCGGCCCGAATTTGTTGCACATCGCGTTGCAGTAGATGAGATGGTGCGTCAAGCAACTGCAACTGCTGAAGAACTAAAGGAAAACGCTGCTGATAATAGCACCAACTGGCTGATTGCAATGGCGATTGTAAATGCTGCTGTGATTATTGCCATTCTATATGCAGGTATGGTGACAACTCGTCGCATTGTTCAACCGATTACACAACTGATCAATGCTGTCAACACAATGGCCCGAGGTGATGCCGATCTGACGGCACGCGTCGAAGTCAAATCGAATGATGAAATCGGCCAGTTGGGCACTGCGATCAATGACTTGATTATGAAAATACAGGGGATCGTTGTCAGCATTCGTGAATCGTGCGTGAAATTGTTGTCGACTTCGTCCCAGATCAATTCCACTGCTAAAAAGCAGGAATCAACGGTCCATCAACTGGGCAGTTCCACCACCCAGATCGCCGCAGCGGTGCGGGAAATTTCCGCCACCTCAATAGATCTGTCTGGCACGATGGATGATGTTTCAGACCGAGCGAATCATGCTGCGATGCTGGCAAATACCGGCAGAAATCAGTTGGGCACTATGGAGCGAACGATGCACCAACTAGTGGACTCGACTTCCACAATTTCTTCCAAATTGTCATTGATTCGGGAAAAAGCCGACAACATTAATGTGGTAGTCACCACCATCACCAAAGTGGCAGACCAGACGAACCTGCTGTCGATTAACGCTGCAATTGAAGCGGAAAAAGCGGGGGATTACGGACGAGGTTTTCTGGTAGTGGCACGTGAAATCCGTCGCCTGGCAGATCAGACAGCCGTGGCTACCTTGGATATCGAAAATATAGTCCGCCACATGCAGGATGCCGTATCTGCTGGTGTGATGCAGATGGATCAGTTCAGCGACGAAGTTCAAAGTGGCGTCGGTAAGGTGGGCCAGATTAACCAGCAAACCACCGAAATTATTGATGAAGTTCGCGTGCTGTCCGAACGGTTCAAAACGATTACCGAGGGGATGAAAAACCAGACGATCGGTGCTCAGCAGATCAGTGAGGCAATGGTCACCGTCTCTGGTGGGGCGAAAGATACCTCCCACTCACTGGTTCAGTTTCAGCAATCGACGGAAGAATTGCGACACGCCATTGAGATGCTTAATCAGGAAATTGGCCAATTCAAGGTCTAAGTAGGATCAGCCATGCTGGTGGTAACTTTTCAAATCGGCGAGCATCGAATTGCCATGGACATTCGTCAGATTGTTCAGGTAATCCCGTGTATTCCCGTACGACCGGTCGCTTTTTCCGCCACGTGGCAGACAGGTGTGATTATTTTTCGAGGCAATGTCATTCCCATTGTCGATCTGGCACTGGTTTTTGGCGTGGAAAGTTGCCCTTCACGACTGTCGACTCGAATTATTCTCGTGGAAACAGACCACCTGGGCCGTTCTATGATCGTGGGCCTGTTGGCGGCACAGGTTTCTGATGTCACATCGATGGAAGAAAGCCATGCGAAGCATTTTAAGGAGTTGCCAACCGATGCTGGTACGCAGCCCAGTCTTGGGAAGGTCATTCTGGATGATGTGGGGATTCTCAATCTTGCCCATGTGAACCAACTGCTGTCCACCGCAATGCGGGATCAACTGTCTCGCTTTCAGGAGGTCGCATGAGCAGCACCAACAACAGCATTCATGAATTATTAATCAATCGACTGGGACTGAATCCCGAAGCACTTGGTGAGCACGCCATCACCCAACGGGTGGGGGAATTGCTGCAGCAATATCAGGTTGAAGACGAGCCCCAGTTGGTGCGTCACTTTCGTGAGCATCCCAACGAATTCATGAGATTTGTGGATAGCATTCTGGTCCCTGAATCGTGGTTTTTTCGGCAGAAAGCTGTTTTCGACCATTTTGCCCAATTTGTCACCAAAAAGATACACGAATTACATCCTGCCCGCCCGTATCGAATTCTTTCCGCAGGTTGCAGCAGTGGGGAAGAACCCTACTCCATTGCCATCAGTCTCTTGCGTGCAGGGATCACGGGAGATCACTTCCAGGTCTTAGGCATCGATCTGAGTGCGTCCAGTATCCTTACTGCTCAGCGTGCCACCTACGGTGATTTTGCTTTTCGGGAAACCACCCCTGATGTCAAGGACATGTATTTTACGCAATTGGATAGCCACCATTGGCAATTGCGACCTGCCGTGCAGAAATTGGTGCATTTCCGCCAGACCAGCCTACTCGACCCGTTGTTTCTGGGCGATGAATCTCATTTTGATGCGATTTTCTGTCGAAATGTGCTTATCTATCTTACTCAGAAAGCACGTCGTGAAGCAGCAAAACACCTGTATGACCATTTGAAAGACGGTGGCCTCCTGATCGTTGGTCAGGCGGAATCGAATGAACTGAAGACCTTTTCGTGGGCACCCAGCGATGGCAATCGATTAGGAATTTTTCAGAAATCGGGTTCAAGCACTTCATCATCCACAGTCAAACCTGTGGAATCAGCGCAAGTGCCTGCTGAAGAGGCATTTCGGTCAACAAAGCCCTCATCCTACGGTAGTAGTCAGGCAGTGCGACGTTCGGCAATCCAGCGCAGGCTGAGTTCCAGATCTTTGGAAGTGCTGGAGAACCACGATCCCACGGATGCACCCAGTGATTGCTGGAACTCGATTGGCGTGTGGGGAAATCAGCAATGCCCCCGCCTGGTGCAGGAAATTCACTGCCAGAATTGTTCCGTATATGTGAAGGCGGGCCGCACCTTTCTGTCTGGCAGACCACCTGCAGGCTATTTGCAGGAATGGTCGGAACGACTTTCCCAACCAGCCACTGAAGAAACTGAAGCACTGGAAAGCATTCTCATTTTTCGGCTGAGAAGCGAATGGTTGGGCTGGCCGGTACGCAGTCTGGTGGAAATTACTACGCCGAAGCCATTCCACCGCATTCCACACCGTGGGGGGATTTTAGAAGGCTTGCTGAATATTCGCGGGGAATTGCACCTGACCGTGCGTATGGAAGAATTACTGGGATTGGCTGGTAACTCGAGAGAAACCCACATTACAGGCAGTAGTCGATTGATTGTTACTGGCCGAAAACCGGAAGAATACTGGGCTTTTCTGGCTGATGAAATTGATCGGGTGTGGCGATTTCCAAAATCAGTCCTGAGTTCCCTTCCACTGACTGTTGGTCAGCGTGGAGCCAGATTTACCAAAGGTGTCTTGCATTGGGATCAACGAAGTGCCGGGCTACTCGATGAGGACAGAGTTTTTGAAGCTCTGAGTACAGCAATCCAATGAGTGCAGAAAATCCATTGCTGGAGTTATTTCGCGAAGAGTTGCAGGCAGCATCACAGGTGCTGCTCGACGGAATTGATACGCCACCCGAGCGGCAGGATACCACTTTTCAGAATCAGGTTGATCAAGCACTTGCCACGATTATTGGTGGGTCAAAGATTGTCGGTTTCCATGCAATTGCTGATAGTTGCCGACTGATCCAGTCTCACGTGGGAAACTGGCAGCAATTATTCCGCATGCCAGAACAACAATCACTTCTGTATGAAGTGCTGAATACCCTGCGTGGGCTTGCAGATCGCGACGATGATGGCCTCCAGATCTGGCACGATCAGGCGGGGGATTGGTTGCGTGAAATAGAAAATCGTTTCCAGGTGCTGAAAAGCACGCCTGTAGAACCAATACCACCCATTAGCGAAACACAAACCAGTAAACCAGTACCCGAAATAGTAGCCGAAGTTTCACCCGCGGTGCAGATTCCAACTCATGCACCCAGCGATTTTGTACCGGATACAATCGACTGCCAGTCCAACCTGTTTCACATTTTTCAGGATGAAGTGGCTCTCCACACTAATCAGTTGGCTGATGGTATTTTGCTGCTGGAAAATGAACCAGACAATGGAAAACTGATCGAACCGCTGATGCGGGCTGCCCACTCTTTAAAGGGTGCGGCTCGAATCGTGAATCTCAGTCTGGCTGTTGACCTGTCCCACCATATGGAAGATTTGCTGGTGGCTGCTGGTGCCCGCAAGGTGCGACTGGATTCCAATGCCATTGATTCGTTGTTGGAAGCGACCGATCTATTGTCCAGCATGGCAACGATCACGCCCACATCTGCGGTTGGCTGGCAAATGGAATCTGTTGCGAAAGTTCGCCAACTGGAAGCGGATTTTGCCGCCAGGATCGCTGGAAAACCTCTCCCAGTTCCCACAGCCCCTGAATCTTCTGCTCCAAATTCTGCGGAAATTATTCCCCAGCAGGAAGTTGCGCTCAGCCCACCGGTGGTTGCGCCATCATCAGTTTCCCCACCGCATGTGGGAGAGATTCGACCCACAGAAAATGAAAAACAGGCACCAAAAGTGCACATTCCGGAAGCAGCAATTCGCATTTCTTCTGCCAGTTTGAGCCGGCTGATGTCCCTGGCAGGGGAATCATTGGTGCATGCACGCTGGCTGCAGCCGTTTTCTTCAGCACTAAACAAACTTCGCTTGCAGCAGGAAATTCTTTCGAACCAGCTGGACGAATTTTTCCACCGGTTTTCCAGTGGGGAACAAAGCTTGCAGTTGCAGGTTCTGGGGCAGGAATGTCGGAACGAACTGGCAAGAAATCGCATGAATCTGGGTTTGAGGATCAGGGAGTTCGAAGATCATGCATCTGCTGCAGATGATCTCAATAGTCGCCTGTATCGGGAAGTAATTTCGAGCCGGATGCGACCATTTGGTGATGGTGTCCACGCTTTCCCACGTCTGGTGCGGGACATGTGCAAAAAGCTGGGTAAACTGGTCGATCTGGAAATCCGTGGGCATGCAACGCCGGTGGATCGTGATATTCTGGAACAACTGGAAGCCCCACTGACGCACATGTTGCGGAATGCGATGGATCACGGGATGGAAACGCCCGATGTGCGGGAAGAAAAAGGGAAATCGCCCCGAGGCCGGATCCTGCTTGATGCCCACCACCGTGCAGGTTTGCTGCAAATTACCCTTGCAGATGATGGGCCAGGAATCGATACCCGCAAAGTTTCTGAGAAAATTGTCCGGCAGGGGATGGTAACTCAGCAGATGGCAGCGGAGATGACTGAACAGGAACTACTGGAGTTCCTGTTTCTGCCAGGTTTTTCCACCGCCAGTGCCGTTTCCGAATATTCCGGACGTGGTGTGGGGCTGGATGTTGTCCGCGATATGGTGCGGAAAGTGGGCGGCACCCTGCGACTATCCAGCAATGTGGGCCGTGGGACTACTTTTCACCTGCAACTGCCAATTACCTTGTCCGTGGTTCGAGCGGTGCTGGTGATTATTGCCGGTGAGCCGTACGCATTCCCGCACAATCGGATTGATCGTTTGGTCAGATTGCCGATCAGCGAAGTGCGGGTTGTAGAGGGGGCACAATATGCAGTCATTGATGGTAAAAATATCGGGTTGATACCTGCGGCACAAATTCTGGCCCTTTCAACACCCCCACGTTACCCGGAATTGTTGTCTGTGGTCTTGATCAGCGACTTATCAGGTCAATACGGCCTGGTGGTGGACGCCTTTACCGGCGAACAGGACTTAGTGGTGCGTCCACTCGACTCCCGACTGGGCAGGGTCCCCAACATCAATTCCGCAGCGATTCTGGACGATGGTTCCCCTATTTTAATCGCAGACATAGAAGATATGATTCGTTCCGCGCAAGAAGCCCTGAACTCTGCAACAACTGCGTCCGTCAACATACCCATTAACTCTCACAGGTCCAATGTGGGCAGAACGCGGGTTCTGGTGATTGAAGATTCCGTGACCGTGCGTGAAGTGGAAAAACAAATGCTGCAGGAACTGGACCTGGATGTCAGTCTGGCGGTGGATGGGCAGGACGGCTGGAATCGATTGCAATCCAGCGACTATGATTTAGTAATCTCTGACGTGGATATGCCACGAATGAACGGCTTCGAAGTGGTTCAGTTAATGCGTAATGACCCACGCCTGAAAAAAATGCCGGTAATTATGGTTTCCTACAAAGACCGCCCGGAAGATCGCCAGCGTGGGGCCGATCTCGACGTAGATTATTACCTCACCAAAAGTAGTTTTCATGATAAATCGTTCATTAATGCAGTTCGAGACATTTTGCGTCGATAAATCTGTAAACTTTTTAGACCAGCACTTCCTGTAGCAGCTGCTTCCCTCTCGCATATGCTTCTGGTGTAAAATGAATGGATCGCCTGTGTTTGGAAGAGTAGTATTTCTGTATGCGTGTTGCGATTGTTGACGATTTATCGCTCGGCCGCGATGTCCTGAAGCGGGCCGTTTCCAGTATGAATGGGTGCTCGCTTGCATGGATGGCAAGCGATGGAAACACCGCTATGCGCATGCTCCAAACCGATCCGCCTGATGTTATTCTGCTGGAACTGATGCTGGCGGGTGTCGATGGCATCGAGTTAGTGAAAAAAATCAAGCTTCAATCCCACGCGATTGTGCTGATCGTCACGTCCAGTTTATCCAGTAATTTCCAGAAAGTGACCGAAGCACTTGCGGCAGGTGCTCAGGATGCCGTCAACCGCCCTCGTTTGTCGCCCACCGGCGAACTTGTTGATACCGATGGCTTGAAACAACGATTGCAGAAGATAGCAATTACTGGAAAGCCTGCTGAAACGGTGCTGTTGACCAACACGCCACCTTTCGGAAATGCATTCGGAAAGCGGTTTCCAGGGCATCCACCCTTGTTGGCAATCGGTGCATCGACGGGTGGGCCACAGGCTCTGCAGACAATTCTGCGAAATCTTCCCCCACTGCTGGGGATGCCGGTGGTAGTGGCACTGCATATTGCTCCCGATTTTGTGCACAGCCTTGTGGAAACCCTGCGATCTGTTTCTGTACTGCCGGTAACTCTTGCAGAAAGTGGAAAACCCGTAGAACCTAATGTAGTGTATGTTGCTCATTCAGATGAACACCTGAATGTTGATGCCAACGGGCGATTTTATTATTCCCCACAGCCCAAAGATTACGCCTATCGGCCGTCGATCAACGAGTTATTTACCAGTCTGGCAACCAATTGGACCGGGCTGGGGATTGGTGTGCTGCTGACAGGTATGGGGCGAGATGGTGCAGATGGCTTGTTGAAACTCCGTAAAGCGGGCTGGCATACGATCACGCAGGATAAAACGTCCAGTGTGGTATATGGAATGCCCCAGGCGGCAGCAGAAATTCAGGCAGCACGTGAAATTTTGGCCTTGAACGATATTCCACTGGCAATCCAATCGGCACGCACCCGGCTTATTCCGGCTTCCAACTCTTCACAAGGGTAATTTCATTACCTTTGCTGTTGTAGCGTGCATCATCCATGAAGGCCCGCATCAGCAGAATCCCACGTCCACTGCATTTTTCCAGATTACTTGGATCGGTGGGGTCGGGCAGTTTGCTGACATCAAAACCTGGCCCTTCATCCCGAATGATGAACGTGGCTGATTTTCGCGATACGCGTGCAGTAATAAAAATCCTTCTATCTTTGTACGGGGCGGTTCGCATCCGCCTGGCACCTTCTTCCCGCCATGCAGTACCGTCACCTTCCCGCAATTCCGATTTGAGCTCTAAGTTCCCATGGTGTAAGGCGTTATCGAGACATTCTGTTAACGCAATTCCCATTCGTGTAATCGTTTTATCATCGGTGAAACGTAAACCAGCAAGTAAATCACCAACATAACTTATAAATGCAGGGATCAAGTGGGTTTCGTTGCCAATGACAAAAAGGTTTTCGTACTGCTGGCAGCACGCCATTAGTTGCTGGTGGCGTCGATCGAGTCGACTGGAACCCACAATCGACTGAATAGTGGGGGGTAAATCGATATCCAGCCGGCGTTTGGGAATATAGCTGACTGCACCCTTCCGCAGGGCATCGACGGCAATATCTTCATTCCCCTGACTTGTCATTAGAATGGGTGGTAATTTGGGATATTGCCGCGAAACTTCCTCAATCAGATCCATCCCACTGATACCGGGAAGGTTCATGTCGGTAAGCAACAGATCAGGCAGCTCTTTCGCAAGCAGTTCCAGGCCGATTTCTGCAGTTTCTGCAAGTCTGACCGTGTGGCCCAATGTTTCTAACTGCTGCTGTATGCTGGCTGCCTGCGTGGGGCTGTCTTCCACAACGAGAATGTTGGCCATCCGATTCACCGTTCCCAAATAGATGATATATCGACAGTTGATCAATCAAAATATTATACGTGAGTTTTTCACCAGGCGTTCATTTATTTGCCAGGAATCTGCCATTGTTCATTCATCAGGCCGTTCAACAAAACTTCCCCACCAGTGGCATCATTTGCAGTGGGTTTTGGAAAAAATACGGCATAATCACCCAACCTTGGGTAAAGCAGGGCGTTCGTGCCTTTAAAATCAGCCTCGTGGAATGTATGCCCACTGTTGAGAACAATGTAACTGCTTTTCGTTTCCGGATTAGGATAGATCATCATTGGTAAGTGACTACTATCGAAGGACTTACCAGCAATTTTGATGCCTTTTTCATCCCACTGGAGCTGGGGGTTGGCAAATTTTCTAATCCAGCTGTTGGAACCCGGATCGCCAAACAAAATCAAGTTCGGTTGCTGTTCTAATAATTTCTCCGTCAGTTCGTTATCCTTGACTACCGGAAGTTCGCCCCGCATCCATTTTTTCCATTCTTTCTGGAATCGATCCAATTGCGCCATCGCCGCACGGTGGGCCGTTTCGTTGAGTGGTTTGCCGGTACCAATCACGCACAGAAACTTGCTGGTGAAGGCATCGTCAATCGGGCCCTGCAATCCTGCCCTTTTACCAGTGGGTAATTTCTGCACCTGTTGCCACTTCTCACCAGTTTTCTGGAAACAAAGTAACCCCGGTTCGATTTGCAGTTTCTGACCATTAATTGCAAGGTTTACCACCCCCACCTTGGTGGGGAAATTCAGCATAAATGCGGCGACATTCTGCACTTGTACGTTGATCTGGTTTTCTGTCAATTCAGCATCCACTTGAGCTTTCTGGTAATGTTTTTCCAACCGCATCAGCGTGATCCACTCGGCGTGGGGATATTTCAGCGTGTAGGTAACAAACTGGACCTTCTTAGGCAGTAGTTCGCGTCCTTTAGAGATAAATGGTGCCATTTCCGTGCGTGCTTTTGCCACCCATTCCGGTGGAAACTTATGCTCTAACCCAGGCCCAATAAGGTGCGTCATGCCCGGGATCTTCTTTTTCGTCAGAATTTCTTCAATATTCACTGCCGCCTGACGCTGCTTGTCGATTTCCCCACTGTAGGCAACGATTGGGATCAGCCGCACATTTTCGGCGTAGTTTACCGCATCATAGATTCGCAGCGTTTCTTCCTGTGGATATGGCAACTCGGCGGGCAAATTGCCAATGTAGCCGTGCGTCGAAGTAAAGCCCGCGCCCGGCTGCATCACACAGAATTTGCTGGGGTGATGCAAGCCAAGGTGCCACGTTCCTGCACCGCCCATTGAAAACCCTTTGATGACGGTTTTCTTGCGATTGATCACCCTGCGTTGCGATAACGCTTCCGTGGCTAGAAAATGCTCAAATGCTTCAAAAACATCGGTTTCACCAGCCCACCGAAAGGCATTGTTGCCACGTCCATGGATGTGCAGCTCGATATAGTCTTGATTCGCAGGTGCGGGTTTGTTCCCGATATGATTGAACAACGTTTTCGTTTCGGTGATACTGCCATCGCGGCCATGCAGAAAAATTTCTACATGCCACTCTTTTTTGGCAGTGGGGTAACCTTTCGGATAGGTCACTCCATATGGCTGCACCGATTTATCGATCTGCGACGTGTACCCACGGGCAACTTTCTCACCTTTGGGAATCAGCCACGCTGCCGAAGATGTCTTTCCGTATTCCTCACAACGCTGAATTCCCGCATCCAGCACGGCCAGAAGTTGTTTACCCGCATCTTTGACCAAAAATTCTTTGTAAGTAGTTTGCCATTCACTGGCTTTGGCAAAAATTTCCAGATCAGCCAGTAAAACTTCAGGCACGGTGGGGCGAAGTTTGTCGATCTGATCACGCAGAATTTTGGTTTTTTGGGCAATCTGAGCAAGTTGGGCAGCATCAGGTGGGGCAATCGGCCCTTTTTTCGCCTGTGCGAATAACGAAATTTGAACCAGGAACAGGGTTACCAACGCCAGGATTCGCATAAGAAGAGGTTCCTTCACTCCACTGGTAGTGTGAGTAGTTGTTTCATTCCCTACAATATGCCAAATATGAAAACCTTCCAAGGAGAGAAGAATGAACTTTCAATTGAAGTTGGCTACCTTCCTGTTATTCATCGGAGTTTCAATGGCTGAAGCAGCAAATCCCGTGGTGGTTCTGGAAACCAACAAAGGGACGATCAAAGTAGAATTGTTTGAGGATAAAGCACCGGTTTCGGTGAAGAACTTCCTCGCTTATGTGGATAGCAAGCACTACGACGGCCTGATTTTCCACCGCGTGGTGCCTGATTTCGTGATTCAGGCTGGCGGCTTTGATGATGCAGGGAAAGAAAAGAAAACCGAAAAGCCGATCAAAAACGAAGCCTCAAATGGTCTTTCCAACGTGCGTGGCACCCTGGCAATGGCTCGCACCAGCGACCCCGATAGTGCCACTTCGCAGTTTTACATCAATCTGAAGGACAACAAAGGCCTGGATAAAGCCAATGAACCTTCCGGCCACGGGTACTGCGTTTTTGGACGTGTAATCGAAGGCATGGATGTGGTGGATGCGATTGCCAAAGTGAAACTGCAAAACAAGGGTGGTGCACTTGCACAATGCCCCGCAGACAATGTTGTCATCAAGACTGCTAAAGTACACAAGTAATCGCACTTCGTTGCATCAGTTTCATTTTCAGGCCAATAATGTTTTATAGCTATTGTGCTATATAACCGTTTTGATTTGTAATTTTTGCATTTATTTCAGGCTTTAACTTTCTTCTTGGTCATTCGGCCCAAAACAAGACGTCTTTAAAGTGCTTATCGTTCCCACCATTTCCAGCTTTTTTCCACCATTTTTTCATTTTGTTCAAAATAATTGAGCAACTGATACTGTAAAAAGATATATTAATTGTAGTGGATAGAACGTACGTGGGGGCAGCGAAATTCCCAATTCCAGGTGGGATTGGGTTCAACTAAAGATTATTTCCGCTCCCACGATACAATGGGCATTAAATTCTCTCCGGTGGGTATTCCATGGACTTGCTTGCAAACATTTTCTTCGACATCGATCCCAAAAGCGAACGAGTGCTGTTGAAGGCAATGCCCGTGATGGTTGGTGTGCTGTGCATTCTGGCTATTGCGTATCGCTATTACAGTGCTTTTCTTGCTGCCCGCGTGGCCGTGCTGGACGATACCAGAACAACGCCTGCCGAACGATTGAACGATGGTAAGAATTATCACCCCACCAGCAAGTGGGTGCTGTTTGGTCACCACTTTGCAGCCATCTCGGGTGCCGGCCCACTGATTGGTCCGGTGCTGGCGATGCAATATGGTTATGCACCCGGTCTGATCTGGTTGCTTATTGGTGTGTGCCTGGCAGGTGCCGTGCAGGATATGCTGGTAATGGCTGCTTCCGTGCGGCACAACGGCAAATCGCTGGCGGAAATTGCCAAACGTCAACTTGGTGATTCTGCCTCACTGGTTGCCTCGATGGCCATCCTCTTAATTGTTATTGTGGCATTGGCAGGTCTGGCGATTGTCGTCGTGAAAGCACTTGGTGGCGAAACTGCCAAGTTACCGGCAGGTATGACGATTCAACCACCGTCACTCGAGGCTGTTGAATACGAAACAACGAAAGACGGTGCCACACTGATGAAACTTCCTAAGGAATGTGTGGTGAAATATGCCCCCACCAGTGAACCGAGCGTGCGTCCCGAAACGTTTGTGGTGCAGTTTCCTGCGAAGGTTGATCCCAAAACAACCATCGTCGATCAGAAATTTGTGCTGCCCGAAAAATGCCAACAGATTATCCCAGGAAGTAGCTGGGGCACATTTACCATTCTGTGCACCATACCGATTGCACTCTTCGTTGGGCTCTGGATGTATCGCATTCGCCCAGGCAGAATGACAGAAGCCTCCATTATCGGTGGCGTGCTGACCCTGGGGGCAGTATTTTTAGGTGGCTACATCCCCGGTTCTTCGATGGAGCAATATTTCAGCTTTACCAAGCACCAGACAATTCTGGGCTTGTGTATCTACGGCTTTATTGCAGCAGTGCTGCCTGTGTGGCTGCTGCTGACACCAAGAGATTATCTTTCCAGCTTTATGAAAATTGGTACGTTGGCCTTACTGGTTGTGGGCGTGATTGTAGCCAATCCCGTGCTAAGTCACCCACCGATCAACCATACATTCAAAGATGGCGGCCCCACCTTTGCAGGTGGGATCTTTCCTTTCGTGTTCATCTGCATTATGTGTGGGGCAATTTCCGGCTTCCATTCGCTGGTCTCTTCTGGAACCACTCCCAAGATGATCAGCAAAGAAAGCCACATCCGCACCATTGGTTACGGTGCCATGTTGACCGAAGGGTTAGTGGGCCTGGTTGCTCTGATTGCTGCTGCTGCCTTACCACTCAACCTGTATTACTCCATTAACGTTGATGTGGAAAAGGTGCCGCAGTACCAGGAAAGGCTGGATAAGATGTATGCGGAACTGGAAGGCAGCAAATCCGCCACTGATCCCATGCAGAAAGTAGGGGTGCGTGATGTGCACTCGCTCGACTTAGGCGAAGTAGAAGCCAGCGTGGGAGGTGAATCGCTGCGTGGGCGAACAGGTGGAGCCGTGACACTTGCAGTCAGTATGGCAATGATACTGACCGATGCCTTTTCCTGGGTGGATGATCGTTTATCGTCGCTGATGAAATACTGGTATCACTTTGCCATTATGTTCGAAGCATTGTTCATTTTAACCACCATTGATGCCGGGACACGGATCGCACGGTATCTGTTTCAGGAATTTGCGGGGAAAGTTTACAAGCCGTTAGGTTCTGTTGACTCCACTATCGGTGCCATCGTGGCTTCCGCACTGGTGACCTTCTGTTGGGGTGCCCTGATCTGGGAAGGAGGGATTTCAACAATCTGGCCAATGTTTGGTATTGCCAACCAATTACTCGCGGTGCTGGCGTTGTCTCTGGTTACCACCTGGATTGTCAGGTCGGGCAGATCCCGCTATGCACTGGTAACGATTCTGCCAATGTTGTTCGTGATCAGCACCACCTTGTCTGCGGGCAGTTTAATGATTTACGACAAGCGATTAAACACGCTTACTTTGTTATTAGTGCTGTTTATTATGATCACCGTCTTTACCGTTGCCGTGATGGCTGTCATCACCTGGGTGCGATTCTGGAAAACTGGCGACGGGAGTTCATCCCAGACACCTTCAATCAATGGGGGTGAAAATCAGTAGCCCAGTTCGTTTGTGTGCCCGTTCCAATCGACTGTTTGCAGATTCATTGATTGGCAATTTGTAACAACTTTGCGACTTGCACTTGACAGCCTCCTACATTTTGTAGTACTATCTACTACATCTTGTAGGAGACGGCATGCCTGTTTTACCACCGATCAGTGAATCGGAACGCCTGTTACTGAAAGCCCTGTGGGAACTGGGGCCAGTGACCGTGCGTGAAGTTTTGGACCACGTTGCCAAGCAGGGGGTCGACTGGGCCTATACCACTGTGCAGACGATGTTAAACCGTCTGGTGACCAAGGAATACGTTGCCATTTCCCGTGGTACGGCACATCTGTATCAGGCAACCTATTCGCGTGATCAATTATTGCAGCAGCAACTAACCGATCTGGCGGATACCTACTGTGAAGGCACAACCTCGCCATTGATGCTGGCACTGGTGGAAGGCAAACAGTTTTCTGCGGAAGAAATCGCGAGCTTTCGAGAATTACTGGATCGCCTGGAAGGTCAACAGCACCCGGAGGAGAACAATTCATGATCGAATGGTTCACTTCCAATCTGCTTACTGCGGCAGCACTGGCGTTATTGGTGTGGGTACTCACGAAGATTTTCAAGCCAGCACCATCGATTGTGCATCTGTTCTGGCTGATTGTCATGTTGAAGCTGATCGCCCCACCGTTAGTGGCGTTCAACATCTTCCAGGTGGAAACGCCATTGCCCGAGCCACCAGAAACAGTTGAAATCGCAGCAACAGCCACAGTCAATACAGAGCAGTTCAGCGAGCCTGCGATCATCTGGCTGGAAGATGAGGCTGCGATCTTTGAAGGTCAGATGGTAGTTGAGGATTTAGTGACTGAGAATGTGGCAGTGGAACATACAGAACCCCTGCCAGCTTCATCGCCACCCATCGTTGAATCCAGACTGCAGAAAGATCTGCTTCTTTGGGTGGGTGCCATCTGGGTGATCGGCAGCATTGTCGTCGTATGGAAGCTGGGGCGTGGGGTCCGTCAGTTTGCCCGCATTGCTGCGAAAGGTACCCCACCTGGGGATGATCTGATCCGGGAAGTAGCTGTGGTAGCAAATCGCATGAAGATTCGCATGCCACTGGTAAAGGAATTAACGTGCATTACATCGCCCCTCGTGTGGTGCTGCTGGCGGCCCACGCTATTGTGGCCAGCAGGATTGGAGAAAACATTACCCCGTGATGGTTTGCATGCAGTGATAGTGCACGAACTGGCCCACTTAAAACGTCGCGATCATTGGGTGCGTGTTCTGGAAATGATTGCCACCGTTGTGCATTGGTGGAATCCACTGTTTTGGATGGTGCGACAGCGTGTTCGCCTGGCAGCAGAGTTTGCCTGCGATCATCTGGCAGCCAAATTGACTAACAGGCGGAGTTTTGCAGAAGCTCTGCTACAAGTATGTTCTTTTCAACCCCAGAAGCGACCAGCGCCCGCTGTGGGGATTGCAAGTAACCAACGGCGCGAATTTGAGGAGCGATTATCCATGATTATGTCAACACCGTTTCAGTCTCGTCTGGCATTTGGTTTGAAGTTGTTTACCGTGGGTGCCTTCATGGCAGCCATCCCCACCTGGACCGTGGGTCAGGTGAAGCCATCTACAAAAGATGTCAAAGTTGCAGTCGTAGAACAGGCACCTTCGAAAGAAGAACTAGAACTTGCAAAGCAGATTGCCGAAATGCAGGCAAAATTGAAAGCAATCCAGGCAGCAAAACAGAAGAAAGCGCTTTCCGATAAGCCCACCAAATCGGACACAGTCAAAGTCCCTGCTGTGCAAACTGGTAAGGAAATCCAACTCAGTGTAATCGTAATGCCGGATGGCACATACAAAATTGCTGGTTTGAATACTGGCACAGACAAACCTGCAACTGCGGACAGCAAACAAACAGAAGCATTGAAACTCGCTTGGCTGGCACAGAATTCCGGCAAAGTAGTGCCTGGTGGTGCAGAAAAGAAAGAAATTCGGATGCGAATGATGGTGATGCCAGATGGTTCCTACAAAGTGGTCGGGGATGATGCACCACCTGCTGGTACCAAAGTGGAAGAGAAGAGAATTGTGATTGCTGTTGATGCGTCTGGCGCGGGCAAAGAAGGCCAACCGAAAGTTGTGCAGGTCAAACCGATCGTGATTCAAGGTGAGAAAGTTGTTAAACCGGAAGCAGGTGCCCCACAAGCACTATCGCGAGCCACTTACAAACTGACGAAAGAACAATTGGCTAGCCTGGATGCTTTGTTGAAATCGTCCAAAGGGATCACGATGGAAGTAAAAGCGGAGAAAGATGGCATTACCGTGACCACCACACCCGCAGCACAAGCAACCATCAATTCGTTTATCAAAATGCTGAACGGTGAAGCGAACCATGCAATCTACTTTTTTGATAGCTCGAAAACGACTGAATTGAAAGGTGCATTACCTGCGGTATCTGGTAGTTGGTTACCAGCGAATTCAACTCCCGCCAAAACCATTACGATTATCCCCAAACCTGAGAAGTAATCGCTGGAATATTTGGGAACTTATCCAAAGTAGAGCTTGTCGAACCGTTTCTCGTTGGCAATCTGATCCAGCTCTTTCCGAACGCGGTTCAGCCCGTACGCACACATTTCAAACGATTCACTGAGATGGTGCAGTAGTTCCGCATCGCCCTGATCTTCCTGTTCACTCAGACTGGCCAGATGGTAACTTTGTTTGCCTTGCAGCGTCATGCTGATGAAACTATCGCCCAGACGTTTTCTTTCCTGTTCAACCGATTCAGGAAATACCCCTGTGCGGAATAATGCATAATCGCCAATGTGCCGCAGATATTCCCGCTTGGTGCGGCCTTCAGCAGGCAAAGAAGCGGCCTGCAGGAACATCATGGCAACATCGGTAATCGGTGTGCCATCCGCACCTCGTAGGCGGTGCAGTTCATCACTGTGGATAAAACGTGCTAATAACTCAGACAAATAATCAACAATCGAGGGCTCTGCAACACCCAATTCAGAAATAAATGCCTGTTCGGTAACACCCGAAAACAATTTTCGCAGCGGGTGTTGGGGAGGAATGGACCAGATCATAACTGTCCTCCTTTCAAATCATGGTTAGGAACCTGTGAGGAGAATCGGATTCATCTCCTCAAAAAGTAATTCGTTGTGAACCATAAACACTTGCGCCAGAATGGTCAAATATTTTTTCGGGGAAAGTAACCTTCGAAGTAAAATTTCTTACCGGTTAAAAGTTAGATGCCTAAACAGTGGGCAATGGATGCAAGAATTATTGGCATTTTTCCTGATTTTGGCGGCCATTAGTACACCATGTGTGGTTTCAGGAAGCAGGCCGGAGAATATCATGAACCCATCGTTTCGAGACAAACAGAATGAAAATCCATTTGCTTTCTGGTGGGAATGGCTGGCATGTTCAGGATTTGCAGCGAGCCGCACACTACCTGGGTCTGGAATTGGAAACGGTGCTGTTTCAGGAACTGCAGGCACAGTTACCTGATGTTGGTTCCCACAGAGATTCCCGCTGGCTGGTGCGAACGATGCCTATCGGTTCGCTGGAGCAGGTTATTTTTCGCATGAATGCATTGCACCATGTGGCAGAGCAAGGTGGGTATGTCTGGAACAGTCCTCGGTCTCTGGAGATTTGCATTGATAAATACCTGTGCCTGGAAAAACTGGCTCAGGCTGGGTTGCCTGTCCCACCCACGGTGGTGTGCCAGGATCTCGATACCGCGATGACAACTTTCCAGCAGTGGCAAGGCGATGTCGTGGTGAAACCAATTTTTGGTTCGGAAGGCCGTGGCTTGATTCGCTTACAGGATTCAGAAATCGCCTGGCGTGTATTTCAGGCAATATTGCGCGTGGAGGGGGTGATTTATCTGCAACAATTTCTTGATGCAGGTGGCAGCGATTTGCGGATCTTTGTGTTGAACAATCGCGTCCTGGGCGGGATGAAACGCACCCACAATTCTGATTGGCGGGCCAATGTTGCCCAGGGTGGTGTGCCGGCGAAAGCGGAGGTAACCCAAGAACAGGCCCAGTTGGCAGTTGCAGCAGCCCGCACGGTAGGGATTTCGTATGGCGGCATTGATCTGATTCAGGATCGATCTGGCAATTCCTATCTTCTGGAAGTCAACGGCGTGCCTGGCTGGAAGGCGTTTTCCCAGGTGCATCAATGCGATGTTGCTGCACAGGTGCTGCAGGCACTTGCAGACAATACACCACACAATCAACAGGATATTCAAGCGGATCTTCTGTTGGCGTGTCAGTGGGATGTTCTTTGCCACAAACTTGGAAATGTATCGATTCAACGTTCGTTTGCCGATTTACATGCGGGACATTTTCTTGCTAGTGCTGCAGCTTGCTGTGGGGTATTGGCAAATGCCCCACGCCTGACGTTGGGCCAAACCATTCTGCAGGCGATCCAGGCAACGCAGTCTGTCGCAGGCACCAACACCAATCTTGGCATTGTCCTGTTGCTGGCACCACTGGCGAAAGCAACCATCTACGATGACTGGCAGTGGGGCCTTCAGCAAGTTCTGCTGCGGGCTACGGTAGCGGATACCCAGGCCGTGTTTGAAGCAATCCGACTGGCAAACCCCGGTGGTATGGGGGAAAGCCAGGAGCAGGATATCCGCGAGATTCCCACGTTGCCTTTGGTCGAAGTGATGCGATTTGCAGAAGAAAAGGATCTGATTGCCAGACAATACACAACCCACTTCGAGGAGTTGTTTTCGTGGGCTGTACCATGCCTGTTGCGGTGGGTTGAAAAATTGGGCAGGTTAGAACCAGCAATTCAACAAACGCAACTGGAACTGCTGGCAAAGTACCCCGATAGCCTGATTTCCAGAAAGTATGGGCTGCAAACGGCAACTCAGGTTTCTGAACGTGGTGGGCAGATTCTACAATCTGGTGGAATTAACACGATCGTTGGTAAAACCGCTTGGGAGCAATTCGATTCTGACTTGCGACAGCCCGACAGGCGGTTGAATCCTGGAACCACTGCGGATCTGCTGGTCGCTTGCCTGTTCATCGCCCTGAGAACAAATAAACTAAGCAAATTGATTGAATTGCGCTAACATTCCACCCTAGACGACTTTTCCATGTCAGAACGCTTTACAGTGCGGGTTACAAAAGATTACCTGGTCTTCTGTTCGGGGCATTTTATTACCTACGAAGGATCAGAATGTGAACGACTGCACGGCCATAACTACCGCGTTGCTGTGGAAGTAACTGGTCCGCTGGATACCAACCGCTATGTCTTTGATTTCATCGCGTTAAAGAACATTATGCGGCAGTTAACGGATGAACTGGACCACAGGATGCTCATTGCCACAGAAAGCAAACTAATTCGTTTTGAACAGCGAGATCAGGAAGTTCACCTGCAATTCAAGAATAAACGCTGGATGTTTCCGTTGGAAGACTGCTGTCTGTTGCCCATTGAAAATACCACTGCGGAACTGTTAGCGAGATATCTGGCACAGCGGTTGCTCGATGTGTTTCGTGAAAAAGGCTGGCCATTACCCCACCATGTGCGGATGGATGTGGAAGAGAGTTTCGGCCAGGTGGCACAGTACGATTTGAATCTGATGTAACTCCGGCCAAATTCAACGGCTATAGTTCCACGATACCGCCTGGCCATTTTCATAGGGCATCACCCCATGGAATGGGCGTGGGTCTTCATCAAAGACCAGAGGCAGAAAATAGCGATCTCCCGGCCACATTGGCAGTTCCGGCAAACATTCCACGGGAATCCAATGCAGAGTCCCTTCATGGGTGGCCTCCAGCAACTGGCCACGGAACCTGGTAATCAGAAAGATAAATCCCAGCCAGTCTTCGCCGTTTTTTCCAAATCCGGGCCAACTGATGGTACCGCGTAATTGCAGTTCTTCGGCAATCAGGCCACTTTCTTCCTGAATTTCGCGTATCATGCCACCCATCACATCTTCGGTGGGTTCCAGTTTCCCGCCCAGGCCGTTGTATTTTCCCTGGTGGAAATCGTCTGGTCGCTGGTTGCGGTGAAGCATCAACACGTGGGTTCGATCGCTGGAAAGTACATAACCAAGAGTGCCGACAATAGGTGTGTAAGGCATGAGATTTTTTTTCACGAATCAGAAATGTGAAAAACAATTAATGAATATTATTTTAGTTCTTTGATGCGGATATTCTTGTATCGCACAAAGTTTTTGGTCCAGTCACCCCCACCGTGGACCTGTAAGGCCACGTGGCCTGCGTCCGGGCGGCGTTTTTCGGTATCCTGATATTCCATAAACTTCACCCCGTTAATCCAAGTGGTAATTTTTGGTGGGTTGTTTTCGATGCGGGCGTGCAGTTCATTCCATTGACCATGTTTCCACAATTCTGGCCACTTCTTGGGATCAATCGGCAACTTAAATGGTGCATCCTGGGGTTTGATTTCTGTCACTTCTTTGCCAAAGTTGAAATTGCGGATGTGCGGTTTTCCACCCATCCCTTCACCGTAAATGCCCATCAAATTTCCATTGGCATGGTAGTCGATCATGCACTGATAGCACTTACCATCGTCGCTGCTCCGCAGAAACAGGCCACTATCCGGTCCGAAATCGTTGTTCATTTCCAGCTTGATTTCAAAGTTGCTATATAACTTATTGGTAATGATGATGCCGCCATTTCCAGGAACATCCTGGGAGCCTACGATGGCACCATTTTCAACGACCCATTTGCCGCCTGATTTATTCTTGGAGGTGCGGCTGTGGCCAGTTTTCGCACTGATTGTCCAACCTTCGAGGGTTTTCCCATCGAAAATGGTCACAAAACCATCATCGGCACCCAATGTTACGGTGGTGCCCACGCACAGTGCGACAAAACTCGAAAATAATTTCTTCAACATCGAACATTACTCCTGGAAGAGGATTAGGATTCCTTCATCTTTCTCGGCCCACCTGCGGGGCTGACAAAGGGATGATTCTCAAAAAGAGTTAATTTTTTTGAATTTTCTTTGATCGTTTTCTGGTATTTCTTTGTGCCATTCCGCTGATCAAACTGTGCAGCAATTTCCTGCAACTGGCTGATGCACCAATCGGTCAATTCTTTTGTGGAAACTTTTCCTTTGACGGATGGCACTGGTAACGAATCTGGCAGGCGAATTGACAACTGCTGGTGGTTTTCCTGTGTCTGTACCAGCAGATAAACATGCACTCCGCAGAGAAAATAGAATCGGGATTCCAGTGCGAACGCATCCATCGCGGTGGGCAGGTGTTTTTCGATGATGCGGGTTGCAGCGACCAGATTATTTGTCAGAGCTAAAAACCGAATGTGGTGCCCCAGGGTCACCAGCAGATTTCCACGCCCACGAACCAGCGGGTAGCCGCGTCGATGGCAGATGATTGCTTCTTCAATGTTGCCCAATTGAAAATGGCTCATCATCGCCCACCCCAGCGTGGTATGTGGGACAGTGGAGCAGGACATATGATCCTCCAGAATCGGTTTCACCTGTTCAAGAGCACTGTCGTATTTCGATTTGTTGTACAGTGTGGCACCCACGGAGTTGATTTCACAGGCATTACAATTACTGAGTATATCTCTTGGCAATTCGGCCATTTTTTTTGATGCTGTATCGGCTTCTTTTGTGCGATCAAGCGAACGCATCACCGATGCATAACTGGACCAGTAACCGTGCATGCCTGCGCCGTACGATTCATAGCGTGTTTTCATATCCGCAAGCAGCTCCAGAATTTTTTCAGCCGATATCGTGGGAAAGTCGCAAATATCGGTGACCACCCATTTGTATTTCCAAAGCAGGCTGTAGTAGTTGTAGGATTCCGGATCGGCATCGTAGGTTGCCAGGCACCACGGAAAATGAACCACCATTAGTTCGGGCTTGCCAGCCAATACTGCCGAATCGATCAGATACATTCGCACATCATATGCCAGGGGGACATCTCCCAGTTCATCAGCAAGCTGCACTGCCTGTTCGAGCAATGCCACCTTGGTTTCCCCATCGGGCATCATGTAGGATAGATCCATTAACTTGTCGATCGTTGCCCGTTTATCAAGTCCGGATGATTCCATGGGATTACTCAGTTGATGTGGTATAACCTGAACATCAAAGTAGTTGCAGATGCTTTTTCAACAATTCTTCAAAGTAATTGTTTCCATTCCGTTTGTCAAACAGTTCCGTAAGTTGGTGGGACTGATTCAGTAGGTAAGTACTCAACTCTGCAGAGGTATTGCCTGACAGTCCTAATTGTTCAGCTACTTTGTGTGGGATTTCTGCAATTCCTGCGTTGATGAGGGCTGGACCAAGGATACAGGCTCTCAGAAAGTAGATCAGCTTGGCATAAAATCGCACTGACTGGCTGGCAATGGATGTCCAGTGTGCGCCAATTTCAAGTGCCTCATCAAACTGTTTCGTTAACGCCAGATAGGCGATATGTTCGCCAATGCGGTCTACCTGGCGTTCTTCCTGACGGTTGCATTCATAGCCAATGATGTGCATTTCCTGTGCAAGTTCCAAATTACCTGCCTGCCATGTCTGGATCAACAATTGGCTGCATACCTCGCCACGAGAGTGGGCGGTGCCTCGACGGCCTTTCAGGATCGGCTGGGCTTTTTTCAAGGCCGCTTCGTACTGACCCATGCGGGAGAGGTGGTTGATTGTAAAATCGAGTTCAGAATCCTTGCCATCGGAAAACTCATCATTGGGCAAGGTGGGCCAGATCTGATAGGCACTATCTGCCGCAGCCAAATCCCCCAGGACCGGGAAAACATTCATTTCCAGCACATAACAGGGGCGTAATGACAGCCCTGCATTTTCGTAGCGAACTTTCATATCGGATAACAACTGGGTTACCTGGGCAACAGGAATATCCTGAAAGCCACCCAATTCATTGATTACCCAGCGGTACGCCCAGAGAAAGTGGTGGGAATACTGTTCGGGATTGCGGTCGTATCGTTCAATGCACCAGGCAAACGCCAGTGAAAGGAGGTCGCCACGGCCCGCTTCAAGTCCCACTTCCATGAGCGTGGAATGCAGGGCAAATTGAAATTGTTCCGATTCGTCGATGGCGGCGATTCGAATCGCTTTCTGAAGGAGTTCTAATTTTTCTTCCCCAATTGGTAGTGAAAGTGATTGTTCGTAAAGGTCTACGGCTCTGTCCATGGGGAACAACCTTTTGCAAGAAGGATGTTATATTAACAGTCGATTATATAAATGATCGATTAATATCCGCCACGTGGGGCACGATCGGCACGCACATGCACCTTTCTGCCTTTAATGCGGGCACCATCCATTACTTCAATCACATAACCAGCCAGTTCCTGGGGTACTTCGACCAGAGCAAAGCGATCGGTCAGATCGATTGTGCCCAGATCTTTCCCAGCGATGCCAGTTTCGTTGGCAATGGCACCGACCAGATCACCAGGGCCAACGCGTGCGTCACGGCCAATGCCAAAATAGAGCTTGGACATACCCTTGGCACTGGGACGACCACCTGCTTTTTTCCGTTCGTAAGTTCCCCCACCTGCACTGGGGCTGCCACCTCGCATTGGTCGGTCGTTTACCGGGCCACTGCGATAGGCATTTGGGATATCAGCGGTTTCTTCTTTCACCACAGGTTCTGCCAGCAAAGTCAACGCCGCATGCAGCAATTGCTGTGCGGTGTATTCATTTGCCAAATCACCCAACAGGCGGGCTAATTCCCCACTTTCGGCAGGTGATTTCAGCGCTTCCTGTAGTTTTTCGCGGGTGCGTTGCTGGCGGGCTTCCTGCAACTGCTTGTTCGTGGGAACAGATTCGATGGTCAGGTTGGTTTTCAGCAGTCGTTCGATCTGCTTCAACAACCCCTGTTCCCGTGGAGTGGCTAGGGTAATCGCAACACCTGCACGTCCGGCTCGACCCACCCGACCGGTGCGGTGGACGTAGGCTTCCGCCTGTTGTGGCACATCAAAATTAATCACGTGCGATAAATGAGAAATATCTAATCCGCGAGCGGCAATATCGGTGGCAATCAACAGGTCGGCATTTTCGCTACGAAAACGCTTCATCACGCGGTCACGTTGTTCCTGCGACATCCCACCGTGCAGTGCAAGGGGTTGGAAATTGCGTTGATGCAGCATTTCAGTCAATTCATCTGCTGCAGAGCGGGTCTGGCAGAAAATAATTGCCGAAGTGGGGCGTTCCACATCTAAAACGCGTGCCAAAGCGGCCAACTTGTGTTCACGCTTCACCATGTAAACAACCTGGCGGACGCGGGCTTCTTCACCAGGGGCAGTTTGCTCACGGGCCACCTGCACGCGGATCGGATTTTTGAGGTGGCGTTGGGCCATCTGTTCGATCCGTGGGGGCATGGTTGCCGAAAAGAGCATTGTCTGGCGTTCAGCGGGTGTTTCAGCCAGAATGGCGTCAATATCTTCTGCGAAGCCCATGTCGAGCATTTCGTCAGCTTCATCCAGCACCACAGCACGCACAGTGTTCAGGGCCAGTTTTCCTTGACGCACCAGGTCGAGTGCACGGCCGGGGGTGGCAACAATAATTTGTGCCCCACGTCGGATCGCTTTGATCTGGTCTGCGTAGCTGGAACCGCCGTAGACAGCCAGCACTTCCAGATTGGCTTTCGAGCTGTACTTGGCGAAAGATTTTGCTACCTGGATTGCTAATTCCCGAGTGGGGATCAGCACCAGAACAGAGACACTTTTGCGGGCAGTGCTGTCATTGAGCAGGCGATGAATAATGGGCAGTGCAAAGGCGGCTGTTTTGCCGGTTCCTGTACCTGCTAATCCTACTAAGTCCTTGCCCAGCAAGAGGCTGGGGATTGCTTCGCGTTGGATTGGGCTGGGGATCGTGTAGTCGAGCGCAGCCAGGACGCGTGCATCCAGCGCCATTTCTGCGAAACCGTTTTGTGGTTGTTCTGAGTTGTTGCTGATCTGATCGTTCAAGCCTAGGTCCGCGCTGTTTTCAATAGTCGTTTCGATGGGTAACATTCCGTATTGTTAAGTCAAACAAGATTACTGCCAAACTGTTGGCGCAATCGCTTCGAGATCGTCTATACATTGATGGGTTGTCACACCAAGTGGCCACATCTCTGTTCCCACCAATCAAACGAATCATTTATCCTATAGGACAACCACCTGTTTACGAGGGTGATCGATATTTTTCCAATTTTTGTTATTTTCCCTTTCCGTGGGAAAGATCAACTCAGCCAGAAATTGGTGCAATTTCACCTAAGTAACATATCTGGAAGGGGTTACGGTGCAAGAATACCCGCACGTGCAACTCCCTTCCATTGTGGTATTGGATGGATACCCTACAATAATGGATTCACTAATTTGGACCAGGAGTGATCATCCAGGATGGCAACCAGTCGCGTCTCACCCACTTTTGATCCGTTGAATCCGCTTGTCGTCCAGCCAGATCGTACCATTCTGGTGGAAACATACAGCCCCAAGTATGATGATGCCCGCGATGCAATTGCTCCGTTTGCGGAATTGCAGAAAAGTCCGGAACATATCCATACTTATGCAATCAGCAATCTTTCATTATGGAATGCTGCCGCTGCGGGGATGACCGCCCAGGAAATGATCCTGGTGCTGGAAAAGTTCACGAAATTCCCACTACCGGCGAATATTCCCAGTGATATTATTGAGACCGTGTCTCGATATGGCCGGATTCGCCTCGAACGATTGGATGATCAATCTCTGTCGATGATCTGCGAAGATTTAGCACTTCTGGAAGAAATTTCGCGCCAGCCCAAGGTAAAAGAGTATCTGGCAGAAAAATTGAGTGCCACCAGTTACCGGATCCATGCTGGCCACCGTGGGGTGTTGAAACTGGCACTGATTCTGGTGGGGTATCCCGCAGAAGATCTGGCTGGTTACGTTGATGGTGCCCCACTGCCATGTGCGTTGCGACAACACACGCGCGCTGGGCTGCCATTCCATGTGCGGGATTATCAGTTAGAATCTGCCAACATCTTTCATGCATCTGGCAACGTCCGTGGTGGCAGTGGCGTCATTGTGCTGCCGTGCGGAGCGGGCAAAACGGTTGTGGGCATCGTCGCGATGACGATGGTCCAGCGTTCGACGCTGGTTCTTACCACCAGTGTGACTGCGGTTAAGCAATGGCGACGTGAAATTCTGGATAAAACCGATCTGCGTGATGAAGACGTCGCAGAGTATACAGGTGAATCGAAAGAGATTGCCCAGGTAACGGTTGCCACCTACCAGATTATCACCTATCGACCGGATAAAAATGAGAATTTCCCCCACTTCAAGCTGTTTGAAGAACGGGACTGGGGCCTGATCATTTATGACGAAGTCCACTTGTTGCCCGCACCGGTTTTTCGGGTGACTGCTCAGATTCAAGCCCGCCGACGATTGGGTCTGACTGCCACTCTGGTGCGGGAAGATGGTCGCGAAGGGGATGTTTTTAGTCTGATCGGTCCAAAAAAGTACGATGTACCATGGCGGGATCTGGAATCGCAGGGGTGGATCGCTTCCGCCGTCTGTGCTGAAATTCGCGTCAGTTTGCCCCACGAACTGCGAATGGAATACGCACTGGCCGAGTTACGCAATAAATATCGGATTGCCAGTGACAATGAAAGCAAAGACGAGGTCATTGCCCGGCTGCTCGAAAAACACGCCCACGAACGGGTGCTGATTATCGGGCAGTATCTCAGTCAGCTTCGTAGAGTCGCAAAGCGTTTTGATGTGCCGTTGATTACCGGATCTACCCCAAACTCGGAACGCGAAATACTTTATGGCGATTTTCGTCTGGGGAAAGTCAAGCACCTGGTCCTGTCCAAGGTGGGCAATTTCGCTATCGATCTGCCCGATGCCAATGTGCTGATCCAGATTTCGGGCACATTTGGTTCCAGACAGGAAGAAGCCCAGCGATTAGGTCGGGTGCTGCGTCCCAAAACAGGTGGGGAAGGTGCCTACTTCTATACTTTGGTCACACGCGACTCCCGCGAGCAGGAGTTTGCACAACACCGTCAGATGTTTTTGACGGAACAGGGCTATAGCTACCGAATTATGGATGAACTGGATGCCGCCCAGCAGGAATCATTAAAGAAAAATGAGAAGCTGAGTTGATGTTTTACTCCACGTGAGAACGATTTTCATTTTCATCCCAGAAGCGATCCGCATTTCTCATAGCCTGCTCCATATTTTTGGCACCAACTGAATTTTTGGAATGAACTGCCCAGACAATTCTTGGCATTGCCCCATGAAAAGCTTGTTCTTCGATCCACCTGGCAACATCCATTCCAGTGCCCGCAGATGGTGGTCCCAGATCATGATCCAAAGAAATGGATTCGATGTTTCCCTGTTGTAGGTAATGGATTGCCATTGTGGCCGTTTTCACCCAGATTTCATCGCCTTCTGCCCCAAACCAATCCTGGATGCTGGGGTCTTTTGGGTCCCGCTCATCGTCCAACCAGAGTTTCATCTTCAAATTTCCTGGAAATAAAGATTCACAGCGAGTGCAGATCGACTTTTACAACTATATCCAGAATAGTATTGGAAGATCGGATTCTACTTAAAAACCTTTCTAAAAACATGCCTTTGCAATTTTTCCCCGATCGGGTATCCCCAAGTTTCGATTGAATTGAACTACGGCGATGTTAAATCTGTTGGATTTATTGGGAATTGGCCTGTTCGGAGTCAGCGGGTGCATCAGTGCGGCCCGCAAAAACTTCGATCTGGTGGGTGTTTGCGTCGTCGCATTGGTCACCGCGGTCGGTGGCGGTACCCTTCGCGATCTGTTATTAGATCGCCATCCAATCCTCTGGATCCGCAACCCAGTTTATCTGTATGTCATCTTTTCTGCCATCCCACTGACCTGGATTTATACCCGATACCGGAGTACCCCGAATCAGTTGTTACTGGTCGCGGATGCTATTGGGCTTTCTGTTTACAGCATCCTTGGTGTGCAGGCAGCCCAATCAATGGGGCATGCGGGGCTGGTAGCCATTATTATGGGTGTGATGACAGGCACGGCTGGTGGGGTCATTCGGGATGTTATCTGCAATGATGTGCCGATTCTGTTTCAAGGTGGGTACCTGTATGCCACCGCTTCATTTGCCGGCTGCCTGGTATACATCATCAGCGTTCACCTGGAATTGCCTAAACAGGTTTCCGTTGCCAGTGGGATGCTGTTAATTCTGATGCTAAGAACAATTTCGATTGTTTATCGCTGGAATCTGCCCGCCTTTCAGATCATTATTCCAACCAAAACCAACAACAAGGGGATCTAATGAATACTTCGTTTCGCATCAGTTTATTGGCGGTTTGCCTGGCGTACGTGCCAGCGTTACCTGCAACCGAACCAGACCTGTCTACGCCCACTGCCACCGTACAATCGTTTTTTGCAGCCACCAAAGCCAATGATCTGGAACAGGCAAAAGCTTGCTGGATGATCAATGATCATAACGAATCAGGCATTCTGGAAGTGGCAATCGGGATGTCGATTACCTCCAGAAAATTAACGGAAATTGTGGGGAAACAGTTTGGTGCGGAAGGTGGAAAGTTGCTTGGCCGTTGGCGCAGAGCGCATTGCAGCGATTTGGCCATCAACTACTCTCTGGAACGACTGGCATTGGCAAAAACCGATATTACCAGTGAAAATGCCCGCGTGATTATCCCATGGCAGGATGGCGATGGGGAAAAAAATCCCGCATTCTTCATGGTGCGTGCACCACTGTTTCTGCGACAGGTGGAAGGAAAATGGAAGCTCGATGCCAATATTTTTCTCGGCACAGAAAAGCCAGAATCATTATTTCAGGGTGATGCAACGCCCTGGAAAGTCTGGCGAGATGAACGAATGGTGATGGAATCTCTGATCAGCCAGCTCGAGGCAGGTTCACTGCGAACTGTGACAGATTTTGAGAAGGAATTACAAGCAAAGGTAACTGCGTTAAAAGCAAAATACGCCAGCAAATAAGTTGCTATCGTGTAATGCGCTTGAAAATTGAAGCATTTCTACTGCAATTCCCGTGGTTTGGCACGTTTCTCCCGATATTAAGGCTGTTGTCAGGTTTTTGGGATCGAAGTTGCTCATCTTGGATGATTTTCGCAATTGGCCCACCTGAAAGTGGGTCGCCGCCTGCCATTTTCTGTGGTGCACGTAAAATAGCTTTTTGTCCAGAGCTCTGTTCACCCGGAAGGTTTTTTCATGAATTCACCACTGCGTGTTGCAATTATTGGTGGCGGGACCGTTGGTGGTGGAGTTGTCAAAATCCTGCAACAACACCCCGAACGTTTGCAGCAGCGGTGCGGCAAAGCAATTCAACTTCAACAGGTGGTTGTCCGCGATCTGGAAAAAGAACGGCCCGATATTCCACGTGAATTCCTGACCGATCAGATATCCCCCACGATTCAACGATCTGATGTTGATTTGATTGTTGAATTAATTGGTGGTACCACCATTGCGAAACAGGTGGTGCTGCAGGCTTTGCAGGCTGGAAAAGATGTGGTGACAGCCAATAAGGCCTTGCTTGCTGAACATGGGCCGGAATTATTTGAAACCGCACGTCGCATGGGCCGCACCATCGCTTTTGAAGCCAGCGTTGCCGGTGGGGTGCCAATTATTGCCACGTTAGGCCAGTCGTTGGGCGCCAATCAGATTACCGCGATTCAGGGAATCCTGAACGGTACCAGCAACTTTATTCTCAGCAATATGTCGGAATGTGGCAGTTCCTACGCAGACACTTTGAAACTTGCCCAACAGTTAGGATATGCGGAAGCAGACCCCACCCTGGATGTGGATGGGTCCGATGCTGCCCATAAACTGGCGATTCTGGTACAACTGGCCTTTGGCGTTACCGTACGGCTGGGCGATATCGAGCGGCAGGGAATTTCCGATCTGAACGCGATGGATTTACGTTTTGCCGCCGAACTGGGCTACACCATCAAATTGCTGGCAGAAGCCTGGTCGGACGGCAATCAGGTGGCTGTACATGTCGCACCCGTGTTGTTGCGTCGCACCGACATGCTGGCTCAGGTGCGTGGTGCCCAGAATGCCATTCAACTGGTGGGTGATGCAGTCGGTGAAGTGATGTTGCAGGGGCAGGGTGCGGGAGCCATGCCCACCGCAAGTGCCGTAGTGGCAGATATTCTCGATCTGGCAATCGGAAGAGCTCAGGCCACTTTTCAGGCACAGAATCTGTGGTCGAAGCAGGACCGGGGTTATTTTCTTTGCCCATCGGATAATGTGCGAAGCCGCTTTTATCTGCGGGTGCTGGTACACGATCAGCCTGGCCGACTTGCTGATGTTGCGAGAGCCCTGGCCGATCACCAGATCAGCATTGCATCGCTCATTCAGCATGAGGCACTGGAAGAGCATCAGGGTAGTGTGGTGCCATTGGTGATTATGACCCACTACGCAGAAACGAAAAGATTCCTGAAAGCATTAGCAAAAATTAATACTTTGCCTGGTGTGGTACCGCCTGGGGTCTACTTTTCCGTAGATGATTGATTTTGGCCAAATTCTGGCCACACTTGGTCATTAATTGGCCAAGTTTGCCCCACTTATTGTTGGGAATTCACCTTTTTGTGCGTGGTATCATATTTGCACTACCACCAGTAGTGAGCAACTTTGTTGGAACAACGGGAGAAAATGTGAAAAAATTCATTCTTGTAAAGCTGACCTGCCTGTTACTGGCGTTGGGGGCAAGTGCCGCACCGAAACCGGAAGAGATCAAGGCGTCCGTGACGAAAGCTTACGACTTTTTTAAATCGGTCCAGAAGGAAAATGGCTCTTTTGAGCCCCAACGGGCCGGACCTGGCGTTACTGCGATTATTGTCGCAGGGTTAATTCGCAATGGCTATCCGGTTGACGATCCGGTCGTAGCCAAAGGAATGAAATACCTGGAAAGCCAGATTCAGGAAGATGGTGGAATTTACAACCGGTTTCTGGCCAATTACACCACCTGTATTGCACTGGTTACTTTTCAGGAAGCCAACAAAAATGGAAAGTACGATAAAGTGATTGCCAGCGCCAACAAGTTCATCAAAACCCTACAGCAGGGTGGGCCGGAAGAAAACCTCCCCTTCGGTGGATTTGGGTATGATGCAAAAAGCCGACCAGATGTGTCAAATACTCACTTCGCGGTGGAAGCTCTGATTGCTGCAGGTGTGCCAAAAGATGATCCCGCCATTCAAAATGCGATTCGTTTTTTAAGCAAGTGCCAGAATCTGCCCAGCGAAGCCAATAAAGAAGCTTATGCCAAGAAAGCCAGCGAACAGGATAAAGGCGGTTTTGTTTACAACCCCAGCGAAGCTGGCAACGCCAAAAGCCCCAAAGTGACGCCGGAAGGTGGTTTGCGGTCGGAAGGTGCCATGACCTACGCTGGCCTGAAAAGCTTCCTGTATGCCGGCGTGGGAAAAACCGATCCCCGCGTAGTGGCTGCGCTCGGCTGGATCAGGAAAAACTACACATTGGAAGAAAACCCGGGCCAGGGCGAAGCCGGTCTGTATTACTATTACACCACTTTTGCCAAAGCGATGTCGGTGCTGGGTGAAGACAATTTTGAAGATGCAGCAGGCAAAAAGCACGACTGGAAGATGGAATTGTTTACCACATTAAAGACAAAACAGTCCGAGAAAGGCAGTTGGACAAACAAGAATGGTGCCTTTCTGGAAAGTTCGCCAGAACTAGCCACCGCTTTCGCAGTGTTGGCGTTAAGCTACTGCAAATAATGACGTAAACTTATGTAAATGATCGAGTTCAGGTCAATTTTTCTCGGCTCCCAGCTATATCATTCGCCCTGATTCACTGCAATGCCATCCTGGTAATACTCTTTCTGCGATGCACTTGTTTTCAAGCGAAAAATGTCCGAACCTGGAGCCGTTGCCTGACCAACACCAGTTCCTTCGTTGTACCGTGGGTGCAATCGCATAAAATAAACGAAAGATCACTTACGGGAGCAACTCATGCCAGGGAAATTCTGTGTTTCATTGACCCATGCCAAAGACAATGCTGACAAAGCCACAGTGGCATTTGCCGTCGCCAATGCCGCAGTCTCCTCAAAGCGGGAAACAGTGGTCTTTCTTAGCGTGGAAGGTGTTCGGCTGGCCCAGGCAGGCTATAGTGAGGGTATTCATGAAGAGGGCTTTCCCACGCTGAAAGAGTTAATTGAAACTTTCACAGCGGCAGGTGGGAAGATCCTGGTCTGTACACCCTGTCTGAAAAAGCGTGGGTTGGACGACAGTAACCTGATTGCGGGTGCCAGATTAGCAAGCGGGATAGAACTGGTGGAGTTTATGGCAGAAGGTTGTGCCACCGTCTCGTACTAAAGAGAAGTTTCAGCGTACTGGTGCCAGTCGGAGTAACAGAAAGCGAATCGCGTTATCGCTCAGGGTTTTGACAGTTTCTATACGAATTACGGGGCTGGTGACCGTGCCAGAAACTTCCAGGTGGACCGCAAAGTTAGCCAGCACCCCAAAGACATTGGAAAGACCTTCCGCAGTGAAAGGTTCGTTAACTGTTCTGGTGGAAAGTCGTTGGATGCGGGCTGATTGCAACAGATTCAACCGGGCCTGACCTGTGCTGCCAGCGATTTCTGCACGAATATTACCATTCAGCGATACTTCTCCAGTGGCGTAAATATCCAGCGATGAACCGGTCAGGGTTACCTCGTCGAACTTCCAGACGCTTTTATGAAGACGTGCGGAAACCTCCCCACCTTCCACCAGGGTGGTGGTATCGCGTCCAAAGCCAAGAAACGGCACCAGCGACGATAACAAGGGCAACCCAAATGGTCGCGAGCGGCCGATCGTCCCATCAAATTTTGCGTCCAGATCATTCACGGTATCCAATGATCTGCTTGTCAATTCCAGTTTCCCGCTGACGACCGCTGAATATTGCTGTGCGGAAGCAAACGCTTTGCCGATATCGATATTTTTTCCTTCCAGATTCAGCTTCAAGGTGGGATGCAGATTGGGTGGGAAACGCAGCTCGCCTTTGCCAGAAATTCTTCCACCGGAAGTACTTCCGTTTGCATCGCGAAAATGTAATTCCCCACGGTTGCTGACGAGAGAGTAGGTAAAATCAAGTGGCAACCGCAAATCGGTTACCGGAACGCCATAAATCGTGCCACCACGGGCAAAAAGTACCCCATTGCCACGAATTTCGCTGCCCACGCTGAGGTTGATTCGCCCATCAACGGTGGTGCGAATGTTCTTCTCCAGGCTGGGCACCATCACCAGTGCTTTTTCCGTGGAGCATTTGGTCAGGTTCAACGTCATCCGACTGGCATCAAATCGATCCAGATTAATAACACCAGATGCACGGATCGAACCACGACCGACAGGTAAGTTGATTTTATCAATGAATATTTCATCTTCCGTCAGTTTCACTAACGCCGTACCTGAGCTGGAAATCGTCTGGTTCTGCCAATGTAGGCGGTCAATCCGTAATGCAGCTTCGCCAACATAACGTTCTTCGGTTTTCTTGACAACCGTTCCATCCTTCTGAGGGATCTCAATTTCCAATTTGACAATTTCCCGTATCGTCAATTCGCCAGAAATCTCGGCATCGAGCTTGGTGACGCCGCCAATTTTATTAGAGATTTTTAATAATTCTGACAGGTTGATACCACGCAACTTCAGGCGAAGTGGGTCTTTCAGCTTCGTATTTTGCGAATTTGTTTGCACCTGCTGAATTGGAAGAGCATAGGGAAAGCCCGGCACAGCCATCAGTTGAGGTGGGGCCTGTTGCGGTTGCTGTGGTTCGGAATTGGGATCCAGCCGACCGTTCAGCTCAACTTCCCCACCGAATGCCTTCAGAATCACTTTGTAATCTGCCACACCGTTCGCAATCACCGCATTGGCACGCACTTTATCGGCAGGCAGGCCCTGAATGGTCAATTTCGGTCCATCAAATTGCAGATCAACCTGATATCCACGCACCTGGGGTGGGACAACTTTGGGTACCCGAATGGTGATTGTGCCATCAGAAACGCCCGCCATGGTGATTTTTGCCAGTGTGTTCGTTACCAGCGATAATTTGCCCAAATCCATCTGCTTGATCTGCAGCACCCCTTTCCCTTCTGCAGCGGGAGATAATGGAATCGTTGTTTCGCCGGAAACTGTTCCACCAAAAGCTTTTAGGGCGATTTCCTGCAGGTTGATCTGCTCGAGATCACTTTTCCATTTCAAGCGGATATCATCGATCGGAACCACCAGCTTCACCCGGACCTTCGAACAGGTTGCCTCTCCTTCAGTGAAGAAAGTACCTGCCGCCATACTCCCATGGAGGCGGGCGGAAATATCCCATTCGCCACTGAGGCTGATCGGTAGCTCACCCACCATGGACAGTTTTTCCAACTGCGAGATCGACAGTCGATTGACCTGCAATTTCACTTCGAAAAGTTGCTCATCCACCAGTTGTATCTGGCCATTACCTGTAATGGTGGCAGTTTTTCCAAACAGCCCCACTTTGGGAACCGTGGCAACCAGATCGCTGATAAACAGCGTTCCGCGGTCCACTTTGATATTGCACGACACGTTAATCAGTTTAAAACCTTCCCACTCCAGGGTGGGGGAGGTCAATTTGCCTTCGACGCGGTAGTTGCGAAATTCGGTCACATCATCAGATGGGATTTCCAGCTTCACTTCCGCATCCACTTTCCCACGCAACGGCACCTGAACATTCACTTTCAGGGCTTGCAGCAGTTCATCAAGGTTAATATTGCGGAAGGCGGTATTCACCTGAAGGTACTTCCGTTGAACGCCCACAGGCAATGGTTGGCCATCGCTGGCGGAAACCTGCCTCAGTACGCGTGTCAACAGGCCTTTTTTGCCCACTGGAGTTGCTGGTTTGGTCAGGTCGTTTGGCAGTGGATTTGGCTGTCCCGGTTGGCCAATGACCTGCACAAACTGAAATTCCCCACCGTTGGCGGGCTGCATCTGCAAATGAATTGGCTGGGTGGGCACCCCGTTCAGATTGGCCTGATGAATCGTGGCCTGCCCGCGGCCATCCGTCTGCACCCCACCCTGTCGCAAGATCGTAACGGTAAAATCGGTCTGGGCATCCACTTTGCCGGTTACTTCTTTAGGAAAACGCCATTCTTTCGGCAATTCGGTCAGGGCAGCCTGTTGAATCTGGGTGGTGAACCGCAAAGTATCGTGCCAGCCAGAAAAATCCATTTCCGCATTCAGTTTCACTTTTCCACCAGCGGCTTCGCCCGAAATATCGGTTAAACGCAGTTGCTGGCCATAGGCCTGAACCAGCCCACTGGCACCGGAAAAGTTCAGGTGAATCGCAGGCACGTGCACCTGAACCTCTTTCGGCCGCATCGTCATCAGATAGCTGGCACGGTTTTGGTTTCCATCGTATTGCACTTCCAGTTTTGCGGTGGTAGATCCGGAAAGATCAATCGCCTGCCAGGCATTCTGGTTCACAAATGGCGTTTTGCGTAATAACTCCGGCGTCACCGCGTGCTCACCTTGCAGGGTAGCCAGTAGTTTTGCGGAGTGTGTGGCTAATTCATAATCGCCCTGCACCGTCCAATGGCCCCAGCGTGGGTCGCGAATCGCCCCACTTAAAGTCAAGTGGCCATCGGTCGGCACGAGCTCTAAGTTAATATTTTCAAAGGAGTTAGGAGATCTTCCTTCTTCTTCCACGGTCACTCGGGCATCGCGCAATTGCAGGTTCGGCATGGCACGTGGGGTATTTTCACCAGCGGGATCAGGAAATCTGGTCAACAAGTCGCCCGCTTTGTTAAACCGCAGGTGGACATCTGCATTTTCCACCACCACCTTCTTCGCGGTGCGGCCGATCAGCATATCCCACACAGGATAGTGCACCACCATGCGGGGTGCCTGCAGCCATTTTCCTTGTCCATCGATTTCATGCAGGGTCAGATTACGGAATTCAATGCTGGAAATGCCAATTGAAACCTGGTCGGCTGCCACCGGCATGCGGATTTGTTGTTGGAAGTTCCGCAGCACCATTTTTTTTGCGTGCGGCGTTTGCAGGTAGCCCCACCCGGCAACTGCTGACAGAAAGACGCCTATCAGAATATACCGTGCGGTGCGTCGCCGAAAAATTCTCATTTTGTTCTCATTAACCGCATTCAATTGCGAACTTTGATTGGTAAACGCTTTCCAGACAAGACTTTGCGCTGTTTTTGTGACTGCGATGGCCTGTCGCATGAACAAGTTGTTGTCGGGACCTTTCCCTTATTTCGCGAAAAAAAGGAAAAACTTTTACCAAACCTCCTGATTTCTTACCATTTTACACGAATTCAGACGTCCACTGGCAAAAAGTGGATATTTAGTCTGAGGAAAGAATATTTGAGTCTGACAATTGAAACGATGGGGTAATTCCAGTCGATTATATCTGTCTTAACGATGCGAACTGTTCACGTGGCAGCGGGCATCCTGCCGCTGAGGTACTGTTCACCAATGCCACCTTGCGCGGGAATGCTGTTGATCCAACTTTGTATTCATCTGAACGACTAATTCCTTCATCTGAAATATCATATCAGCACTCGAGCGGTGGAAATCTCATTCAAAAGAAGGAACAATACGTCAATGAACCGTGTTCAACAGCGAATATTTCGCACAACCCTGGTGGCTGGTGGGTTGATTGCCGCCTTTCTGGTGGGGAACTGGGTTTCGGCACAGGCACCAGTTCCGGCAGCACCTGCTGCATTCAAGCCGGAAAAACCTGCCAACCGTGGCCTGGATGCTAATCTATACATGCAGACCTCGGCTGAATACCGTGCCTGTTGCTATCAGGCGTACAACCTTGCCACCCTGCGATTGAAAGACGCTGTCAGGCAACATGCTGATAAGAAGCTTGCCGTGGTTCTCGACCTGGACGAAACCGTGGTGGATAATGCGGGCTTTCAGGCGATGCAACTGAGGAGCAATCTTGCCTATGATCAACGACTTTGGGATCACTGGGAAAAGGACCATGCGGAACATGTCGGCCTGATCCCCGGTGCAAAAGAGTTTATCCTGGAGGCAGGAAAACTCGGTGTCACAGTCGCTTACATTAGTAATCGAAACGACAAGTTCCGTGATCAGACCAAAAAATTGCTGGCAAAACATGGCATCTCTGCTGCAGAAGACAGCCTGCTGAAACTGAGCACGGACACAAGTGACAAAACCAAGCGACGAAAGGAAGTGGAGAAAGAGTACACAGTGGTCCTGTATGTTGGTGATAACCTGCGTGACTTTGACGACAGTTTCCGTTGCAGAAAATTCGAGAAAAAGACACCTGAGGAAATCAGCCAGGCGATCAAAGAACGCAAGGAAACCACTGATAAGCACCAAAGCGAGTGGGGGAATAAGTGGATTGTACTGCCATGCCCGGCATACGGGGAATGGCTGAAGCCCCTGGGCGAAGGCGAGAACGATCTGGATCAACTCGCCCCACCCATTGGGAAGTAATAATTGTGTACAATCAAGTTATTGCTTTGGTGAATCGAGGGCGAGTTTTGATGTTGAATGCAAAACTACTGATTTTCATTGGCTTGATATTTGGAATTTCAGCCTCTTGCAGTCCTGAACAAGGCAACCAGTCTGATTTGATACCTGTTGAACAGGTGTGGCCAAAATCTGTGGAGCCAATGCTGCCAACTTACTGTAGTTCTGTTGAGCCAATTCCAAAAGATGATTCTCGGGATATCGGCCCATATCGAGACCACAAAGTTTCTGTCGATCTATTTACTAGCGCATCAGGTTTTGGGCCAGAAAGAATGATTGTTTTCAAAGACGAGAGAAAACCGTTCACACGAATCGAATTGGTTGGGATTCTGAAAACCAAAATCCCAGCGGTTTATGTACTAGACCAGCAACCGTCTCTGAAGAGTATTCGAAGTGCAAAACGTCGCCCACTGGACGAATTTGAGCAACGTAGTCTTGTTGCGATCAGGACGGGACATGATTTGGTTTGGACCAGGGAATCGCCAAAAAGGATGTTTGGCGCAATCAGAGCTGAAGCCAACTGTCTAAAATGTCACACAACAGCAAAAGAAGGAGATTTGCTAGGTGCATTTACTTACTACCTAAACATTCCCGTTGATCAATTGAGTACACGTAACTTAACGCGGGATTAAAATTCAGATTGGAACAGTGATGAAATGAAGTTACTGGAAAGTTTTTTAACAGACAGTTACCGGAAAATGAATTAAAGGCAAGGTAGTTAAATTTGGATCCTCACGTGTCATCTTTGGATCTGGCTCGACTTATCTTCATCTTATATATGCGATAGCCAAGTTTAGATCAGTCTCCGACAGATTTCGCGAATGCTTCACGAATTCGTTTTGACTTGATATCACCCTTTGTGCAAAAATCGCAACCACATGGTTTTTTGCCTTTAGCTTCAGGATAATACCGCCAACCTAAGATCTGCGGTAATGCACTGATTTTGTGGATTTCGTCCTCATTTATCTTGCGTGGTATGATCACCTCAAATCCTTCCGCTTGGTCTGCATTGAAGACAAGCCCAATGGCTTCTACAGCTGTAAACAATTCATGATGATGACGGTAATGTCCAACCAGGACCATCTCATCATCGGGGATACGAAAATATACACCAACAATTGTGCGTTGTCCCTTTCGTTTGAGTTCACGTAGCCATTGATGGGACACATAAAAGTTGTCTGTGACCGGCATCGCGAAGACGATCCGATCGTATCCTTCCTCTAAAGGGTGTTTCAAACGACGAGGCTTTATACCACTTCGACGTATTGCATCGGATTTATTTTCTGGTGCTAGATGTACGAATATTGCCATAGTTTCGCATGTTTCTCCGTGAAGAATAGTTCGGTGAATCAGTTACTCTTAGACCAGATCATCTTTGCCTCGATCTTCGTATGCTGGCCATCCGTAACTTCCATCAATCGCTTCCACACCCAAATGGCACTGAATTGCTTTGGGAAGAGATTCAAAGACCCCGTCTGTTCTGGCTTTTAAAAGCAAGTTCTTAAGCATTTCACCGATTTTCTCCGTGAATGATTCATATTCAGTTGCCCCGATTTCGCATTGGGTTCCATCTGGAAGACTGATTTGGACTGGCCCGTCCTGGATTGCCTGATAGGCCTCGTGCCAATGACGACGTTCAAAAAGGTTTTCTCCGATAGAGGCAGTCCATTCACCGTCCGGAGCAGCATCGGGCCGCGTGTCAAATATAAGTGCAACCCAACCAGCCTGGTCACACTGATATCCGAGCTCAATCATGTGAACCAGAGAGGACTCATCACCAGTCCCTACATTCATTCTAGGATTGTACTTTTGGACTCGCTTTACCACAAGCTTGTAAATTTGGTCATAGTCTTTGCGAAGATCCAGTTTCAGAACTTTCTTCCGAGTGAACGCAGAGCGACCTTTCTCTGGTGCATCCACCTCACGTAATAGGTTTTCTGCTGTTTTTCGCTTGAGTTTGATGGCCCATGCAAGTGGAGTGTATCCTTTATCCTCGCCATTCATGAGAAAAAGATCGGTCCCTGCCTCGAGCAATGCATGAATCTGGTCCATGTTCGCTCCTTGAGGACAGCGTTGGCGTGATGGCTCAACTGCCAATGAAATTGCGTTGTGCAGTGGTGTCCCAAAGATTCTCGCACACGCATTTACAGATGCGCCCTGTGATAGTAGGAAGCGGGTCATTGCGGCATCTTTGGCAAGGTGCAGAGGTGTGTAAAGTCCATCCTTCTTCGGTGATGAGCCGCGAACATTGCGATTTACATTGTGGCCTTGATCGAGCCAGAATTTCGCGAGCGATATATGACCCATTTGTGCGGCAAAGTGCAGCCAAGTATGCGTATTATCTTCTGGTCCCCTTTCTTCAAGTTCTGGGTGGGACTTTAATAGATTTTGCACAGCATCCAGATCGCCGCGCTCATGGGCATCATACATCGCCAAAAAACCATCTGAAGTACTCAAAAGAGTTGTCCTGCTTATTTGCCAATTCTGTTGAGAATCAAATAATTACCACAATTATTCCGCATGTATCGTTGTGTATACAGTTCCCTGGCACTCACCCGATGATGCGAATTTCAACTTGTAAGCCAGTTTCACCTGCATTGCCGGCTTCCAGGTGGTGGGTGTTATCTTGACAGTCTTATTGTCATTTAGCAATTCGACCTTTGCAAGTCCTACCGTGTCCCGGGCTTCCTTTTCGGGATTTTCTACCGACCAGTCTTTGGAGCCATACGCACTGCTGTAGCGATAGTTCCAGCGTTCAAAAGTAAACGATTCCGGCTTTATCGATGCGGGATCGATTGCACGATCAAACGATAGTTCAATTGTATTGCCTGACGTGCTATATCGTACTGGCAGCTCATAAATTCCTTCGGGCTGATAGCGAATGCGTTGCAGGCTGCCATCGGCCTTCGCTGCGGTCTGCCAGCCATTCAGGCCCACAATATAGGCACTGTTTTCTTTGGGGTGAACCCGGCCACGTGCGGAACCTGCCAGAAACTGCAAGCCAAGATCGGCAATGGCCGCTTGCGGGTGCCTGATCGAACGGTTCGTATCGGGCAGCACGGCGTATGCCCGGCACCTGCCATAGGAAAGGTGGATCATCTTGCCACCAAGGCTGCCAAACTGGTCTTTGGGAAGCCAGAATTGCCCACCTGCGGAGTTGTCAGCTTCCTTGGGGATCCAAAGATAGGGCAGATCGTACGTGGTGGGTGGCACCGCACGGTGGTGCGTTCGCATATCGCCATAAAAGCCGCCATCGCGGTATAAATCCAGTCGCGTGGCAGGCATCCAGTTTCCTTCCTGATCCGCCCCACTGACAACACCGTCTGGCGACATTCCCAGCCCAATGGGATGCCGAAAACCGGTGCTGTAGATACTGGCTTCGCTGCCATCGTATTTCACTTTCAACAGACACCCACCGGTGGGGGTGTGGTCGTCACCAGTTTTGAAGAAAAAGAAGTTTCCTTCAGGGTCTGTTTCCAGGCAGGTATCGTAGGAATGTTCCCCACCTCCGGTGTGCCAGTCGCTGTTGAAGTTCTCGTACCAGTCGGCTTCGCCATCATTATTGTGGTCGACCAGTTTGGTCAGTTGCCCACGTTCCAGCACGAAGATATCACCATTGCGAACGCGGATACCCAGCGACTGATACAGTCCGGTGGCAAACCGCTGCCATTGCAGCACATTGGGGCGAACTTTTAATGTGTTGACAATCCACACATCGCCATGGGCGGTGCAGATAATTGGCCGACCGTCTGGCAAAAAGTCGATGCCCGTAACGAAGAACAGTGCGTTGTACGGATTTTTGTAAGGAAGTGTGAAGGTATCCAGCACCAACGGTCCACTGGTACTGGTGGCTAATTTCAGTTCTGTTTCCGGTCGCTCACGCCAGCGGACAGATTTTTCCGCAGCGATCGTGCGGGACAGGTTCACCCAATGGGAAGGAGGCTGTGGTTGAACCTTGGCATATTCTGCACTTACCGCAGCAGCATTTTCTTTGGTACCCACCCAGTGGGCGATGGTGCTGTGCTGCGTGGCACCTTTTGCAGCAAACTTGCAGAACAATTTCCCTTTGTCGTCTGCGAGTAACTCCCCTGCACCATGAACAGCTACAAAAAGGAAGTTTTTTTCATCTTTTTGAAAGGCCCATACGGTTTTTTCACCTATCGTCATTTTTTGTGGTGCTTTGGCCTCTTCTGCAACCAAAGTGATGAGATCTTTTTCACTTTTCCCTAATTCCAGCGTGCGGGTAAACACCACGTGCTGAGCAATTACGTCCTGCCAGGGGACTTCCAGAACAGATGTTTCACCCACCTGCATGTGTAGCACGGTGCGGTCGAGAATTTTGGTAAGTCCTCTGAAACGTGCCCACGTCTTTGGCAGCGGGCCTGTCGGTGCGGCGTTCGTTTGCCAAAGCCCATCGGGATTTGCCCACCCTGGGCCGGATGTGGTGCTCAGTTGAATCGTTCCTGCTGGCTGCGGGGTGTTCAACAAGCCAAATCGGCGGGAACTATGATTGAGATCGCCCAGCCACATCGCACCGTAGCGTAGCTGGTTGCGGTCGAACAGCACGCTGGCACTTAGTTTGTCGCCCACGCGGATGCTGGTGCCCTTGAAGATGCGTTGCTTGCCACGACTGCTGGTGTAGTCAAACGTCGCCTGGAAGGCGTTGCCAGTATCTGTTTTGGCAAAGCGGGCATCAATCCAATCTTTATCAGTCATTTTCTGCCAGTCTTCCACCTTTCCGGTTGTGGGGGCAGGTGGTGTCCAGTTGGTATCGGCAGACAAGCCTTCCTGCCCATCCAGATTCCACAGACTGACGGTGAATTCATCGCGAACCAGGGCGGCTTTGGGCAGCACAACTTCACGCACGCGGTTGGAAATACGCACATCATCTACCAGACCGACACACCCCACTTGATGGGTACTCGATTTTGCCCCACCGAAGAATAGCGGTCCTTCAATCGCCTTCATGTCGGTGCGTTTCTTAACGGCCACTTTGGCCACTGATTTCCCATCGACAAACAGTTCCACTTCCGTCCCACGGTGCGTCATTGCCAGGTGATGCCACAGCTTATCACAAATGTTCACTTTCGACTGCACGTGCGGCGGATCGTAACCAGGAAGGTAGGCTGCAAAGTGGCCATTATTGACGTAACTGTAGATTTCCCAATGGTTTACGGATTCTTTGGGATCGCTGGACACTACCACGTTGAATTGCTGAGAATTTTCTAATTTTGCCCACGCTTCCACTGTCAGTGGGGGATTTCGCCAACGATCGTCCCCCTCCACCTGACCTGGAAGCGATCTGGGGTTCAGTGCCTTGCCAAACTTCCCCTCCGCGAACTGCAACTCTGTCTTCACTTTCACCGGTGGGGCAGGTTCTTTCAACGGTTTCAGCGTTTGACCAGCAGCCCACGCACAACCACGGGAAATCAGTTGCGTGGGGCCATCACCACGGATCGATTCTGTGGCATGACCCAGCACGGTTTGAAAGACCCGCGATTTGCCGTAACTGCTTACCCAGGCGATTGGTTCGTCGCGTTTCGAAACATTCGAACGTGCCGTCGCCAGCACGGTAATCGGCTGGTCGCCCTGCTGGCGATAGTACAATTCATCGGTGGTGCTGAAATCGCTCAGACCTTCGGTAATCGGATGTTTCTCTTTCGTAATATTCACCACGAATTTACCAAACGAATCGTGGCCACTTTTGCCATGTTCCCACACCCGTGGGACAATGTTGCGATATTCCGGCCAATCGGTGGTTTTGCCGTTCGGCAGCGAAAAGTGGTACGCGCCGTTGGCGAAGTGAATGATCGCAAGTCCTTTCGGTTGTTGCAGATACGCCAGCAGGTTCGCCTTGGCTTTGTCGGACAGGCCGGGTTGTTTCCAGTTGCAATAGTTCAGCACAATCAGATCAAAGCGGTCGAGGTTTCCTTCCGCAAAAATCTCCGGATTGGCGACGGTGCAATTGGCCTTTACCCCACGTTCCAGGGTTAGTTTCAGCATCTGGCTTACTTCCCGCCAGTTGTGGGCAGGGTGGTCGTCGCCAGTTATCAACAGCACTTCCGATCGCTTACCCAGTGGCACCATCGCAATTTCTCGTTCACCAGGGAAAACAGAAGTAATTCCCTCAGCAGGTACGGTGCCACCTGCCGACCAGAAGATGCTGTTCAGGATGAACTTACGGAAATCGGCCTGCTGCCAGTTACTGAAGAAATGCCCGCCAGTGAAGCCAAAACCCCGCCCACCATCGGTGCGTTGTTTGCCCCAACAGACAACCTCTTCTTCTTTGGCAATCGGCACCACGAGCAGTGGTTGCAGTTGGGGGTCTTTTTCACGAAAACGGATATGGTGGTACCATTCTTCTTTCACAGAAAACGGCTTCACGCCATTGCCCACTGCATGTTTGGTGGGGTGTGCTTCGGCAGTCAGGGTGGTAATTTGCGAATACCAGCCACGTGGCTTCTGGCCACTTTCGTAATCGAAATAGCCACCAATCCAATCCAGTGCCTGACGACCTGCGCGCTCTTTGGGCAGAAAAGTCGACCAATGGATCAGCCCCAGCCCACACCCACGTTTCATCTGCTTTTCGATAATTTCCAGGTGTTTGCCCACCAACAACGGGTGGGCCTGTTCATCGCGATCCGACCCACTGGAAACCAGAATAATAGTATCCGCATCATCCAGCGTGCTTTCCGGTGATGGCCAGCCATTGATGTGTGCTTCTACACGCACCTGACTGGCAATAGGGCTGTTTTCCATGCAGAATTTCAGTGCTCGCACCGTTTTCTCATATTCGTGCGTGCCCACAGGGTGCTGTGCATCCTTGGGACCGGCAATCAGCACAATTTTCCGCACCGGCTCCGCACAGGCCCCACCAACAGATAAAAACAGTGCTGCAAGTACCTTCCACATTGGCAATCTCTCTGGTTGAACAGGAATCGATGGTAAAGCGCAGGTACTGAAAAGTCAAAGGAAAGGTGAAGAAGCGAACTTTTGGAAGCATGTGTTGAAATGGAACTTATTAAGGAGAAAATTCAGGCAACAAATGAAATCGCAGCAAAACTACTCACAAGCCTTATCAGAAAGGTGAGCTTTTTTCTGGCACAATTCATGACCGCCACGACGCCAAGTCGCCAAGAAGAAATGAATAATGGTCGTAGTGGTTTGGCGATGAAACCAAAAAATTGGCAATAATGATGCCTTTGGCTTTCTTGGCGTCGTGGCGTCTTGGCGGTCAATAAAATCGGTAGTCCCTTTGAAATTCATGCCAGGTGATAAAGTTCAGAAAATATCAAAACGTTCCACGTGGAACACTGACAGGAGTTTGAATATTCTCTGCTCTGTTTGGTATTCTGGTTATAATGGAAATGTTGTGAAACAGAGCAATTCTGAAATTCAATGACGCAGCTTTTCCACTATGTGGGTCCTTACGAAATTCGCAGTCGTGTGCTGGGCCGCCCTGAAGGGTTAAGGATAGCTACAGAAGAAGATCTTATCGCATGGGTAAACACTTCAGAAGCAAAAGCTGAAAATGGCTAGGCAACTTATGTGATATCCAATCAGGGAGACATCCTTATTGCATCCAGAAGATCAGAACATGTTGCATGTGCAGGTGGCAATGCGGTGCGGTGTGCTGGTGAATTGTGTGTTACATCTGAAGGGGAAGTGATTGAAGTTTCCAACCACTCCACAGGATATTGCCCACGCGAAGATACGTGGGAAGTAGTTAAAGAGTCGTTTGATCGTGCTGGGATTAAGCATCCTGCATCGTTCACATTTACAGCTGTTTTCCGTCGATGCAATTCATGTGGACAAAGGAACGTTGTCAAATGTGGTTGGTTTGAATGTGGAGTCTGTGGAAACGAACTTCCAAAGGTTTGGAACTTTGATGTTTCCGGCAGCAGTAATCAACAAGAATGCTAAAATTGCAATCGTGATAGCACATCTTCCATTACAGCAATTCATGGATTGGGGTGGGGTCGTCCAGAATGTTGGTGGGGCGGCCCGAGGGGTCCATAATCTGCAGTTTGGGATCGATCCCCAGTACCTCATAAATCGTCGCGTGGATATTACAAGGCGTCACTGCTCGGTCTTTCGGTCGTTCTCCTAAACGATCGGTAGACCCAACAATGGTGCCACCTTTCACACCACCTCCACCCATCAGGCAGAACATGGCATTGCCCCAATGGTCGCGACCAGGCGTTCCCATCGACATGGGTGCGCCACCATTACCACCATCGTTCATCCGTGGTGTGCGGCCAAACTCACCACACAGCACCACCAGCGTTGATTCCAGCATCCCACGTTCATCAAGATCTGAGAACAGGCCTGCGACCATACTGTCGACAATGGGTAACAGCCGTTCGTAACTTTTCTGCAGATCCCAGTGATGATCCCACCCACCCAGGTGGCAGGTGACAAACGTGCTGCCCGCTTCTACCAGTCGACGGGCCAGCAATGCACTTTGGCCCCACGAATGCCGACCATAACGATCTCGCAACCGTGGGTCTTCCTTGTTGATATCAAACGCCTTGCGTGCGGTTGAACTGACGATGAACTCGTAGGCTTCCCGTTGAAAACGGTCCATCGCCTGGATATCCTGCCGTTCCTCAATACTTCGCTGCACCTGATCGAAGTGCTTTAACAGACTGCGGCGGTCGTCGATTTTCTGCATATCCAGGCCGCTCGCCAGATTCAGGTTGGGCACCGAAAAACGTGGGGAATTGGCATCGGCAATTGTTTCAAACGGACTGTTCTGCAGGCCGAGCATGTGCCCGCCAAAATAACCAGGACGCAGGCCAACGCTCATGCCATACGGCACCGCAACGTAACCTGGCACCCCCGGCTGACGTGGGCCTAATTCCCGTTGTACCACCGCACCAATACCGGGGAATTTCTGTTGGTTATTGGCACCGCTGACACCCATGTTTTTGGTCGTCAACATTCGGTGGGCACCGGCAAAATGGTCCCCAGTATCGTGGTGCAACGAGCGCACCACCGAGAACTTATCGGTTAATTTTGCCTGCTTTGGGTATAACTCGGTAATATCAAATCCGGGCACCTTGGTGCGGATCGGTTTCCATAGCCCACGATACTCGACAGGTGCTTCGGGCTTCATGTCGTACATGTCCATGTGACCTGGCCCACCATCCAGCCAGATCAGGATGCATGAAGTCTGTTTGCTGGCCAGCGAGCCCGTCTGGCGTGCCTGCAGCAAGCTGGGCAAGCCCAAAGATGCCATTCCAGCCACACCAAGCGTCAAAAATGACCGCCGCGTCTGGCCATCACAGTAGCGGTGGGGGTGTTTCCCCAGATCGAGTTGGAACATGCGGATGATTCCGTGAGGGATACTGGCAGGTAGTCTGATAGTTGTCTGGCTATCGAGTAATGTGCAGTTTACCACATCATGTGGTGGAATACAAGAAAAATGCGACGGTTCGATGAAGATCAGATGAACGAACTGAATTAGCCAGCTTTTGTGTTAATGTAACAACTGTGTATCGTCTTTTTAGTGTAGGACGTGTCGAAAAGCGGCCTCGGGTGGTAAGTTAAGTGGATGAAGTCGATGCCTCCCACAGCCGCACAGCGTCAGCAGGAATTCGATGAACTCTATTCCAGATTTCATCGGGAAGTCTGGGCAGTGGCGTATTCGCGCTGGTCAGATTCCGATCTTGCTCTGGATATTGTTCAGGAAGCCTACATGCGCCTCTGGAAACAGTGGGAAGCGGGCGAAGAAATCCAGAATGCACGTGCCTGGTTGGTGCGGGTTGCCAGAAATCTGGCTGAAGATTATGCGAAAAGTGCTTTTCGGCGTAATGGAACCTCCGCCCCACAGACGATGACAGGCATTCGCTCCGGCGAAATGCAGCCACCGGATGTTCTTGAAAAAAATGAAGCACTTGCCCAGGTGCGGTGCCTGCTTGGGCAATTGACCCCCACGGATCGAGATATTCTGACGCTTAGATATTCGTTGGACTATGATGCCGCCCAGATTGCTGAAGTGCTGGGGATTCAGGCATCAGCAGTGCATATGCGATTGAGCCGAGCCAGAGCCCGGCTAGCAGAAATCCTGGAAGAAGGTGGAATGACTTCCATTGATTGAGTGACAGCAATAATTGACAGATGAATCAAATAGTGTCTAAACAGTAATTGATTGGTAAGTAATTTACATGTCGACTGTTTGGATGGTGAAATACCTGGTTTTGTAACAATATTACCTGAATTGTGCGTAGCAAAATGACCTCCTCTCCCTCTCATCACGATCTTCCGCAAAAGGAAATCCTTGCAGAACGCCTGCTGCAACGGCATTTCAAGGAAGTGGTACCGAAAAACTGGCCAAAGGCACCCGTTGTCAATGTGGTGCCAGAAGTTGCTTCGGCGCCTGTCAGCAATCCTAGTCGCTGGTCGTTGGCAGCCTCAGTCGCACTGATTTTCGGTGGGCTTTGGCTGATTTCCAACTTTGCAGCACCCGGAAGTGCACCGGTGAACCGTCTCAGCATCGATGGTGGCACCGCATCCACGAAAATAATCAAAGACCTCGCCGCACCAGAGCCAGTTCAGCCGGAGTAGTACCTCCGCCCACATTCGTTGTGGAATTTCCCGCAGATATTTCACTTGATTTGGTAACAATTGAGAAAAAACTTCTCAATTCGACCCATTATTAATAAATTCATTAAAAATTGCTCTCCCCACATTGTGGATGCTGGCCTTCGAGGTTTTTCCCATGTTGCTATGGCTGTTACGCGGACTGTTCGTCATCATGGTAATCGGGATGTCTGTGGCTGCATTCAGCGTCTTCGACGATACCGCCCTCACTTACCGCCGATTGATTTCTACGCTGGGTGCCGTTGCCATGCTGGGGATCGGCGGAATCGTCATGTTTACCGACATGTACGAACGCAATAAACAGATCACCACCTTGTCTGCACTTTACTTCGGTCTGTTGCTTGGCTTGCTACTGGGTTGGTTGCTGTCACTGGTCATGGAGCGTTACATTGTCAGTTGGCTGGGGGTAGAAAATAGTGAGCCTGCGTCCAATCTGGTGCGGTTGTTCACCACTGTGGTCTGTTGCTACATAACGATTTCAACGCTTGTGCAGACTAAGGACGAATTTAGGTTTATTATCCCTTATGTCGAATTTTCCAAACAGTTGAAGGGCACCAAGCCATTAATTCTGGATACCAGTGTCATCATTGACGGTCGCATCGCTGATTTGTGCGATACTAATATTGTCGACGCCAAGTTAATTGTTCCCAAGTTCGTTCTGGTGGAATTGCAGGCGGTTGCGGATAGTTCCGATCGGTTGAAGCGCAACCGCGGTCGACGTGGGTTGGACATGCTGAAAAAAATGCAGACCAACGCCAACATCGACTTGACTGTGGATGATGCCGAACGAGTAATGGAAGGCGTGAAAGGGAAAGTGGATGAGCGACTGGTGCTTTACGCCAAGGAAGTGGGCGGGCGAGTAGTGACCAACGATTATAACCTGAACAAAATTGCTCAATTGCAAGGCGTGCAGGTCATTAATCTTAACGACATCGCAAATTCACTGAAAACAGTCACCATCCCTGGGGAAATCCTGCACATTAAAGTCGTGAAGGTGGGGGAGCAGCCAGGGCAGGGTGTCGGCTATCTCGATGATGGAACGATGGTCGTTGTTGAGCAGGGACGCAACCAAGTGGGTAATGATGTCACGGTAACAGTGACAAGTGTCCTTCAGACTTCTGCTGGTCGGATGATTTTCGGCAAAGTCGGAATTCACACCGGATCGGCGGAAATGAAGGCACTGGACCCGAATCAAACTGGCTGAGCCTGCCTTACAGGTTCAGCTCCGTAGGAGTGCACCTGTGAGTATCAACTGGTATTTTGTAGCGTTGGTGATGGCAGCAGCGGGCGGCGTGGGCCTGGTAACCACCCAACTGACAGGTCAACCAGCAAAAAATTCCACCGATGAAGAACCGAAGGCTGGCGAAGGTAACGAGGTGGAGTACGTAGAGAATCTGATCACTGCCCGCAAATCGTATCTTGATTCATTAAATCAATTGCGCAAACATTACATCGCCACCAACGACATCGAAAAAACTCGCTGGGTGGAAGAAGAAATTCGTTCTTTCCACCGGATGATGAAATATTCCTACCGTTTGGATGTGCGGGATGTGCCCCCACCCACCCTGGTGCCCAAAAAGAACATTCCGGAAGCGAATAATCTTTTTCGGCAGGCAATGGATTACAAGGGGAAAGGAACTGGCTGGGAGTATCTGGATAATCAACGCCGGTCTGAAATTCTGCTGCAGGCCATTCTGGAACGTTACAACGAATCGGACAAAATTGCCGACGTTGCCTACCACTTGGGGGAAATTTATGAGAAATACACCCCCTACCCACAGTTATTGCGGGCTGCAGCCTATTACGAACGCTCTTTTGAGTGGAATCCCGCATCAACTACGGACGCACGCTATCGGGCAGCGATCATTTACGACACTCAACTGAAAATGACGGAACAGGCAAAAAAAATGTACAAAGAAGTGCTGAACCACGATACCAACCCACAACGGGTAACTGCTGCGGAAAAGCGTCTGTACGAGCTGAGCAGTTTCCGCCGATAAAAGCATCGATTATACAAAAATGCCACTTTCCAAAGATTCTCTGGAAAATAAATCTCTGGAAAATAAACTGAATTTAGTTTAGATTAAGCGTGATTGTTGGTGGGGTGTGTTGAGGCGACTCGTCGATCCGGTTTAGCCATTGGGTAAATCAATTTTTCGAGACAAAACAGAATCCCATTAAAGTAAGCGTTGTAACTTCTTTGAAAGACTGGACTTGCATTGATTTCACCTAGTTTACCCCTTCCCACAGTAGCCGATCTGGTTCCACCACCTGCACCGATCAAGCGAAAGTGGGTCCCTCTACCACAACGATTGCTGATTTCAGCAGTTGTGGCGATTCCTTTCCTGGCACTGATCGCCGCCATCATCCTCATGTGGGGTTGGGGCATTGGCTGGCTGGAACTTTCCCTGTTTGCCGGAATGTATCTGGTGACAGCAATTGGCATTACCGTCGGTTACCATCGACTGTTAACCCACCGCAGCTTTGAAACTACATCCACCGTCCGGTTTATTCTGGCGGCACTGGGTTCTGCAGCTGTAGAAGGCAATATTGCCAACTGGGTGGCCATGCACCGCAAACACCACCAATACAGCGATGAAGCGGACGATCCCCATACCCCGCACCACAGTGGCAAGGGATTGTTTGGCTTTCTGCGCGGCTTCCTGCATGCCCACATCGGCTGGGCGTTCTACGACGGCAACAATGAAATTGAAAAATACGCACCTGACATTAATAAAAGTCGCTCGCTGAAGCTGGTGAACAAGCTTTTTGTGTTCTGGGTAGCACTTGGCCTGATAATCCCCACCGTGATTGGTGGGCTGGTCACTGGCACCTGGACCGGAGCTCTGCTGGGCTTCCTGTGGGGTGGTTTGATTCGTATTTTCTTTGTGCACCACGTTACCTGGAGCGTCAATTCCGTTTGCCATATCTGGGGCAGCCGGCCTTATCCGGTAGATCGCAGCACCAACAACGTGCTGTTTGGCATTCTAGCCATGGGCGAAGGCTGGCATAATAACCACCACGCATTCCCCACCTCGGCCCGTCACGGCCTGCGTTGGTGGCAGTTTGATGCGAGTTACATTTTCATCCGCGGGTTGCAGTTGGTTGGCTTAGCCTGGAAAATCCGAGTGCCTTCGGAAAGTACACTGGCCAAACACGAGGCTTGATTGCATATCGTTCATGGTCACACCCACCCCCACAAATCTGAGAATAATTTCACAAACTGGCCGCAAGATTGTCGATGCCCGCTTCTTCAGTCGTGAAGGGGTGCTCTGGTTACTCGCTGCCTTCGGATTTCTCGTTGTCGGTGTGGTAAAAAGCATTAATCTGGTCATTTTGCTCAGTTATGTCATGCTGGGAATCTGGCTGCTGAATCTGGTTCAGGCTGGCAGGTCACTGCATGGAATTCGAGCCATTCGGCGGGCAATCCCACCACTATTTGCTGGTGAAGTGGGGGAATGGGAAATCCTCCTCACCCGCCAAGGCACCACACGGGGCGATTTTCTGGTGGTAGAGAGCTACGGTGGAGTCTCTAGTGCCTGGTGGATCAGTGGCCTCTCACCTGGAATGAACTACACATTAGCAGTGCGTGCTCGCTTTTCGCGTCGTGGGCGATATCTGATTGTGCCGATGCTTGCGATGGATGGCTCGCCGTTTGGACTGGTTCGTCGAAGTAATGTCGTTGCCGAAGGTGATGAAATTATTGTGTTCCCCAGACCAGCAACCGTCGATCTGGATCGATTGCGGGGCCTTCTTCGCTGGACCTGGGCCAGAACTGATGATGAACGGCACCAGGTACGCCGGATGATGGAAACCGGCCTGGAAATTCATGGTTTGCGGGAATATCGCACCGGCGATGGTTACCGCAAAATCGACTGGAAAGCTACCGCACGCACCAACAAACTGATTGTTCGTGAGTTTGAAGAATCCACACCGTCACGGATTCTGCTGATCATTGAACCGTATCTGCAATTGCCCGCAGAACAGCCCGCACTCGAGCAGTTGGAATCCCTGTTTTCTGTGGCTGCGGGACTGACTTACGAGTGGCGTCGGCCTGTTGGTGGGGCACTTTCGTTGATCATTGCAGGAGAAAAACCTGTAACGATTGATGGCCCTCCTGGGCCCGGGATGATCCCACATATGTTGCGGGCTATGGCCCTTGAAAAAGGTGGGCCTGCAGGCGATATCACATCGGCATTGATGGAACTCTCACGCGGTGCATTGAAATCACCCGTGTTGGTGCTGACCACGCATCCTCAAAGCCCCACTGCAGCTGCGGCACAGGCATTGCTTGGCCGAACCGTCACCGTATTGACGATCGATGCCCAATCGGATTGGTTTGAGCTTTCGAAAGAATAGCAGAAACACTTATCCCTGGCTTGTTGAATTTGAGTGCTCCTTCATCTTTTAGTGCGTATTCTGGTGAAAACACTTCAGTCTTTTGTTGCAATTTCAAATGAACTCGAAAGAAAATCATGGCTGCGTATAACAGCAGAGCGATTCCTCACCCAGTTCGGGTGTGACTCCATGGAAATAATGAAATGAAAGCGGAACGATATTTTTATCTCGGTGCGGGCATTCTAATGTTCGTACTGATGTTGATTGGCTTTCAATCCTTTTATCTGGATGGTAAAGCATACCCAGGTAGGGAAATACCACCGCCAATCCGAACGCTGGTTTACATCCATGGGATATCCATGACTGCCTGGATGATTCTGTACTGCCTTCAATCTACGTTGATTATCACTCGTTACCACCGCACCCACATGTTCATTGGGCGGTTGGCTGCTCTCTCCGCAACCGCAATTACCATTACTGGTTTGATGTTAGCGGTCCGGTCAACCAGCATAATGCCACCTGGTTTCGCACTGTGGGGACTTTCTGGCAAAGAGTTCATGGCTGTTCCTTTTTTGGGCATTCTGTTGTTCGCAGCAATGGTGGGTGCAGGTATCTGGTTTCGTCGAAAACCCAAAATTCACCGTCCGATGATGCTGTTTGCTACCTTAAATGCACTCAGTGCAGCATTGGCACGGATTGATGCGTTTAGCCGCACTTACCAGGGTACAACTTGGGAGCGAATTTTTGGGCCATTTCTGCTGACCATCCTCATCGGTGCGGCATTGGTACTGCTCCGCATGCTGGTGACGAGAAAGTTCGATAAGTGGTTCACCATCTCATTTGCAATTATGGCGCTGGCACTTCTACTGACCATTGTGGTCGCACGCACAGCTCTGTGGGTTAAGTTTGTTGATCTGCTGATATCCTAAGCAAGTATTCTTAAGGATGGCTTGTTTAATATACAAAGGTATACTATTTTAACCGTTTGACCTTGATCTCTTCTGCAGATCGGGTATTTCCGCCACCAATTATCGACAAATATGTACCCACCCTGGGTGACATGGAGGCGGCACAACGTGGGAAATCTACGATCTACTCGACTGCATTTAGAAAATCTGGAAAGTCGCGAAACACCCGCTGATTTGCGGTACGCACTGGCAATTCCAGACATTGGGATTGTGGGAACACCCCGCGTGGCTGCTGATCCATTGGGCAATCTGTATGTATCCGGCACTTTTCAGGGTTCGGTAAACCTTAACCCCGCTGGTGGGCGCTATGTTCTGCTCAGCAATGGTGGCACCGATGCTTTTGCAGCAAAATATAGCCCTCAGGGCCAACTGATCTGGGCCAGATCCTTTGGTGGGGCAGGTGATGATACGGGTGTTGATATCGCCTTCGATGGAGCCGCGAACGCCTACATTACCGGAACTTTCCAGGGCACTGCAGACTTCGATTTTTCACCTGCAGGTGTGGCAAACCGCACCGCCGCAACAGGTGGATCTGCGTTTGTTGCGAAAATTGGCTACTACGGTACCTTCCAGTGGGCGGAAGCCGTTGGTGGCACTTCGGAAGCCGGCAGCGTGGCCGTAGATCAACTAGGAAGCGTTTTTGTCGGCGGAACATACAATGGTACGGCTGACTTCAATCCTGCATTTAGTGTAGCCAATTACACGTCTGCAGCAGAATCCGGTTTCGTCTGGAAATTAAGCACCAATGGTATTTATCAGTGGGTCAATACCATTGAATCTACTGGCACCGTTGCGGTGCGTGGTCTGGCAACGGATGTGTTGGGCAACGTGATTGCCGTGGGCCGATATGAAGGCCAGACCGATTTCGACCCCACTGCCGGAACCACCGTGTTTAATGGTGGCAGTGGCAATGCCTTTGTCAGCAAATTCAGCCCCAACGGCCTCTGGAACTGGGTGCTGGCACCCAACCAAAGTGGCACCACTGCAGGGGCATTTTCGGAAGCCACTGCTGTGATGACCGATGCCGTCGGTAACATTTACGTCGGTGGGAATGCGAAAGGTAGTTACAATTTTCAGGTGCCCGGGGTTGATTTTAGTAGCAACTCTGGCAGCGTAGATGCATTCGTGCTGAAAACCAGCTTCAATGGCTATCCTTATTGGGTGCGTGGATTTGGTGGTGCCGGTGATGAAAATCTCACCGATCTGGCAGTCGATGATATTGGCAATACTCACTCTGCCATCAGTTTCACGGGAATTGCAGATTTCGATCCAGGGCAATACTACGTTCCTCTGAATGCAGGGACTGGCACCGATACAGCCGTGGTGCGGTTGAACACTTCCGGCAACCTGACCGGATTACGGCAAATCGGCTCGCTGGGTGGGGCGACAATCGCTACCGGATTGGCTTCGGATATTGCCGGGAATGTCTCGCTGATTGGGCAATTCACTGGCACCAGCGATTTTGACCCTGGGGTAGATAGTTTTGTGCTGAATGGTGGCACTGGCAGTGCCTTCATCAGTCGCTTGTTCTCGGCACCATTTTTGCCGCCTTCGACAACGTTGCCACCCGATGTCACGCCTGTCCCCACGCCGACACCGACGCCCACTCCAACACCCACACCCGTGCCAATCCCCACCAATCAGCCACCAGTTGTTACCAATATTGGTGGGCCTTACGTTCTGAATCAGGGCAACTCCCTGACCTTACGTGCGACCGCCAGTGACGTGGATAACCAGTTCCTGACTTACCAGTGGGATCTCAATGGTGATGGCGTTGCGGAGGCCACCGGTGCTCAGGTAACCTTCACAAATGCCGATCTGAATCGCCTCGGCCTGGGGCGGGCAGGGATCTACCTGATTACACTGCGGGTTTCTGACGGTACGAACGTCACCACCGCAACAACGACCGTACAGATCAACGCGGTAGCACCCACTGCCACCATTTTTGCCCCCAACCGCGTGGTGCGACGTGGGGTCCCCACGTTGTTCTGGTTCCGCACCGTGTCCGATCCTTCCAGCACCGATACTGCTGCCGGCTTCACCTACTCATACGATTTTAATGGTGATGGCACCTTCGATACGGTGGGAAGCTCTCCTTTTGCCTACTATGCCTATCAACTTAGTGGACAATACCGCGCGACGATGCGGATCACCGACCAAAGCGGTGCCTCCCGCGACTACCAGGTCACCGTCGTTGTTCGGTAAGGTGTATTACAGGTTCCATCAAGCACGCGAAACTTGTTTCATAGGTTAGCGATCGATTGTAAACTATTTGGCTGTAACCAGTTCACTTAACTAACAGATAGGAGGTACAGATGAATCCTGAATTCTTATCAGAAGCATTCTGGCAGCCATATTTTACATGTGAACCAAAGAATATCTCGAAAGACCAATTAAGTGCTCAGTTGGATAATCTTTCAAAAGATATCCCAGTGCGCGAAGAAACAGTTTCTTTCAAACACAACAACGAAGAAGTCTCCGTTACCTATCGTGTCGCAGAGTTTTCATTTTCCTGTGGACCAGTGTTTTCAATTAAGATCAATTATCAACCAGATGTGGATGGGTGTGACATCAGCATCTTTTTAGAAGATCGACGATCTTCAACAAAGCATACGATGGGTTGGTGGGATCTTGCGAGATGGCATCCTTACTGTTTGAAGTTTGAAGAGTTAGACGCACTCCTGGAGTACTGGGTTAGAAATGATCCACGCTGGGAAAACCGACACCTTCCGCTACTGTTGTTGTGCCATTTTGTTGGGCTTCCGGATGAAGATGCACGCCAGCAATTGCAAATCCAAACGGAAGAAGCAAAATTGGCACTCGGGTTACCAATTGCACTCAAAATACCCCTCAATGTGGCTGACGGAAACTACCGCTGGGAAAATGATGAAGAACTGGGATGGGTATTTACAAGCGATGAGTACTGCTGTTATTCGATCCGAAATCGGGCACATGCTGATTCTGATGAAGGCCAATTCCCATTCCTTGCCTTCCAGGAAATGATGTCCGAAATCAAAAAATAGGTGTTATTGGTTTGCGATTGTTTGCAACCAACGTGCATTTGTGGTAGCCTTACAACGATTGAAACAGTCGTCACTTCGGAAAGACTGCCTTGGCAGCCTTTTCCCGTTGGGGAATATTTCATGATCAATAACAAACTTTCTGCGTTTCTCAACGAAGGCTTTGGTGGCTTGCTTACCGCAGTCATTTCTGACATCAAGCAGCACATTGTCTCTCTGCGAGAGTCGGGCGTGAGCTTCTATGGATATGCTGCGATGCCACCAGACTACGCCACAGAATTTGATCCTACTTCATTTGCGGTGGCTTTTAACTGCGAATCAGACATCGACGAAGAGAATAAGAAAAAACCTTACTACCGTTACTCGGTCGATGAATGGCAAAATTACGTTCATGATGGGTTTGAAGCGACAAATGCTGAACTCAAGTCAATTCTGTCCGAATTTAAGACACTAACCAAACAGCAAGATGACGATGGAGCTGTTGAGTATTTAGCGCCATCAATTAATAAAACGCTACTCAACGCATTGATGTCGCTTCGAAATGACGGCACATTTGAGGGCATTGCCTATGTCGTAATTTGGATATCAGATTCCAGCGACGAAATCATCAATCAATCTGCAAAATCCTTGAATTCTGCAGAAGTTTATGATGAATACGCTTCAGAATTCTGTTAGAGTTGGGTTTTCGTGCGAACATATCACGTTTTTTGATGTTGTGAGTCGTTTGACATGGTCACTCTTCAGGTGGAATTTTCAAGCTAATGCGTGCACGTTCTGAAATGGCTACTACTGCCGGGTGCTTCAACTTCCTCTCGACAGATACCGCGTAGAATTGCTCCTTCAGCCCGGTGGGACCGCCAATCCGCTTTACCTCATAGTGCTGACATACGTCTGACTCGACCGCTGTAGGCACAGCAAATATCCCTTCACCTGCTCTGCCAAACACTTTCAATAGCGCACTGTCCTCAAACTCTCCCCTGATTTCCGGCCGTATGCCCACTTTGTCGAACCACTGGTCGAGATTCCGTCGTAATGCTGTCCCGACAACAGGCAACAGAAACGGAGCCCCATCCAGGGAACCTGGAAAACCGTCCGCGAGCGAGTCAGCAAGTTCCGTTTTGCCAACGATGACCACGCCACACTCACCCAACTGGTGGGTGTATACCTTTGCTTTCAGATTCTGGGGCAACGGTGTGTCCGAGAGTACTAAATCGAGATTGTGGATAGTTAAATCTGCAGTAAGTCGTTCGAGCTTTCCTTCTAAGCACTCTACCCGTACCGGGTTTGGTAAACGCAATGCTGGCTCTAAAAGCAGGTGGGCGATCAATTTGGGCATTACATCCACGATGCCTACTCTCAACCTTGCTGGGCGACCGATGGGCCTTCCATTGATCATGTCCATCAGTTCGCCACCCAGCGCGAATATCTCCTCGGCATACCGGAACACCGCCTGGCCGGTGTCTGTCAAGATCAGCCCTCGGCCGCTCTTCTCAAACAGTTCTGCTTTCATCGACTTCTCAAGTTCCTTGATCTGGCTACTGATCGTTGGCTGCGACACGTCGAGGACTTCCGATGCCGCTGTCACGCTCCCTTCCCTTGCGACGATCCAAAAGTAATGTAGGTGGTTGTAGTTCATCCAGTGCATGGACTCTACCTATCGTTTTTTTCTTGGTATTTCAGGCGTATTATCTATTTGTCCTCATTGTACACAGCGTGTAATAATTCATTGTGTTTCACAGAACAAGTAACTCAAACCGAGGAGAAGACCATGAGAATCGAGATTCATGTACGTGGTTTAAAAGTGGATGATTCTGCCCGGATGCTGTTCGAACGTCGTTTCAAATTCTCTCTGACAAGGCTGAATAACCGAGTAGGGCGGGTAGACGTGTACCTGTCGGACATGAATGGCCCGCGTGGGGGAGTTGACAAGAGGTGCCAGATCGTAGCAGAGGTCCTGGGGCTAGGCCAGATAGTAGTCGAGGACAAAGATAGTGATCTCACCAACCTGATTGATCGTGCAGCTGGCCGGTTGGGACAGACAGTACGCAGGCGAATTGCCCGTGACCGACTTCGCCAGCGGCAACGCACCCATGGAATTGCAGTTGTGAACTAAGTGAGTCTTTCAAAACGAACCCAGTTATTAGAGAATTATCATGAGATTAACCCGTGAACTGAAAGAGAAATTACTGGCCGACGGACGCATCAACAGTGCGGAACTAGCGCTGCTTGCAGACCTGCTGTATGCTGACAGTCGGATTGATCGTGAGGAGGCCGAATTCCTCATCGAACTGCACAAAAGGGTGGAAAGGGTTTCACCCGGCTTCGAGAAGTTTTTCTTCAAGGCAATTAAAGACCATGTGCTTGAAGACGGTGCAATCAGTGCGGAGGAGACCGATTGGCTGAGAAAGATGATCTTTGCCGACGGTCGCGTGGATGAGCGTGAGAAGAAACTATTGCGTGAGCTGCGAGGTGAAGCCACCCAAAAGTCTCCAGAGTTTGAGGCTCTCTATGCGGAGTGCCTGAATTAGTATTATTTCCCCGGTCAGAAACAGATTACCCTTCCTTCCCGCGGATGGTGGCCTGGAATTGTTTTTTCACATGGTCTTCGATCTTGCGGTGGGCCTTATCAATCTCTTTATCCGTCAACGGCTTTTCCCAAGATTGGTAGCGCAGGGCGAATGCCATGCTTTTCTTCCCTTCCGGAATTGAACTGCCAGTGTATACATCAAAAAGATGAATATCTGTTAATAATTCCCCGCCTGCGGTGCGGATCTGCTGCACCATCTGTTCATGGCTGACCTGGGCATCCACCACAATCGCAATATCGCGCAAACCAGCCTGGAATAAGGGGATAGGACGATATGCAAACCGTTCTGGCACAGCCTGCAGCAGCAGATCGAGATCCCATTCTCCTGCCAACACCGTGCGGTCGGTTACTTTGTAAGCCAAACCCACCTTGGGGTGGATTTCGCCAAATGTGCCCACAACCGAATTGTTGATCACCAATTCCGCACTGCGGGCTGGGTGAAGCCACGCACAGGGTGGTGCGAGACGATATTCTGCCCCAGAAATATGAAGGCTTTCTAATAATCGTTCGCAGATTCCTTTTAAATCATAGAAACCAAACTGATCAGTGGGGTTTTCCGGCTGATTCCAGCCCGATTGCTGCCGCACCCCAGTGAGCAGGATAGCTAGTTTCTTCGGTTCTGCAGGCAAACCACCACCCGTTGTGGGATAAAAAACCGTACCGGTTTCGAACAACTTCACGGTGTTGCAGTGTTTCAGGTTCACTTCCAGGTTTTCCATCAACCCAGCCAGTAACGTGCGTCGCATGGTGCTGCGTTCTGAACTTGCCGGATTCAGCAACGAAACCGCCTCACCCATCCAGCCAAAGCGAGATTCCACTTCCGGATTGGTCAGCGAATAATTGATGACCTGTTGCAGGCCCAGGCGGGCAAGACTATCCTGAAGAGAGGCTTCCAGATCCAGTGCCCGATTGCCACTTTGCTGCGGCAATTCCCCCGAAAGCAGGCGGGAAGGCAGGCGATCGTAGCCGAAAATGCGGGCGATATCTTCAATGAGATCGGCCGCACCGGACTGGATATCGAGGCGGTTGCTGGGTGCGGTAACTTGCCAACCACCGGGTGTGCGGGTGCAGGAATATTGCAGGGCCTGTAAAATCCGCTCCACTTCAGCAGGTGGGATCACAATGCCCAGCAGGCGGGCAATTTCGGTTTCCTGCAGATCAATGGTTCTGGCAATCATCGGTGCAGGATAAACATCCACAGCAGGCCCACTGACAGTGCCGTCTGCGAGTTCGGTAAATAATTGACAGGCACTTGCAGTGGCAACGGGAACCAGTTCGGAATGCACCCCACGGGTAAAGCGGGTGCTGGCATCGGTGAACTGGTTGAATTTGCGGGCAGTTTTCCGCACGGACACCGGATCGAACGAGGCTGCCTCCAGCAAAATCCGCTTCGTGGTGGCAGTGATGCCGGAATTCAAGCCCCCTTTCACCCCAGCCAGTGCCAGTGGACCTGCACCATCGGCGATCACCAGATTATCGGTAGTCAGTTCGCATTCCTGCTCATCCAGTGTGGTCATTTTTTCGCCCACAGTGGCTGGCCGCACAGTAATGGTGGGCGATTTCCCGCCTGCGCGCTGTTGCAGAACATCCAGATCGAAGGCGTGCAAAGGTTGCCCCACATCGAGCATTACGTAGTTGGTGATATCCACAATATTGTTGATGGGCCGCATTCCCGCATACTTTAATCGTTGTTTCAGCCACCCTGGAGAATCCTGAACGGTGATATTTTCAACCACCGTGGCCATGTAACGCCCCGAAAGGCTGGAATCGGCAATCTGTACCGCAATCTTCTCGCTGTGCGACGTGGTGGGCAGGGCAGGCAGTGGTTTTTTCAGCAATGGCCTGCCAAAAATCGCAGCCACTTCCAGAGCAATGCCCGAAATCGCCAGACAGCGAGCCATGTTGGGCAGAATGTCGATTTCCAGCACCGCATCGCCCAGATATTCCTGTGCCGAAGCCCCCACTGGTGCATCATCATCAAGTATGATAATTCCTTCATGTTCCTCGGTGATGCCCAGTTCGTATTCAGACATCACCATCGCATCTGAAGTAATACCACGTAATACGCCAGGTTTGAGGGTTTTCAGCACCTTTGGGGTGGCGTGGCCATCAAAATAGGTGCAATCTGTAAGGCCAAGTATTACTTTTTGGCCGGAACTGCCCACAGAAATGTTGGGGGCACCCGTAACCACCTGATGTGGGGCTTCTTTGCCGTAGTCCAGTTGGACTAATTTCAGTTTGTCGGCGTTGGGGTGCTTTTCGATTGACAGCACCTTCGCCACCACAATTTTGTCGGTTTCCCACACGGGGCCGGGTTCATCCACCTTGACACGAAAGCCTGCAGGAACTGGCAAGCCGTAAAACCGCACCGATGCCACTTCCAGGCCAGCAATGGTGAGCCGTTCGCACAGTTCCCCCACGCCAATTCCGGTGAGATCCACATGTTCTGCAAGCCATTTCAAAGGAACCTTCATGCCCAAAACCCCATCAATTACGATAATCTTGCGAAAGAAGCATTTTACAGCGCCCGCCCGGTGGGCAACAGCATTCGCCAAAATCTGCCACTTGTATGTGGGGGAATGGGGAATTGTTCAGAGGCAGAACTGCTGGCAGAGACGAAACACCACGACCGTCACTTCACTCTTCCACGCCATTTTCGGTGGATAGCTCGGCCTGTTTCAGCACCAACTGAGTGGCATCTTCGGAAAGATCCGGTGGGTAACCATACATTGCCAGCAAGCGCCGAACTTTGCGACGCAGATCCGCACGCACGTTTTCGCGTTTGGTCCAGTCCAGTTTGGGCATTTTTTTCACAATTTCTGCCAGTTCGCGTGCCATCAGCCGAAGTTGATCCGACTTCATAATTTCTTTGGCGGAACCGTTCTCTGCCAGTGCATCGTAAAAGGCCACTTCGTCTGCATTCAGGCCTAAATCCTGGCCGTGGTTCTTCACCTCTCGCACCCACTTGGCCAACTCCAGCAACTGCGAAATCATCTCTGCCGTGGTAATCTGCTTGTTGGTGTAGCCCAACATTGCCTTTTCCAGTGCCTCGCGGAATTTCTGGGACTGCACCAGGTTGGTGCGTTCGCTGATCTTAATCTGATCATTTAACAACTTTCGAAGTGTTTCCAAGGCCAGGTTCTTTTGTTCCAACGCACGGACACGTTCCAAAAATTCATCAGACAAAATATCTAATCTGGATTTCTGAGGAAAACCGCTGGCAGCAAACAGGTCAATCACATCACCTGCTTCCACGGTACCACCCAATACCTGGCGAACGGCAAGGTCAACATCGCTGGTACCATGACTGCTGTCCGTGGGGCCACGTTCCTCTGCAAGAAACTTGCGAGCCATCACCTCCACACGCTGAAAAAATGCCAGGTGGGGAGTAATTTCCACTGTTTCCTGCCGTGGAACTGCTAAGGCATACGCCCGGGAGAGGCGTTTCACCATCCCACGAAACCGTTTCCAGCCTGTTTCTTCTCCGATTGTTTGGTCAGGGCTAAACACATGGTCAACTGCCCACCGATACACTTGCAGAATCTGCCGAAAGTCCTTTTCCAGTGCTTCCAGGTAATTAAACCCGTGGAAAAAATTCTGCAACTGCTCGTAAGCGGTCATCATCGCGGGAATCGCTTCATCCTGCAGTTCTTTAATTGGCTTATCTGTGGCACCAGTGGCATTTGCATACGTATTCAGCGCATCGGCCAGGGGATCAGCAATGCCAATCAGGTCAACAATCAGCCCGCCTGGTTTATCGCCATAAACACGGTTAACGCGGGCAATTGCCTGCATTAAATTGTGTCCACCTAGTGGTTTATCAAGATACATCGTGTGGGCACAAGGCACATCAAACCCGGTCAGCCACATATCGACCACAATTGCCAACCGAAAAGCGTCTGCGGGATCTTTGAAGCGGTCTGCCAGGGCCGCGCGTTGGGATTTTGTGTACTGGTGCTGCAAGAGGGGGCCAGTATCGTTTGACCCACTGGTCATAATTACTTTCAAAACACCTTTATCTGCAGCAGCATCGTGCCACGCAGGCCGAATTTTAATAATTTCCTCATAAAGTCGGGCAGCGATATCACGGCTCATCGTCACAATCATCGCTTTCCCTTCCATTGCGGTGCGGCGTTGTTCCCAATGTTCCACAATGAACTTCGCCACCCGCACCAGCCGTTCCGGTGCACCTACCAGTGCTTCCACAGGTATCCGCACATCTTCCGTGCTTTCGCCGTTTTCATCTACTTCGGCAACTTTGGCAATCTGGCGTTCTGCTTCCTCCAATCCTTTGCGGTCAATCGTCAGTTTCACAATTCGCGGTTCGTAATAGATCGGTACCGTGGCACCATCTTCCACCGCCTGACGAATATCGTATTTATCGGCATAGTCACCAAATACTTGCCTCGTGGTGGTATCGGTGTGCACTAACGGAGTGCCCGTAAAACCAACAAAGGTCGCATTCGGCAGGGCATCACGCATCCAGCGAGCACCACCTTCCACAAAACCATACTGGCTGCGGTGGGCTTCATCGGCCATCACCACAATATTCGCGCGTTCGCTGATCTTGCCGTGCGATTCAGTAAACTTGTGCATCGTGGTGAAAATGACTCCGCCACTGGCTCGGTCGAGCAGGTCCCGTAAATGGTCGCGGCTATTTGCCTGAATGGGATCTTGCCGTAACAGTCCGCGGCCCATTGCAAAGGTATCAAACAGTTGATCATCCAGATCGTTGCGGTCGGTGACAATCAGCACCGTAGGGTTGGCCATTTCGGCAGCCCGCACCAGAGTGCCTGCCAGCATCAACATGGTCAGGCTTTTGCCGGAACCCTGGGTATGCCAGATTACCCCACCGCATTTTCCCGTCATTGCAGCATTATTCTGCTGACGTTTTGTCAACACCGGCTGGAAGCCGGTGCCACTATTCACACCCGTGCTGTTTACCGTGGCAGCGGCATCTTGCCGCTGATTGACTGCCAACACCGGCTGGAAGCCGGTGCCACTATTCACACCCGTGCTGTTTACCGTGGCAGCGGCATCTTGCCGCTGATTGTCTGCCAACACCGGCTGGAAGCCGGTGCCACTTTCAGTCACAATCGCCATGATATCAGGCGCAGACCCTACCCACCTCCAATCAGTCAGCCCTGCCTTTCTTGGATTATCCAACACATAACAGATTGCGTGTTCCAGATCATCGACATCACGAATAATGTGGTCATAAGACTCTTTCTGCCAGAAAACACCTTTCCTCGCAAGTTGACGATTTGCTTCAGTACCCGTGAACGATTTCCATGAATGGGTAATTTCCGAAAGTGAGTTGCCTGGGTTTGGTTTCACAACGACATGTACATGGTTAGGCATGACACACCATGCGAGTAGTCGATAACGGACTCCATCAAAATGTTTCAGTGATCGTTCAACTAGTTCAGCGATTTCTGGCTGTTGCATCCAGCACTTGCCATTACCAACGTCAAGATGGCTTTCAATTTTCTCAGAGTATAACTGGTCGATTCTGCGCTCTTCTTCTTGCGTTAGCTGCCTGTTCATCTCAATAGAACGATTGACGATTGCATCACGTTCTTTTTTCCAGGCTAACAGGACGGACTGCGGGAGAGAATCTCCAAGCCGGAATGTAACAGCGTAAACAGCGCCCTCGCGTGTCCAGTGCGGAAGATATGCGCCTTGTCGAATTTGAATACCCGTGGCATCTTGCCGCTGAACTACTGCCAACACCGGCTGGAAGCCGGTGCCACTTTTTATACCTGTGGCAGCGGCATCTTGCCGCTGATTGTCTGCCAAAACAGCTGCAATAATCTGCTTTCGGGCATTTCGCACGGCCCGGAACTGGTGATAGCCTGCAATTTTCTTCACAATGTTACCGCGGGCGTCTTCTTCAAACGCCACACAGGACACCAGATAATCCAGCAACGCTGTGGGATGAAGCAATTCTTTAATCAATGCTTCCAGTGTGGGTTCACCACCGGCGGCAGGTCGCCAGGGGGTAAAGCGTTGCTTGCCACTGGTAATACTGCCCACGCGGGTCAGCAGGCCATCACTCACTACCAGCAGCAAATTAGGGATAAACAGTTCGGGCACGGCTGTCTTGTAGCGTTCCAACTGATCAATCGCACTGTTCAGGTCGGCGGTGGCGTTTGCGGGGTCTTTTAATTCAATAATCACCAGCGGCAGGCCATTCACAAACAGAATCAGGTCGGGGCGAATCGTTTTGCCGTTGGCCGATTGAATACTAAGCTGCTGCACAACCAATAGTTCATTATTTTCTGGCTGATCGTGGTCAAGCAAACGTGCCAGACCGCCGCGCAGTTCCCCGGTGCGGCTGTCTTTGTATTCCACTGGTGCCCCAGCAGTCAGCAGTTGGTACAACCAGCGATTATTTTCAACCAACGTGGGGTGCGGTGGGCGGGAAAGCGAATTGACCACTGCCGTAACAATTTCATCTGGCAAATGGGGGTTCAGTTGTTGGATGGCTGCTTTTGCACGTGCCACCAGAATCGTGCTGGTGGGGCTGGCCCGTTCCTGGCGATCATCCAGCGCGGTGCCAGTGCTGATCTGGTTGGCAAATGCCTGAAAATGGTCGAGTGCCAGGGCTTCTACGGCGGCTTCGGCATGGGCTTTCATGGTGCTCTCCGCTGGTGGCACGCCTCATTGTGTGACACCGTGACTGTCCATTTTATCAAGTGCGGCCTTCACCCGCACCTTGCCTGAGAGTAATCGGGGCAGCAGATAATCGCGAAGTTCGGCAAGTTTGCGGGATTCTTGATGTTGTTGTTCTCGAAGCAGGAAGAGCGGAATTACTATTTCCGAAAACGCATGACGAATGCTTGGAGCTGCAATTACTACTGGTGCGTTGATAAAATCTTGAGGGCGAATTCTTTGGTGGCTATTCGATGTACCCGATGCGCCTTGCGTCAAAATATCCCGGAAGGCATCCTGTGAAAGCTGGCACCAAACTAACTCACGAGTCCAGCCAGTATTCGGAACAAGAACAAGAAATTCAGTGGAAGAAATCTGACGAACTTCGCCCGGAAGTGGCGGCAGCCAAATTCGCGGTATACGTGGATTCAACTTAGAAAAAAGAACACATCCGGGCACGACACTAAACTTATTGCTCATGATGGTGCCGCCCAGTTCACTAACAGGATTAGCACTAGCGTCATAAGCAGGAATACTGAAATGTTCGAACGTTTCATCAGCGTGTGCCTGTGGCTTAACCTGCTGTTTGGACAAAGTAACAGCATCGCCCAACGTACCCACCTCCCAGCCCTCCGGGATGGGGCCGAGGGGGGAATCGACAAACTGCGTGGGCAGGGTGGCGAAGGTTTCAGCAGGCATCCCCGGAAAGCTGGTCGCACCGGCGGCTTTGGCCTTGACTGGTTCGAAGTCCACAAACCACGCCTTGAATACCGCCCGCGCCAACTCCTCCAACTTCTTCCCAGTCTTGCGATTCTGCTCAATCTTGTCGTCGAGGTGCTTAACCACCCGCGTGATCTCCGATCGATTTGGCTCGGGAGCAAGGAGAATTGGCAAACGGCGAACGTCTCGGAGATTCAGCGTTGCTTGCACGGTAGTCGTTGCCCAGCCACGCATGAGCGATTGGAGCTCCGACGAGCCAAGGCACATTGCTACCCAGTTGGGATCGATGCCGTCGCGCAGCGGGATCACTGCGACTGCCCTCGCCACATTCCATCCTGCGAGCGACGGCGGCACTACTGCGTATTCCCCTAGAGTTCCAACCAACGATAGAAGAAGTTCACCGCCGCGTAGTCGAGTGCGCCGATATTCAGCTTCGATTTTAGCAGACACGCGCATTGCGTCATCTGTCAACAGTCTGCCACCGCGGATGTTGTTAACGCGAACAATCGGAACACCACCAACTTCGTGATTACCAGGTTGTACGATTCCGTACGAGATGCCGCGCTCTTCGTCCAACAATTCATCTAGACGAGCGCACTCCCATCCAGACGGCACGACTATCTCAAGAGCTTCCGATTTCTCATTCGACATGGTTAAGGGACCTCAGCGTTGCGCGGATTGTCTGAGCCAATCGCTCCCCCTCGGTCAAACACTCCTCCAACTCCTCTACCAGGCGTGGATATTTTTCGGCAAATGGTTCTGCATCTTCTTCCAACTCTTCCGCACCGACATAGCGGCCTGGAGTCAGCACGTGCCCATGTTTGGCGATCTCTTCAATCGTGGCAGGTTTGGCAAAGCCAGGAATTGGTTCAAACTTCCACGTGGCAGCGGCATCCTGCCGCTGTTTTTTCTTGCTCTTGTTCACCGGCTGGAAGCCGGTGCCACGGTAATCATCCCACCATTCCGGTGCTGCTTCACCACGCCATTGGCGATAGGCATAGATAATCCGGCCCACGTCCGAATCGGGCAGCGGATCACTGGTTCCGGGCACACATTCCGTATCCTCAATCCCGGTTAAAACTCTTAAAACGCGAGTTTGCAGGGTTCCCAGTTTGCGGGCATCAATAAAGAGCGTTTCCCCTTTGCGGCCTTGCTTGCGGTTGGGTGTGCCCTTGCGGACATTCTTGCCCGTTTTATCACGCGTTACAAACCAGAGGCAGGCTGGTATACCAGTGGTTAAAAACAATTGAGGAGGCAAAGCCACAATACAATCCACCAGATCGGCTTCCACAATCTTGCGGCGAATCTCACCTTCCCCACCCGTATTGGAAGATAACGAGCCATTGGCCATCACAAAGCCAGCAGTTCCGCCACCACGACCATTGGGATAAGCCAGATGATAGATAAAGTGTTGAATCCAGGCATAGTTCGCGTTACCAACAGGTGGATCGCCAAAAACCCAGCGTTTATCCCCACGTAACAGTTCGCCGGACCAGTCCGATACGTTAAAGGGAGGATTGGCAATCACGAAATCTGCTTTTAAGTCAACATGTTGATTGCGCAACATGGTATCGGCAGGTTGTTCACCCAGTTTCGCTTCTATACCATTGATCGCCAGGTTCATATGGGCCAGACGCCAGGTGTTAGGGTTCGATTCCTGCCCAAAAATCGAAATATCGGTCTGTTGTCCGTTGTGTGCTTTCACAAACTTTTCACTTTGCACAAACATGCCACCAGAACCACAACAGGGGTCGTAGACACGGCCATCGAATGGTTCGAGCATTTCCACCAGCACCCTCACGACGGAACGCGGCGTGTAAAACTCACCCCCTAACCTACCTTCCGCAAGTGCAAACTTGCCCAAAAAGTATTCATAAACACGCCCCAGCGTATCGCGGGCAATGTTACTATTCTGCTTGAAGCCAATATTCGCAATGATTTCATTGATCAGCTTCGTCATTTTCTGTGGTTCGATGCCACGACGGGCATAATCACGAGGCAGTTTCCCTTTCAATTTGGGATTGTCGCGTTCTACTGCCAGAATCGCATCGTCAATCAGCGTGGCAATTTCTGGACGGGTCGCCTGGCTCAGTAAGTGCTGCCAGCGGGCTTCGGGTGGCACCCAAAAGACATTTTCGGCGGCGTATTCATCGCGAGATTCCAACAGTCGTTCTAACTGCACCCCTTTGATGCCATCTTTTTCCAGTTCTTGTTTGAGAGTTTCGCGGCGATAGTCAAAACTGTCGGAAATGTATTTCAGGAAGAGCAAACCCAGCACCACGTGCTTATATTCGGCAGCGTCAATCTGCCCACGCAGGGTATCTGCGGCCTTCCATAGCGATTCTGCAAAGGCAAGGTCGCTGTTGTTGGTCTCTTTCTCTGCCATTTGGGCTCCTGAGTGTGCTTAAACATGTGGCAGCGGCATCCTGCCGCTGATTAATTATTCACACCGGCTGGAAGCCAGTGCCACTTTTCACATCTCCCGTGGCAGCGGCATCCTGCCGCTGATCTTCTTCCAACACCGGCTGGAAGCCGGTGCCACGTTTCCCACGCACCGGAATATTTCTTACCGGTCTGCTTTTGTACACTTTCGGCAGTTTGCTGTCAAACAATTCGCCCATTATGTCTCCAACAGCATTACTAATCATTAATTTCTTATCGGTAAATGATATGTAGTTCATTTGATGCCCCCGCATTACCCATCTGGCACTGGTCTTTGCAGTTTTCATGAAATCGGCTAAACTGTTTACTGGTCGGTATTTAGGGGTATCAAATGTCACGTTGGTCGCTGAGTTGGTTGCTTGCCATTCCTTTTGCGGTGCTCTGTTTTGCTACCCTGACGCTGACCGCACCTCGAAATCGCGATAAAGACTATCAACTGGTACGCACCTTCGTTGATGTGCTGAACGAAGTCGACCAGCATTACGTGCGGCCACTGAACGACGAGCAAAAACGTGCGTTAGTCGAAGACATGATCAACGAGGGGCTGGGCAAACTGGACCCCTATTCCGGGTACATGAACGATAAAGAATTGAAGCGATTTGAGACCCAGACAGAAGGAAATTTTGGTGGAGTCGGAATTCAGATCACGCAGGACCTGAAAACGGGCCTGTTGATGGTGACCAGTCCGATGCCAGGCACGCCAGCATTCGATGCAGGAATCCAGGCGGGAGATTTTATATTAAAAATTGATGATAAATCTGCTGAAGGGATTACGATTGATGAAGCACTACCCTTGATTACCGGCGAACCGGGCACCAAGGTGAATCTGACCGTGGTCAGCGAAGGCGATAAAAAGGAACGCACCGTCACCCTGACGCGGGCAAAAATATCGGTGAAAACTGTTTATGGATACGAAAGACTGCCCAACGATCTGGCGAAATGGAACTGGTTCGTCGATCGTCAGAACGGAATTGGGTATATTCGCGTACTGCAGTTTACCGATCCCACATTGGATGATTTGAAACAGGCGATTGAGGAACTGGAAAAAGCGGGTGCAAAAGCCCTGATTCTCGATTTGCGTGGGAATCCCGGTGGGCTGTTGACCAGTGCCATTGATGTGAGCGATCTGTTTTTGACCAAAGGCAAAATTGTCAGCACCAAAGACCGCAACGGCCGTGGTCGGTCGTGGGATGCCAAAGAAAGTGATACCATGTTCGAACCCGCCAATGAACGCCCCATGGTGGTGCTGGTTGATCGCATGAGTGCCAGTGCCAGTGAAATTGTTTCTGCCGCACTGCAGGACAATAACCGTGCCATCGTGGTGGGGGAACGTTCTTATGGGAAAGGATCGGTGCAGAAGATTATTCGGCTGAACAGCGAACCACCCACTGCAGTAAAATTGACCACTGATACTTATTGGCGTCCCAGTGAAAAAAATATCCACCGCTACCCCGATATGAAAGAAACCGATGAGTGGGGTGTAAGTCCAAATGAAGGTTTTCTCATCGAAATGGATTCGGAGGAACGTCTGGGTTACCTTCGCTATCAGCGTGCCAAAGATATCGTGCAGAAAAATAACAAGGTGGATGTGCCCCACTTTACCGATCGCGTGCTTGAACTGGCCCAGAAGCACCTGCGGGAAAAACTGGGTGTGAAGTAGTTCAATGTGATCATGAGAAATAATTCATTTGTTGCGGCGACGGTTAATTAGGAAATCTTCATGGATCTGGAATCAACGGCTCCCACAACGGTGTTGTTAGTGGACGATCAGGCGATCGTGGGGGAGACGATTCGTTCCATGCTGGCAGATATTCCGCAGATCGATTTTCATTTTTGTGCCGATCCGGCTCAGGCAATCCCCACTGCCAACCAGGTGCGGCCACAAGTAATCCTGCAGGACCTGGTGATGCCCGACATTGATGGGTTGCAACTGGTGAAATATTACCGCGTCAACCCCACCACGCGGGACACTCCCATGATCGTGCTGTCCAGTAAAGAGGATGCCACGGTGAAAGCCAAGGCGTTTTCACTGGGTGCCAACGACTATCTGGTAAAAATCCCTGACCGTCTGGAACTGGTCGCACGTGTCAAATATCATGCGGCGGCTTTTCGCAGCAAACAGGAACGCGATCTGGCTTTTCAGCAACTGGCCGTTGCGGAAAAGAAGATGGCCGACGAACTGGCCCAGGCAGCACGCTACGTGCGGTCGTTGTTGCCCCCACCACAGAACGAACCGATCCCCGTTCGTTGGAAATTTGTGCCTTCCAGTCAGCTAGCTGGTGATATGTTTGGCTATTTCTGGCTAAACGAAGACCAGTTTGCGATTTACCTGCTCGATGTCAGTGGGCACGGGGTTGGGTCCGCACTGCTGGCGGTTTCGGCAGGAAATGTGATATCGAATCACTCGCTGCAGGATACCGATTTCTCCCAGCCCGGCGAAGTGCTTCGGCGCTTGAATGATGTTTTCCAGATGGAAAAGCAAAATGAGAAATACTTCACCATTTGGTATGGCGTGTACACGGTTTCGACACGAGTATTAAAGTTTTCTAATGGCGGACACCCACTGCCATTGGTGCTGCAAGGCCCCACGATGGGGGAAGCAAAGATGGCACCCTTTGGCAAAACCAGTTTCGCTGTGGGGATGATCCCTGATTGGGATTTTCCCACCGAAGAAATGGTGCTGGATCCTTATGCAAAAATCTGGGTCTTCAGTGATGGGGTATTTGAAATCGAACGGCCTGATGGCAGTATGTGGAACTACAATGAGTTCGCCGATTATTTGACAAACGGCTCCAGCGAACTGCAAGCTGATCTGATGGAAAAATTGTTTCTCCATGTCAAGGAAATGTCCCACGCACCCACATTGAACGACGATTTTTCAATTTTGGAAGTTACTTTTCCAGGCAATTGACATCTGTTTGAAAGCCAGACAACTGTTTCGGCGTTAATTCCTGTAATGCCAAGAGTTTTTTCGGCTATTTTCTGAATTGTTTAAGCATGGCAATTGAATCTGCAGGAAACACGCAAACTTGAACGTATTTCGCGAATTTTTGTTGAAATCCGGCGGCTGAATAAGTTAAAAGATACTTGCCCATCTGAGAAACAATGATTGTACAGGTACTCATCCATGATTTACTCTCTCAAGTTGTTGGTTAGTTTTTTGAAGAAGGAAGATGGCCCCACTGCTGTAGAATTTGCCATTATGCTGGCATTAATCGCGGCAGTGTGCGTTGGGGTGGTCAGCACGCTCGGGACTGGTCAGCAGGTGATTCACCCATAACTGGGCGAATGCTTCTTGTCTGGACTTGACAGGATTTGCGATCAAGGGTACAATACCCTACATGTGGTTGAAACTGCTAGCACCGTTCCTGATTGTGGGGGTTATCGCCCTGCCTCTGCGGTGCTGCTGCATTCAGGCCATGTTATTTGCAGAAAACCATGCAGTTTCGCACCCGCAGTGCTGTGTGGTGCCTACACCAGCACCGGTTCTCCCGGAGTGCTGTGCCTGCTGCAAATCGGAATTGTCAACAACCGTTGCAACTGATGTTGCACCGTCTCATCCAGCACCTGCCACCCCGCATCAGTGTCCACTGTGTATTAATCCTGCTCACGATGTTGTTGTTCTGACAGATCATTCCAATTTGGAACTTTCTGTCGCAGCTATTTCGTTCCAGAATTATCTCCAGCTAACTGATCTAAAAGGTCCCGGACCTCGAAACCAATTCTCGAAAACCATTTCCACCAAAGACCGGATGCTGAAACAGCACCACCGGTTAACCTGTTAGCAGCTCATTTGTTAGTGGTTCTGATTGTTATTTGATTGTTGATTTTTAACTAACAAATGAGGAAAATCTCATGAAAGCGATTGCGTTTATTGTTTCTACGTTCATTCTGGCTTCTTTGGGCACCACTGTCCGTGCTGCTGAAAAACCCACTTGTGTGGAAACTTGTTTGAAATGTTCGGAAATGTGTGCGGATTGTGCAATTTGTTGTAAAGACAATCCAAAGTGCGTTTGTTCCAAGACTTGCGTTGCCTGCTCTGCCATGTGCAAGCTCTGTGCGGAATCGGTGAAAGCGAAGGCACCCAATTCCAAAGAAATCTGTGCAGTGTGCGAAAAAGTATGTATTGCCTGTGCAGCTGATTGTGAACGATGCACTGGGGCTTGCTGCAAGGAATGTGCAGCGATGTGCCTGAAATGTGCTGAAGCGTGCAAAGCATACCACACCAGCAAGTAAAGGATTGACTCCCTGAAATTAGGTTGCTTCGTTCGAACTGACAGTGCCTGATGAAATTCACCACAAAATTGTCAGTTCATTCAACGTGGGTGCCGCAACAACCGTTTGCAGGCACCTTTTTTATTCAACTGAACATTATGAACTGGCCCAGGGAATATCAACGCGGGCATTCAGTGGGTTGGCTTGCACGTATTGTTCAATCAGTTCGCGGCTGGCCGGATCGGGTTCCGTTTTCGGCACCAGCACTTTAAACAGCAAATATTGATCCCCACCTGCGATGCCAAAGCCGGGAATCCGCAGTCGGCTGCCACCAGAGGTGCCTGGTTTGATTTTCACATCAATCCGTTTACCGCTGATGGTGGGCACCTCCACCTTGCCACCAAGAATCGCCTCTCCCACTGAAATGGGCACTTCCAGCAGAATATCTTTCCCTTCCCGTTTGAAATATGGGTGGGGATCGATCAGAATGCGAACCAGAATATCCTCACCATTACCACCCTGACCGGCGAGACGAAGTTTTTTGCCATGTTCAAAGCCTGCCGGCACTTTCAGATCGATTTTCCGAGTTCCCACAGCTAAGGCCAGGGTGCCACCCGTAGCTGCCGTCAGAAACGGCACGTGGGCCTCTACTTCGATCGCACTGGGTGCGGCTCGTCGCTGGCGACCTTTGGTACGAGATTTGCCTCCACCAAATGCCGAAAAAAGGTCTTCCGGAGCAGCAGTTCCGCCCCCACCTCCACCGAACATGCGAAAAAGCTCTTCAGCCATTTCCGGTGGGATCTGGCCATCCCCACCACCTCCTTGAGTGAAAAACGGGTGGCTGCCTGCACTTCCACCAGCACCCGGCATGAAACCGGGGCCAACTTCCCCATATTGATCGTAAATGGCCCGCTTCTGCGGGTCACTGAGTGTGGTGTGGGCCTTCTGTATATCCTTAAACTTGCTTTCCGCTGCGGCATCCCCGGGATTTCGATCCGGGTGAAACTTCCGCGAAAGTTTACGAAATGCCTTATCAATCTCTTCTTGAGAGGCTGTTTTGCTAATCCCGAGAATATCGTAATAATCTTGTGCCATAGCAATATTTTAGAGAAACCCACGCAACAAAAGTTTCGCAATTTTAATCCTGTTAATATACGCACCGTTAACTTTGCCCGACATATGGAATTGTGGCTTAAGATGAAAAGAATTTCAGAAACTGGCGTGCTGAAAAATTGCCTGGCACATATGATATGAAGAAGTTTCTAGCAAATATTCTGGCATGGAACCACTCGATAAATCAGGTTCGCTGGCCGAGGTGGCTGCAAAACTGGGTATTGGTCATTACCAACGCCACGTTTTTCTGTGCACCGGCGAAGCGTGCTGCCCCGCAGAAACGGGACTTGCTGCCTGGGAAGTTCTGAAAAAAGAATTAAAAGATCGCAACCTTTCGCTCAGCACTGGGCCGAATGCCTGTTATCGCACGAAGGCGGGCTGTCTGCGGGTTTGCCAGCAAGGTCCGATTGCGGTGGTGTATCCGGAAGGTGTCTGGTACCACAGCATGACAGCGGAACGTATCCCACTGCTGGTGCAAAAGCATCTGGTGGAAGGGGAAGTGCTGGAAGAATTCCAATTTGCTACTAACCCACTCAATTCCGACTCGATTTCACACGAAGGAGAATTTCGCAATGGCGAAAAAGATGTATGACGATGACGTAGAGTTTCCGGGAATCGTCAAAATTGCCTGCTATATCTGGATTGTCTTCGGCCTGATTGCGATTGCCCAGGGGATTATGTTTCTGGCAATGCCCTCGGACAATTTGAAAAAAGACGAACTGAACTACAACTATCCTGGATTAGTCGGTGCGTTGTTGATTGGCATCTGCTTTGCCGTAACGGGTTTGCAGTTACTGACTGGAAAAGTCCTTGAAATTGTGGGTGCTGCTGTCGGTTCTTTGTTTATTGGACTGTTGATGTTGGGCCTCAGTGGGCTGGTGGCAAATTATGATGCACTGACGCTGGCAATTCCTGGCTTTATCGCTGGCCTGGGCCTGATTGTTGCTGGTGTCATGGTTATCATGGGTCGTTCGCAGTTCATGGCCTGGAAACGAGCGAAGAAAAAACGAAAACAACGAGCTGTTGATGAGGATGATGACGATGATCGCCCACGTCGACGTAAGCCACCGCGTCGTAGAGATGACGATGATGAGGAAGAGGAACGCCCGCGACGCCGCAAACCACGTCGCGATGAAGACGATGATTGATGCGGGTGCAATAACCGCTTAAGCTCGCCGAAAAGTCCATTCTTGTTGGGAATATTTTTCGTTGAGTAACTTTTCAGCTTCTGATTCCACTTCCGGTGGGATCGCCTCTGCTCTGCAGTCCCACCATAATCGCAGCTTTTCTGCAAAATCGGTGGGCTCAATCGGATGATTAATGAGAAAACTTTCATGAGGGCGATTCCCACGGTACGTGGGTTGTCGCTCTGGTGCGTTTAAGTATCTGGAAATAGCCTCGAGAGGAAAGCGATACAAAATTGTCCCATGGTGCAGCACGTGGTGCCGTTTCCGCTGTTGGGCATTGCCAGAAATTTTGACTTTTCGTGCTACAGCACGATCCGAAACGGCCAGATCAGAGATTCCTTGCAGTTCAATCGTTTGCGTATCTCCCAACAGGGCAGCTACTTGCGTCAAAATCCAGTCGTAGGAACTCTTCACTTCACGCAGAGCTGGATGGCGTTCATATGCCAGAATAAGGCTGAATTGCAGGCAACCTGGGCCAATCAGTACCGTCCCGCCTCCACTGGCACGACGAAAAATCGGCACATTGTCAGTGGTGCAAACCTCCTGATTCACATCAATGGCTACAGACCCACCTGCACCCAATACAACCGCCAGGTACGGTGCCTCCCAGATTCGGATTGATTCGCCAAGAAGGCCGTTTTCAGCACCCCAGAGCAGGGCTTCGTCCATGGCCAATTGCCACCCCACATCTGGTGCGGGGAAATCAATCCAACCTGGCCTGTTTAACTGCTGCATCGACTTCCTTCTGAAAAACTATCAATAATACACTTGGGTCACCAAGCTGGCTCGTTGCGTGTTGCCGCAATTTTATTTTGTCCAGCACATTATGGACTACTTCAATCTCTCCAGCAGTCCCTTTCGCTTGACTAAATTCTTGTAATCCCACTGAATCTCAATCGCTTTTTTCAGCCAGCGTCGAAGATCTTCGATGTTAATTTCCGAAACATCTTTAAAGAAGGCTGATGCATCTTTAAACTTTTTCCCCAGGATATTCAGGCCATTTTCATAAAAATCGGCACCGCTCCAGAACATCAGGCGGATGCCTGGTTTCTGGCTGCTGTAACCTACAGTTGGATTTCCATCCAGGAACCAGACGGGGTGTGCGTGCCAGATTTTGCTTTCCGAACCAGGCAGGTTGTTCTCGATTTCCGAAGCCAGCATGTCACATACTTCTTTGTGCTTTGCTTGCTGTCTCGCGTTGTAGTTCCGTATCTCTGGGATCATTTTCCGCCCAACCTCCAAATCATCGGATCTTTTTCTGCTACTATACAGGCAGAATTGGTCTCAATCGACTTTCGGTGCCACTACTGCGGGGCCAAAAGTTGCATCAAACTGAAAAACAATGACATTCGTGCAATCGTCAGTGTTCCACGTGGAAAATTTTCGATATTCGTATGAATGTTAAACTGTTGAAAATTCCATTGTTATTGGGCTGCTATGTTGACCGCTGGTATATAATAAAACACCTACCTACGTTCGCGTTTTGACGTAAATCCGTTGAAGTGAATCACTTCCGGAAAAAATGTCTTAGATTCTCCCTGGAGGAACAGAATGAAGTTCATGCTTACTTCGGTGCTGTTGGCTACCATCGCCATTGCATCACCCGCAGCAGAAATTACGGTGAAAGGTCGTGTTATTTGGGATACCAAATTGAATGGACCGATTCCGAAACGTGCGAAGCTGGTGGCAAACAAAGATGCTGACGTGGCTGCCAAAGACGACGATTTCTATGACGAAGATTGGGTGATTGCCCCAATTGGGAATGGTACCACAGGCAGTATGCGGGACTGCGTAGTCATTCTCACCCCCACACCAGCGAAGGGTGCTCGAATTTCGCCAAAATTCAAGCCAGAAGACATTTCTGCAGTGGCTATGAAAGCCAAGCAGAAAGATGTGGTGATTGATCAGCCGTGTTGCCGATTCATTCCCCACTGTTCCGGAACAATCGAAGGTCAGAAACTGATCATTAAGAACAGTTCGACCGTGCCACACAACGCCAAATACGTCAGCAGTGAATTAGAAGGTAACCCACTGATCCCACCGGGTGGTGAATTTACGGTTCCCACCCCACTGCCAGCAATGCGAAGCCCGATTTCGCTTAGTTGCAGCATCCACGGCTGGATGAAAGCTTACATTTACGTGTTTGACCATCCCTATTTCTATGTGACCCTTAAAGATGGCAAATTTGAAATCCCCAATGTGCCTGCACTGGAAGGCAAACTGAATCTTGTGCTGCGCAAGCCCGATGGCCTGTTTTCCGGTGGCGTTGCGGGTCGACTGGGGATTACGATTGATCCCGCAATGGCCAAAGATGGCGTTCTCGACCTTGGTGATGTACCTTTCCTTGCTGAAATCAAGAAGTAATAACAATTTGTTCAGCTGTCGATGCTGATTATAATTCCTTCCAGAAATCGAAGTCAATTCTTTCAGGTTGGAAGCAATTGAATGGAAAATCTTTAACGATTCCAGCGCAGCCACCAGCGGAACAATTTTGCGACCAGTGGGGTGAATCGCGTCCGATTGAATTGATCCCCCACCTTACGAAGCACTTCCATATAGGTTGGGTAGGGTAACATTGTTGCCGCAAATTGCTTCAGACCGATTTTCGCCTGCATTGCAATAGCAATCGCACCAGCAATTTCGCCTGCACCGTGACCTACGATCGTGGCACCCAGAATACGATCCTTGTTCGCTTGTGCAACTATTCGAATAAAGCCAGTCGTTTTCCCGTCAGTCTGTGCCCGATCCAGTGCGGCAAATGGCACCTCGTAGAGATCGGTTTTGATCTGCTGACTGGTTGCAACTTCTTGCGTAAGGCCGATTTGCGCTAATTCTGGATCTGTGTATGTGCACCACGGGATCTGGTGGCGCAGAAAACGGGCACGACCGCGAAATAGGGCATTCCGCACCACTGTGCGTGCCATCATATCGGCAGTGTGGGTAAAGCGATATGGCGAACAGACGTCACCTGCTGCAAAAATATGTTTATTCGATGTTTGTAAGCGTTCATTTACCACAATGCCGGTGCTTGCGTCATACTCGACACCAACCTGTTCGAGGCCCAATCCAGTGACATTCGGCACCCGTCCCGTTGCCACCAGCACGTGGGACGCGGGCACAATCTGTGGTGCAGGATCGCCATCAATGTGCAGCAGGCTTTCATTTTCCAGGTGCTGAATCGACGTAACTTCCTTTTGCAACAGGATATGCACCCCACTTCTTAACAGGGCGTCCTGGACAATTCGGGCTGCATCAGGGTCGTCGCGAGGCAAAATCCGCTCCCCACGAACAATCAGGGTAACAGGTATCCCCAAGTGGGCAGTAGCCTGGGCAATTTCACACCCAATTGGTCCCCCACCAATGATAGCGAGGTGCTTCGGTCGTTCCGTCAGTGAGAAAAATGAAAAATTGGTGAGAGTCTTTTCCGGTATAAGGCCAGGAATCGCAGGCATCGCAGCATGGGTGCCTGTGGCAATCACTGCTTTCCGATAGTTCAATTTTTGGTCGCCCACCTGGATGGTGCCTGGTTGCAAAAATCTGCCGGCACCTAGAAAAACATCCACACCCAGTTCCGTGAAGCGTGCCACTGAATCGTGGTGGCTGAGGTGCGATCTGGTTTCCCGCAAACGAGCCATGACGCTTGCAAAGGCATGATCTTTGGACTGTTCGCTGGCATCCATCGCGACCTGCAACGATTTGCACGCAGAGATGTATGTTTTAGAAGGTACACAGCCCACATTCAGGCAATCTCCGCCCATGGCGGTCTTTTCGATCAGGGCAACTTTTGCCCCGAGACCGGCTGCAGCGGCAGCACAGATCAGCCCAGCTGGACCCGCACCAAGCACCACCTGGTTGTAGCGTCGGGTAGGGGTGGGATTCTGGTAATTCTCAGGAAAAACGTGTGCTTTCCATGCAAGATTTGCTGTATTTTCAGGCGAAAACAGCCCATGTACGGGGGTCATGCCACGCCAGCCAGTGTCAGTTCCGAAGGTTGCTCATCGATATATTCGTAAAACACATTCCGTTGACGTGGGATATAGCCAGCCTCTCGAATGCAGCTCTTAATCTGTTCCAGTGTAAGGTAATGGACCGTGCCTGCCGATGCCACCACGTTTTCTTCGATCATCAGCGAACCCATATCGTTGGCACCGTAAAACAATGCCACCTGACCAATTTTGGCCCCCTGCGTGACCCACGAAGACTGGATGTTGGGAATATTATCAAGATAAAGGCGGGCAATCGCCTGCGTCTTCAGATACTCAAACGAGCCGTAGGCGGGATAATCAGCCATCAGGTGGCCTGGTTGCATCGTCCAGCAGATAAAAGCGGTGAATCCATTCGTTTCATCCTGTAATTTTCGCAGGCGATCGAGATGTTCCACTCGTTCTTCGATGGTTTCGATATGGCCAAACATCATTGTGCAGGTCGATTTACCACCAAGCTGGTGCCAGACCCGGTTCACTTCCAGCCATTCATCGGCAAGTGCCTTGCCCTTGGTGAGCTGTTTGCGGACACGATCCACCAGAATTTCTGCCCCACCACCGGGCAGACTGCCCAGGCCCGCTTCTTTGAGTCTGCTCAGCACTTCCACCAGTGGGATCTTGTTGATCCGGTGAAAATGCCACAGCTCCGGTGGGCTGAAGGCGTGAAGATTTACTTGTGGGAAATGCAGTTTCAGATCCCTCAACATTTCTTCGTACCATTCCAACTTCAACTGGGGGTGCATCCCACCTTGCAGCAGAATCTGATCCCCACCCAAGGCGATTGTTTCTTCAATTTTCTGGTGCAGTTCTTCCCGCGACAACACATAAGCATCCGCATCGGCCGATTTGCGGTAGAAAGCGCAGAAATCGCACACTGCCGCACAGACGTTGGTGTAGTTGACATTGCGGTCGATATTGTACGTGCGAAACGGTTCCGGGTGTAAGCGAGTGGTAACCGCGTGGGCAGCTTTGCCCAGTGCGGTCAGATCGTGCGTGGAAAATAGTTCCACACCCTCTGCAAAGGTGATCCGTTCACCGTTGGCCGCTTTCGACAGAATCTGTTGAATGGTAGAATTCAATGGTGGCTCCTGTTGGAGACAATCCCAACTCTTGGGTATATTGCTGGAATAATAGTAATCCGGCCAGTTCCTGGCTGGATAAATCAAAACATAAAATATTACTGAGATATCGACGGCACAAGCCAGGATCCAGATGCAGACGAGGTCCTTCCCGTTGAGCAATGAAACCAGCCTGGCGTAGGCCATCGTCACGTGCTTTGGCGAATGCAGTTTCGATTCCACGCAGATCCACATCGGCACGCACCGCCCACACTGCAAACACAAAGGGCAGTTTCGTCCATTCGTACCACTCCTGGCCCAGATCGTAGGCATAGGTGAAACCAGGCAGGCAGGACTGCATCGCCCGATCACCGATCAGCAGTACAGCGTCAGTCGACATATCATCGGCTGCCACATCCATGGGCAGTTGGGTAATCTGTGGGCGTATCCCAAATCGTTTCGCGAGCAGTACTTGTGTGAGGGCCGCACTGGTGCGGGAACCCACATCCATTGCAACGGAGCGAATTTCTGCCCACGGCACCCTGCTGAATAGTGTCACACTTAGCACCGGACCATGGGAGGCGATCGATACATCGGGAATGATGCGGTAATGATCGCCCCGAAAATATTCCACCACGGGAATCAGGGCAACATCGAGATCCCCCACCCGAAGCTGGTCGGCCAGTTTGCTGGGCAATTCCAGCCGCAAATCGATATTCGGTGCCAGTTGAAGCAGATTTTCGATCAGGGGCTTGGTGTTGAGATATTCAACAGCCCCCACCCGAATTGGCTGGCCTGCGTGCGTCCGATCGCGTTGTCGCTGGTTGAGTTGCATCAGCATCAGTTTAGGACTCCGAACGAAACTTACCCACTGTAGTAACCGCAAAAACATGCGTCCGGTAACAACGTTCCAGGCCAGTTGGGGCTAATTTTTCTCGAAATGCCCCACAAGAATGTAGCTCAATTACAACTGAAAGCACACTGATGAATTTATATTCATTAATCGACGATTCCATTATTGAAACGCAGACGTGGACATTGAGCTGTTCAGTTGGCCACGGATGGCACGTTCCAGTAATTCTGGAATGCGGTTGGGATTGCAGGCAAAACAGGGGATACCGATCGACGCAAGTTTTTTTGCCAGCGATTCATCGTAAAATGGCTTGCCATGATCTGCCAGTGCCAGAAGGCAAATGCACTTCACACCATTCCCAACCATTTCTTCCAGCCTGCGTACCAACTGGGCCTGATTACCACCTTCAAAAAGATCTGTAATCATAATAAACAGCGTTTTCGGTGGGTCTTCAATAAACTTCGAACAATAGGCCACGGATTTGTTAATGTCCGTGCCACCGCCGAGCTGTACACCAAAGATCATATTCACTGGATCATCCCCACATTGTTCTGTGAGATCGATCACCTCCGTATCAAATGCAACAACATGGGTCTTGAGCGCGGGCAGTGATGCAAAAATGGAACCCATAATGGCACCGTAAACCACGGAATCTGCCATGGAACCACTCTGATCCATATCCACAATCACCGTCCAGCTATTGGTGCGTTGTGCCCGCGAATAAAAATACACCCGCTCGGGCACAATCGTGTTCAAGCTTGGCTGGAAGTTCTTTAGATTGCGGCCAATCGTCCACTTCCAATCGATGCTGCTGGCATGTGGGATGGGGGTGTGTTCCTTACGATTGATTGCCCCCATTACTGCCTGGCGAACCTGCTGTTCCAGTTGCAGTTTGATTTGATCCACCACTGCCCGAACCACCATCCTCGCGGTTTCTTTCGTGCGTTCCGGAATCTGCCCACTTAACGACATTAAGGTGCCCACCAATTGCACATTCGGTTGAACAGTCTTCAGTGTTTCTGGCTCGAACAGCAGTTGCGTTAAACCTTTTTTCTCGATGGCATCCTGCTGGATAATACATACCACATCTTCCTTGAAATAGGTGCGGATATCGCCTAGCCATTTTGCCAGGCGAGGTGCAGAACCACCCAGGCCAGCACTTCGTCTGCCACTGGTGCCAGAGTCTTCTGATTCATCGTAGATCGCTGCCAGAGCCTGATCCATCTCCAGTTGTTCGCTGGACAATTCCATCCCCTGGCAGCAACTGCCAAGTTTATCCTGTGCGGATGCACCCAGGATCAATCGCCAACGTTTCACTTGCTCCACGTCGATGCTCATGATCTGACCTCCACACAAATTGCATATTCAGGTGGCTCAACGCTAATTATCGTGATACTCATTTAAATATCTCCGAAGTCAAAATCGTTGAGATCTTCAAGTGCCTCTTCCTCTTTTTGCGACAGTGGGCCATCAAGTGCCTCACTGGCAGCATCAGAATTGACACCCCACACTTCGGCAAGATTCTCTGCAATACTGCGTCGTTCATTGTGGCTGAAATCACCAAATGCCCGCCTGAGGAAAACAAGTGAACGGCGGAATTGGTCTTCATCGAGTGAACCAACATAGCTATCCAATGCTTCCCACAGAATTTGCCTTGCAATTAACGCATAGCGGTTTCGTTGTGCCAACCCTTCAAACCAGCCCGCACCAAGATCGGCGGAGATGCCTGGGGACAAACGACGCGAAACTTCCCGCACCAGGGCTTCGTTGGTCATCCAGCCACGTTCCAGCATGATGGCACAGGCAAACCCGGATAACACTGGATTGCGATCATCAGCGTCTGAAAGATCCTGTAATTTCCGCTTCCACAACTCTTCATCAATTCGATCATGAAATTCCAGCGATACCCGATTGATCTGATCAATTGATACGAGAAGTTGCCGTGCGGCGTCAGCATCACAATTCGCCGCTTCATGCAACGCCAGGCACGCCTGGATAAACAAACCTTCAATCAACGGAACTAATGGCTTGGTATCGAATCGTCGAACATCACCATATCGCACTACCTGCATCAGTTCGAATGCAGCGGCACCAATCTGATTCAGTGCGGAGCTTTCACTGGCCAGGTGCTGTAACTTCTGCTGGGCAAAATCCATCGCCGTCAACAAATTCGATTGACAGGCATCCCCCACAAGCTGTGCAGCAATATCAATCGAAGCCGCATCATCAATCAACTGCCTGAATCGATAACCACAAGCCAGTTCAATCGTTTCTCCCAGCAAGACAGATTCCACGAGCGTAATTTCGCTTTCAGGTGTCCACTGCACAGTCCAGCGTTCCGCCCACGTGGCAGAATCCTGTCGCACCTTCACCTGTTCTGCAAACTTCACTCCCAGTATCCGCAAGCGGTGCAGAAAACTGGATCGTTCCAGATCGATGTATGCGGCAGCTTGCGTCTTCGCCTGTCGATTTTCCCGCAGGTCGAGACCAAGATCCTGCTTGACGGCGGTGCGATATTTCTCCAATTTCAACCGCTGGATTTCTCGATCGAAATCTTCCTGAATTGATGTGCGACTGACACCCTGGGGTAATTCACCAATGGCCGTTCCCACATCGACTCGGGCAAGTGCTTCAGCAATATTGCTCCGTTCGCCATGCCCCAGTAACGCAATTGCTGCATCGTGCAGATCATCCAGCGTGGGGAAATAACCATCTTTCATTGCAGAAAGTGTTTTGGCTAATCGCACCGCTTCAATAATTTCTGCAGTGGAGCGGTGGGTGCCCTGCTCGCGATAGTGGCGTGCCACCATACTGAGGTAACGCGTCGGCAAAGCTTCCAATTGTTCTTCCTGCAATGTTTCCCAAAGTAATTCGAAATACGCCGGTGCAGCGTTACCCGCACCATAGCCTGATTGTGAAGAGAGCCGAAAGTAAGAATAAGGCATCAGTGTCAGCTTACTTGCGCGGCGTCGTAGGCTGGCAAATTCTTCATCGCTCATCGCTGGGTGATTGCCGTTGAGTACGGGTGCATGGTAAGCACCTACGACCGCAACTATCTTTTCCGGTTTGACACCGCGATCGATTGCTTTCTTTATCTGTCGCCGCATGAATGCTTCACGCACCAGATTTTCAGCATGTCTGCGGACAGGATCTACTTCCAGTTCTCGCAGCGATTCCCCTAACTGGTTGGCAGCCAGGCGGTAAGCATCATCATTAAGATTATGCTCAAAACGGCGTTCCCAGTATGCATCATAATTCAGTTCGCCAGAAATCTGAGCCCAGCGATCGTAAATCGAAACCTGATCAGGAACTTCCTGAATTGGTGCCTCTTCCGCACTGGTGCTGTCAGCATCGTTGTCAGTAACTTCCTGATCGTCTTCTGTTTGGTCTTGAGTAACAGTGCCTGCTGTTAACTCTTTTGCCAGCAATTCCAATTCAATGTCTTGTAACGCAAGGAATGCATCTGATGGCAAGTCGATAAATTCCACAGGCTTTTTGTGTTCGTGGGCCCACAGGATTGCCTGGAACTCCGGGCTGTAACGTGCCAAGGGATAAACCAGCGTGCGGACAGGCAACGAATCGGTATATGCCAGAATGGCAATCGGTGGCTTGGTGCCTTTCTTCACCAGATGACGAGTCAACTCCCCAGCATCATGCAGCCCTTCAATCAAGACGACATCCGGCTGAATGCGGTCCAGATACCGACGCAGGTGCCAGGCACCGCTGGGAGAAAGGTGCCGCACACCAAAAACGTTGATCTGCCAGGGATTACTCATGACAGTTGATCCGAGCAAGCGGTGAAGAGTGGTCGCCATTCGGCCCCACGTTTTTTCAGGACGTTGGAAAGATATTCCTGCCAGACCAGCTTATCCTTCTCTTCATCTTTCACCACGGCCCCCTGAATAGCAGAAGCAAGATCCTCTGCGGATACCTTGCCATTGCCAAAGTTTCCCGCAAGTGCCATACTTCCGGCAAGCACCGAAATTGCTTCGGCAGTGGAGAGCACGCCAGATGGTGTTTTGACTTTGTTTTTGCCATCCAGCGTCTGTCCTGTGCGTAGTTCTCGAAAGATGGTGACCACTTTTTCGATGGCTTCGTCTGCAGGTACAGGTGCTTTCAGATCCAGGTTGGTTGCCAGTTCATTGACACGCTTGCGAACAATATCAACTTCTGTTTCCAATGTTGCTGGGGATGGCAGCACCACAATATTGAAGCGTCGTTTCAGTGCAGCCGACATATCGTTGACCCCACGGTCTCGTGTGTTGGCGGTAGCAATAATGGAAAAGCCTTTTTGTGCCGGCACTTCCAGTTGTAATTCCGGAATGGAAACGCGTTTTTCCGACAGCAATGAAATCATGGCATCCTGTACTTCAGAAGCACACCGTGTGATTTCTTCAAAGCGGGCAATTGAACCACTTTCCATCGCACGCATAATCGGGCTGCGAATCAGTGAGGTATTGGTGGGGCCCTGGGCAATCAGCATCGCATAGTTCCAGGTATACCGGATCTGTTCTTCCGTGGTGCCGGCAGTACCCTGAACTACTTTTGTGGAATCACGATTGATCGCTGCTGCCAGATGTTCTGACAGCCACGATTTAGCAGTACCAGGTTCACCAATCAATAACAGAGAACGATCGGTAACAAGTGTTGAAATCGCGATTTCAACAAGTCGCTGGTGGCCGATATACTTGGGGGTGATTTTTGTACTACCAGCAGTCCCGCCTGTGATATACGTCAGCACGGCACGTGGGGAAAGCTGCCACCCTGGGGGGCGTTCGTATTTATCTGCTTGCGCCAGTGCGTCCAGCTCGCTGGCATACAGTTCTTCTGCCGGCGCCCGCAATACATTACCACTGTTACTTACAGGTGCAGCAGCTTCGTCTGTTTTTTTCTTCGCCATGTTGGTTTCCTTATTTGGGATAATTCAAACTAAGAAGCTTTCTCTTCCGAACTGGTTTTGGTTCGTTCCCGAATTTCGGCAATTGCATCAACGATTCGGTTGGCAACAGTCTCACCAATTTTGGAATCACCCGCCATTGCTTCCAACTCTGGCAATGCATCAGCGCCTAGGCGGTTCGCCAGATACAACCAGCGATACACTTCGTAACCTGCTTTCTTTTTGCTGTGTGTTTTAATGTTTTCAATCACAAAAGCAGTAGATTCGGGATGTTCAATTCTTAACATGGCAGAAGCAAAATCGTATGGATCTTTGCCAAGACTTTTTCTGTCTGCCAACTTTGCGGTGAAATACTTTATTGCGGCTGCGTGGTCTGAGTTTGCCAAGGAGCAAGCCAAAGGCAGATCATCTGCTGCGATCGCATCATACAACCATGCGGTATCCACGGGATGATCCTGAACGTTGTAGTGCCAGTGCCAATAATAATTTCTACCAGACAATTGGTTCCAGACAATTTGACGTCTTCCTTGGTCTGCTGAATTTTTCTTGGTGGACTGTTTGAGGTAAGGTGAAAAGATTTTGTAGAAATCTCCCGGAGACATTGTTCGTAAAGCAGCGAAAACAACATCATCGAAACAATCCATCGGGACTGTTTCCCGCTGATCAACCAGGAACATCACACTTGCCTGGTCGCCTTTTGCCAGAATGGCCACCATTCTTTCGATGATATCTGTTCCACCTGGGGTGGATTTGACTTTCTGCAATTGGGCAGATGCCTGCACGCATTCCCGCAAAAATTTCTGTGCATCTGTAGAAAGGACTGTCTCAACAATCCCAAGCAAAGCAAGAAACCGCACTACTTCTTCGCCTTGCTTTTTCTTGTCTTTATTTGCCTGTAAGTCAACCAACAGTTTTTTGGCACGATCCAGTGCCACTGCAGCTAGCTGAGTGGGCTTGCAGGAATGTACGGCATGTGCAACCACTGCTAAGTCTTTCCCATCCATTGCTTTTACCAGCACCTCCAGTGCTTCTGGGTGGGGTAATTTACACAACGCATGGTAGGCTGCCTGGCGAATTTCCTTTGATTTGGCTTTCGCCTGTTCAATCAGGTAAGACAAATCATCCGCAGAATCTCCCAGGCATTCGATTGCTGCTACTTTGACATCTGGAGATCCCTCGGAGAGTGCTTCTTTGATGATTTCCCGGGAATATTCTGCATCAATGCGGTGCATCAATTTCAAGCGACGTGCGTGCCCACTTTTTCCTTTCAGATCAAAAGTTGCTTTCAAATCGGCCAGGATTGCTTTGCCATACATGGGCAATACCCGTTCTGCCACCAGGTCGCCAATTTCTCCGTATACATCATCAATCGCTTTCAGTGCAGGCCGCACCAGGCGAAGATCGGCAAAAAGACCCAACTCAATGGCACTGCGGATCTGTTCTAATCTGCCAGAGCCAGTGCTGGTCAATGCTTCGATCAGTGGTTTCAACATTCGTGCACTGATCTGGGTGCGTTTTGCTTCCACCGCTGACGATTGAATGGTTTCCAGTTTCCCTTCTAAACCTGTACTTCCCTGAGTGAACAAAATGGAACAGACCAGAGAACCAAGATTCAGCAGACTGTTTGCTGCGGTTTTATCGGTAGAGTTTACCACATCTTCAACGCACTCTGCTACTTTAGCAAAGACAGGTGCCTTTGCACCAGCTTTCTTCAGTGGGTCTACCAGCTTTTTCAGCCGAAAATCACCAGGTGCTACGACGCTGCCTGCAATCGCCAGTCGTCGCACCTCTTTGTATACTTCATTGAGAACGGCAATACTCATGATGTGCTCCTAAAGTGTGAGACGAATGACTTCTGTATTTGTGACGATGCTTAACGGTTTTACTTCGAGTTTGCAACTGTCGAGATCGTGGCGAAATCGCCCCACCAACACCTGATTCATCAATGCATCTGGTGGGACAAGTCTTAACAGTTCCACACTGGATGGCTCTTCGGACATCCCACGATCAGTAAGGGTTAATCTATTCCCCGCCTGATCTTCGATCACAAAAACATCATTAATCAGGCCGATCTGCTTGAACCGCAACAGGCACACAGGCTGCTTTTCTGAAAGTGGGCCTTTCAGATTATTTTTGACAGTTTTCGTCAGTGCTGAAAAATCAACTGCAGCAAGTGATTGTACTTTCTGATAATCTTCAGGTGTTGTGGGCCGTGGCAGCATTTCATCCCAGCGACAGCGTGGATTCATATCCCCAGGATAGATGCACAATAATGGCACCTGAGCTACCTGAAAAAAGCTATCTTCGGACTTGATAAACTTGACTGCTTTGTAGGGCCGATATGTTTTGGTGGTTAGTACTTTGCCAGATGACAATTCTACCCAGATGCCAGTATCGACAAATTCCCGGCGTGCCACATCATCGTTGGAATTGAATGCCAGTTGCAGCAGTTCTGCGTTTTCCAGTGTCAAACCTGCCTCACGCAGTTCGCTGAGATGCCAGGCGTGTCCCAGCCAGGCTGCAATGGGCGACTCTGTTTCAGGTTTTAAATCAGGATCGTTCAGTCGCTTTTCCAGATATGCCCGCCCTTGTTTGACCAAAGCATGCAGGCGGGCCAACTGGTCCAGAGCATCACTATACATCGCTTCCCGCACCGCAGTAGGGATTTTATCGTCAAATTTCCCAGTGCTGTCCGAGAAGTTTGTTGTGTATGCCAACAACGCACTTTGTGCTCCCGGCAAATAGGCATCGCCCAGTTGTTTGGCCCGCTGCTCAATGGTATCAGCAAGCTTTGCATTCATGTTGCCAATACCAATGCTGGCTAATTCAATGGTTAGCTGTTCCAGCAGGTTAATCCCATCCAGTTGTGCTTTGATCTTTTTCGCCAACGCAGTTTTATTGACCTGCTTTGGTGTCGCTTGTTCTTCTTTTTTCTTCTCTACGCGGGCAACAACTTTATCCCGTTTGGCCTGCAAATCGTCAGGTACATCTGCAACTTGAAAAGTATCTGATTTTTGCACATACGCGTACATCAGCCCAAGGGAATGCTTACAAGGAAACTGTCGGCTGGGACAGTTGCAGCGATACGTGGGTGCCCCCGGGCGGATGAAATCGCAGGAACATTGATAAGGTGTTTTCCCACTTCCCTGACATTCGCCGAAGAGAATTGTTTTGTCATCGGAAATGTTCATCGTGAGGAATTTTTTCTTCAGGACCAGGCTCCGCCCGTTTTTTGCCGCATCGGCATTTGGTGCTGCTGAATCGACAAAAGACTCATCTATCGAAAACACAATGCTTCCCTCCTGACTTTGATTTCAGCGAAAGATTCAATTTTCTGTAATGTAGCTCGCAATCCTGGTGAAAAAGATCATTGAAATAACTTTATGGAACCACAAAATACCCAAGAACTGGAACTCAAATCGACGACGGCGATAAATATTCGCCCGTACACATATTAATATATCCACGCACATGATTCATGGTGACATTTTTCTTTGATTTACAGCACCATTTTGGAGGAATTCAACTACGCAACTGTTTTCAAATTAGGTAGTTATGGAAAATCCAGAAAACTGGCTAAAAATTGCAAAATAATAATCAGACGAATGTTCGACTGTTTTGGAGATGGTTCTGAGAAATCACTTTCAAAGTGCCATAGATGATCTTGAGAATGTTACTTCAGGGTGCGAAGCACCAGCATCAGTGGTTTGGTATTTCGCTTGGAATGAGTTGCACGTGAGGATAGATATTGCTGCACCGCATTGGATGGCAGTACGTGAATACCTGCGTAACTTACAACCACACCAATGGTGTTGCCATTGGGTTCTGACTTAGCATTGCTGTACTTTGCCAGGTTCTTGGCAAGCAGGTCGGCAGTACCCTGGGGTAGTGGTCGTCGAATATCTGTTTTCGGTGTTGTTTGCGGGGCAGGGCGTTGGATCAATGGATTCGGAATCCCCAATAACCGTGTCAGGCGTTGTAGATCCTGCGGCATGAATGGTGCCACTACCAGAGTATCGTAAGGCATCGACGAAGTCGAACCTTTTTTTGTATTCGGTTGGGACAACGCCACAATAAAGTCACAGACCTGTTGTGGGTTTAATGCCTCAGTAAACAGCATCAGTTCCACATCGTTCGGTTGTGCTTTCAAGCGGTTCGCTGTCACATCGTCAATTGCCAGTTTCCATTTCAACTTTTGGGCAACTTGCTGCATACGCTCCAGCCCATCCTGCGTGGATTCACAGAATAGATCCAGACGAATCAATTCATCATCCAGGAGGTCTTTCGCCAGTTGTTGTTGCTTATCAGTATCTGCTGCAAGTTCCACCATACCGTAGAACTTGGAAACGCGAATCTTATCCAGATCGACTGGGCGGATTTCAGGAATGTCCCGCACTGGTGGGGCCAGAATAGGATCGGGCTGAACTCTTGGTTCAGGTCCCAGTTCTGGCACGGTTGTTCGCACAGCAACCTGCGGAATTGTGGGTAGTTCTCGATCGTTGATTCCTGAATTCACAGGAATCAGGTCAGGAGAGTGATCGTCGTCCCGTTCGCGGGGAGGGTTTTGCACATTGGCACTAGGGATGGACACCGCTTCGATCGATGGTGAAAACTGTGCTAGTTCACTGTCGTTGCGATTCGCAAAAAACAGGTAAAACCCCAGTGACATAAACACCATCACAGAGGTGGCAATAGAAAATTGCCCCAACCGACGTGCCGCCGATTTATCCACCCACCGGTTAGACACTTTGACTGGTGGCAGTGGGGTAGGTTGCAAGCCACGAGCGGCAATTGCTTCCATCACCCCTTCCGTGAAGTGGAAAGGTGAAGGTTTGGCAGGCAATTGACGCATTCGTTGAGCAGTTTTTTGATACGAAAGGTACAGGGCACGCACACGCGGCGACGATTTCAGCAATCGCCTCAACAATTTGTGCTGCGAAGGTGTTAATTCACCGTCAATCGCAGCACTAATCAGTTCGTGTAACGCTTCTTCAGACATTTCCGTTTACCAACGCTCAGATAAATGAGTGTTCCTTAATTATTTACGTTCAAATAAATCTATTCCGTGAGTCCTTCCAGTTCCATAATGATCGACCTAAGTTCCGCACGGGCTCGATGTACTCTGCTTCGCACGGTGCCTATCGGAATACCCAGTATTTCGGCAATGTCCTCATACTTTTCGTCCTGAATGTCATTCAGGATGATGATCATCCGATGTTCATTGGTCAGTCGATCCAACGCTTTCTGAAGAAGTTCTTCTTCTTCACTACGTTCTAAGTTCTTATCAGGGTGGATGTTCGGGTTATCTTCCACCGGTTCCGGGAACTGTCGTTCGCCAGAATCCCAATCCAGGCTGGCAGCAATTCTACGCTTTCGTTTCAGCGAAATTGCCACATTGAAAGCAATCCGGTAAAGCCAGGTAAAAAAGCCCGACTCTCCCTTGAAACTGTGCAAAGACTGGTAGGCACCGATAAACGCTTCCTGCACCACATCTGCAGCATCTTCCGCACTGTTCAGCATGCGAAATACGGCATTGTACAGACGATCCTGATACCGCAGAACCAACGGTTCGTATGCGGAACTGTCGCCCTGTAAGCATCTCGCGATTAGTTGCCGATCGTCGTTTGTCACAGCTAGTCACTTATTGAGACGTGGGATAATTGATTTTAGTTCCCAAAGATTGAGATATTTGAAAAAATAACTACCATCTGAATGAGAATTCATTCATTTTTCGGTTGGGCGACACGGATTTCCAGAAAAATATCCCCTAGTAAAGTGGTAGCACCGAGTGGAGCTTCTTGCCACACAATTTTTAGTTGATTTCTTGCCACCAATCGGTGGGTGATTTCCATCATTATTGGTGTATCACAATATTGCGTAACAATCATTTCATTATTCAGCAATATTTGTGGCTGTCCCGTATTGATTGCGATTGAAATGAACACATTTTCATTTTCTATCCCCGTGGGCTTGCCAAACTCCCGCGTGAGAACCATTGGGGCAATCAATGGTATCGACCGGCAATCGACAGGGTGGGCAATTCTTGCGAGCCCTCCCACGTTCCATGGACCGTGCAGGCGAATACGATGGATGTTAGACATATCGTCAAACTACGAAAATGAGATCACTTTCACCAGTCGCTCAATACTTCGGCCAGGATTCTGAGTGCTGTTTCAATTTGCTGTTCAGTAATGCAAAGCGGTGGGCAAAACCGGATACCTGCTGTGCCGCACCCCAGAAGCAAAAGACCATGCTCGAAACACTTGCGCACCAACAAGTTACGACGATCGCTATCCAGTCCACCAGTTTCGTTGGTTGCATCAAAAGCGACCATCAAGCCCAACCCACGGACGTTGCTTATCGTTGGGAGGTTTTCTGCCAGCTTCCGCAAACCCATCTGCAGTTGTTCCCCACGTGCACGGCAATTTTCCAGGTATTCACGCTGCAACAATTCTATCGTTTTCAGTGCGGCAACACAGGCCACTGGATTGCCACCGAACGTGCTGGCGTGGCTGCCACTGGGCCAGTTCATCACTGGCGCTTTGGCAATAATTGCGCCCAACGGCAACCCACTGGCAATGCCTTTGGCACAACAGATAATATCTGGCTCTACGTGGGAATATTCGCTGGCAAACCAGGTTCCTGTGCGGCCAAAACCGGTCTGTACCTCATCAACTACCAGTAAGATCCCGTGTTCGCGACAAAGTTGTTCCAAAGCGGGCAGGCAACCAGGTGGCAATGGCTGATAGCCTCCCTCCCCAAGTACCGGTTCGATAACAATTGCTGCCACTTCTTTGGGACTGACCACACGATGAAACAGGTCATGCTCGATCGCACCCACGATATCGCAGGTGAGGGTAGCAGAATCGCCACAACCACCTGCAGGGCAGGAAGTTGGGTAATCTACGTGATAAATTCCCGGCAGCACCGGTGCAAAACCTGTGCGGTGAATCGGCTTTGAAGCTGATAGCGACATCGCACCGAAGGTGCGGCCATGAAAACCTCGGCGAAATGCAATAAAATTCCCACGTCCAGTGTGGTAGCGGGCCAGTTTCATCGCCGCTTCGATCGATTCTGCCCCACTGTTGGTGAAAAAAACTTTTTTGGGTGTGGTACCAGGGGCAATGCTGGCTAATTTTTCCGCCAGTTCAATCTGTGCCGGGTAGTAGAAATCAGTCCCACTCATGTGGATGAGTTGGCTGGCTTGTTGCTGAATTGCCGCCACCACATCGGGGTGGCAGTGGCCTGTTGCTGTGACTGCAATGCCCGCAGTGCAGTCTAAAAAGGTGTTGCCATCGACATCCTGCACCACGCACCCACTCGCCTGTTCGACCACCAGGGGATAAACACGGGTGTACGACTGCGAAACAACTTCCAGATCACGTGCTAAATACGCTGTTGCCCTCGGTCCGGGCAGGTTGGTCACCAGTTTCGGTGCGGCATGTTGGTCTAACTTCCACATGATCGACCTCCTTGGTAGTTGAAAAGAAATTCTGAAATGAATATGAGAATATTATACCATACCCGGGCAAATACCGGTGCTTGTAGTTTCCCTGACTGTTATCCATTGTCATCGCATCGAAATGCAGTTCCAGCAGGTTTAATCAACTTCCAGATTTGTGGCTTGTAATCCTTTCCGTCCAGCATTGCAAACATGATGCTTGGGTATGGACATTGCTGGAAATAGGAGGCCAATTCCCGGCGAGTCCCATCAATCCTCATTGCATTACGGGCAATTGCTTCTATGCGTGAAAATTCTGCTTTGAGATTAGATTCAATGTTCCGCACCCAATTAAAAAACTCGTCAGGCACCTGTTCCAGGATATCAGCAAGCACCCCACCGTTGGCTAAGACATCCCAGATCGCACGTGGGCTGACACCTGTCAGCAGTCGATGCAGGCGTTTGTATTCTTCAAACTTAATTTTTACACGTTGACCCGATTGAAATCGGACAACGAAACCTTCTGATGAATCGTTTTGCATTGCCAGGATTTCGTCAAAGTGGCCAAATCCATCGTAACGTTTTACTACTGGAAACCCAATTTGCTGCAAAGGTTCTTCTGTCCCGGTTCTTGTATCCATTATTGCCAGTAGAATCAGATCCTCTTGATCTCCGTAATCAACCACAATTCTGTTTTCAGGGTAAATTACTTCGAACAAGTAAGTTTTGGAAATATCCAATTGCAGATGGGCATATTTTTTCTGGATGATTCGTGTTGCCCGCTTTGCCTGCTCGCTGGTAAAACTTCCCCGTGAAGCAATATGCGGTTCGCCTTCGACAAAATACAGAATCCCAAGCGAGCCATCCAGTTTTTCATAAACCTCAAAAGGTTCTGCAGGAACAACCCCTTTCAGTTGTTCGACGCTGAAAAATTTCGGAAATGGTCGAGCAATAATGTTCCAATTCCGATCCAGGATCAAGCCACGGCACTGCATTGTTTCGTTATTCCAACGCCATTCGAACTGTGTTTTCTGGCTATAATTCAAGATTCTCAGGGGTAGCTTTGGGTGGTGCTGCTCGTTAATGTACCCCGCTTCGATTTCCCGTTGAATCGCATCCACATTTATTGATTCTGCAGTAAATACCCGCTGCGGTTCTGGTCCAAACAGATCGATATTCTGATTCATCACTGAGTCCTCCACTGATTCTCAGAGAGTAACTGCTCAAAATGGTTCAGTGAAACCTTGTCAGATTGATTCACTTGAATTGCGAGATTTCAAGTCGGAATCCATCAAAAATGTGAAAGGTTTAATTTTCTGCACCTACTCGGTGGGTGTCAGGATTTCCAGAACTGCAATGGCGGGTCGATTGTCGCAGAAGATGACGCCTGTTCGTCCGTAGAGAGTTGTTGGTGCGGGCAATTGCAGCGACTGAACTAACGTGGGGCCGGGTGTCACCTTCAGAAAGCCGGTCGGTTCAATGGTTCGCAGCACCTGATTTTCAATTAAAATTCTGCCCAAAGGTGTCTGTTCGGCAACAATAGCATCCCGCACTGTGGGGGTGCAGCAATCCAGATCAATACGAACAATACCGTATTGCACTACGCGATCGGTGCCTGCCAGGGTCAGAATGATGTGCCGATGGTAAATATCGCCCTGTCTGCCAGATTCCAGAACGCGAACTTCGACTGGTTTGCCGTAATGTTCTTCCACAACCACCGTCATGTGATAATGGTGGGCAAGCATCCGGCGATAAATATCTGGCATCTGATTGGGTGTGGATAGCACCGCAACAGAATCGACTGGCCACAATTCATCATCCACGGTTACTAAAGGAAATCCGGTTTGATGAGAAATTTTTAAGTTCATGAGAATTTCAGCCTTCTTCGAACCAGCAAAAATATAGGCAAATTTTACCTCTTTTCAACTTCGACACCCTCGCCCATGGTGAGAGTGGAAAAGAAATTGGGGACAAGTGCCCCCAACCATTGGTGAGCCGCCAACTTCAGATTCAAAGTGAGATGCAATTAGGAGGTATCGGTGCTACTCAGTCCGCAGCCATCAACTCCCGCAGTTCGGCGATCATCGCATCCAGCTCAGCGAGTGATTTTTTCTGCAATCGGGTAGCTGGTGTTATTTTTTTGTGGAGCAATTCCTGCAGAAGATGAATTTTGCCAATGCGTTCTCCCACCGCTTTGCCTTCTAGTAGACCCTCCTCTCGCCCTTGTTCAAGACCTTGTTCACGCCCTTGTTCAAGACCCTCTTTGTGTCCGCGTTCTATGGCTCGAATTTCCGTGGGTGACAAAAATGGCATGCGTAACTCCTCTTCAAGAAGTTGTATCTCTTCCTTAAACTTCTCTTCATCTTCTAAAGGTAATTGTATCATCCAATCCAACAGGCGAAAGATGTTGACGATTTCTTCTCTTTCGATCCCTCGCTGAATCAGGTTGCGGGTCAGGTTGATTTTGGCTTGGCGTTGCAAAATCGGGCTGCCACTGAAGATCAGATTTTGCACGCATCCTGCCAGTACGAGTCCCACGGGGCTGCTTTGGGATTCCAATTCTGATAACTTCTCGTGGAAATCCAGAATCTTGAACGATTGGAAGCGAAAAATGAGTGAGTTTTCATTGCTGATCAGCGCATACTCCCCTGGGTACCACCTGGGGTTGGGGTCGGCCAGAATTGCCACACTTCGAACATTCGCTCCGTATTTGTCTATCAGACGGATAAAGTATCGAAGCATTCGCTCTTCGAAAGCGGTGTCGTGCTGAGACTGCACCTCAACATGCAGATAAAGCGTGATCGGCAATGGACTGGATATTGGAATAACTTCATAAAGACAGTCGACGTGCTGGTTGCTGGAGGTGGCTTCCTGATCCCGCTTTCGTAATTGCGTGTTCAGTGGCTTGTAATTTTCTTTCCAGTTGATTTCTTGATGTAAGTTGGGAAAGAGAATTTCACACACTGGCTCTAAATAATGATCCAGCAACTCCTTCCACGGAGAGTCAAAATCCTTTCTCTTGTTCTTTTTCTTGGCCACTTTGTGTCCTGTGGTCGAATCGTTCACCGTGTTGCGGGATCAGTAACATCATCTATCACGATGAAACAGTGAATATCCCTCCTCTTCTCTTTTGGCTCAGTGAAAAATACCTCCAAGGTAGCAAATAATCGATAATCAGCCTGCCTGGGCTGGCACACCTAATTGCACCACGAATTGGCGGGGTTCTTCGGCGGGGGTTTCAACTGGTTCAAGCACACTGTCGACCAGATAGTACAACAGTTCTCGGAATGGCAGTGGTTCCACTTCATCAGCCAGGGCCTCTGCTTTCGCACGGAACTTGTCGACCATTGCCTGCGCTTTGCTGAACACTTTCGCTTTGATGTACAATTCGCGTACGTGGTCCACTGTGTCCCGAACTGCCGTATCATCGGGGGCGGCATGTTCCCGGGCAGCACTGATCAAGCTGAGTAATTCCCCACGCTCGTTGGGTGGGAGAGACTCTAAGGCCAGTGCCAACAATAAAGTGGGGCGGGCAGCCAGTACATCCTGGCCTGCAAGCAATTTATTGTGGTCGTCTTCTGACCAGTCTTTCAAATCATTCAGAATCTGGAAAGCGACACCCAGGTTTCTGCTGAAATCAGTGATTAATTTCTCGTAATTGTTGGTGTCGCCAGCCAGTCGCACGCCAGAATAAAGTGCTGCTTCAAACGCTGGCGATGTCTTCAGAGCGTAAATCTTCAAGGCTTCGATTGGTGTCAATGCTTTGTTCGCCGCGTCCCGCCAGAGCAATTCCGCGCCTTGACCCTCCGACAGCTTAATGTGAGCATCGGCCATTTTGTCCAGAATGTCAGCAGCAGCTTCTGCACCCAGCTCTTTGCGTTCCTTACTGACCAACCGATAACCCAAACCAATCAGGTAGTCGCCAATGTTAATGGCAGTGCCAATCCCATATTGACGGTGAAGGGTAGGGGCTCCATAACGGTAGGCATCATCATCTTCAATATCATCGTGCACCAGCGATGCCTTGTGAAATGCCTCAATTGCCAAAGCGGTGCGTTTTACACTGTCCGAAAGTTGCAGCTCATCAGCATTAAAGGTGCCTTTACCGCCGGTCAGTGCATCGTATGCAGCCAGTGTGATCAGTGGGCGAGATCGCTTCCCACCGCGGGCCAGAAAATCGTATGCAATTACCTCGTTCTGAACCAGCGGGTCCTGGGCCGATGCTTTGGGCATCCCCTGCCGGGCAGGTGGGGCCAATCGATGCAGTTCGGCAGGTTCGAACATTGCATTCGCTGCACGCATCAGGTGCATGTACGTCTTGGTGGCTTGTTGCACTGGTGCGGTCTGCAGTTCAATCATATCGAACACCCAGTCGTCATCGACCGAGGTGCTTTTGCAGTTGCTGGAAAGCAGTGGTGTGGCAACGCAGGGAATTCCCGCCATTAAAATCTTATCGAAAGCTTTTTCCAGCACATTCAGACACGCCACACCCACGATGGCATCCACGTGTCCAGAAACAATAATTTTCAACACAATGGGGGTGCCTTCTGAAACCAGCACCTTGTAACCCATCTTTTCGGCGGTTGTTTTGTAATCTGCCACAGAGCAGGCGCCACATTTTTCACAGTCGAGGCCGAATTCATCGTACTCGGCGGGGCAGCCTTCTGCATTTTTCAAGCAGTGCGGCAATAACATCAGGCGACGGTGAAACGGAACAGCAGCCACCTGTTCCCGCCAGAATTCATTGGCTACACAAACTAATGTGAAGCCAAGATATTTTTCTTCCAGGTTGAGCTTTCGCAGCACCGCTTCCGCATGGGCCTGACCTTCTTCTTTGGTCATTGGCGAAGAGCGATCGACGGTGCGTAGAATTTCGCGAGCGGTTTCTTTAATCTGATCACGTAAAGCGCGAGTTTCCGGCACCACCTTGAGGTGGGCAGTGCTGGCCTTTTTTGCTTTCGTTTCTGGGAGCATTTCGTTGACTAAGGTCGACACGGCGGGTGGTTCCTTTCTAACTGTTCAATAATTTCCGATGAACTGGTTACCGGCACCAAACTTCCAACAATTATAGCGAGCAAACCGTGACATTCACATGAGAAAAGAGTGGCCCAGGCGAATTTTCTTCAATTCATCTGGGATCTCTTGCGAAGGGGCACCATTTCGGTTAGGCTGTTCATCTTACCAGACGACAACAACTTGAAGATGATTCAGATGCAAAAAAACCCTTTCCTGCAAATAAGTGGTTGGTTATATGTGCTATTGATGAGTTTTTTCTCATCAAATCTCTTTGCTCAAGACGCACCCAAACTCCCATCAAAAGACAAGTTTCATCTTTATTTGCTCATTGGACAATCCAACATGGCTGGTCGTGGTGTGGTGGCCAAAAATCCCGCCCCACCCCATGCTCGGGTGCTGAAACTGGACAAAACTGGCAAGTGGGTTCCAGCAACGGATCCATTACACTTTGATAAACCGATTGCCGGCGTGGGGCTGGGAAGCAGCTTTGCCCGCACCATGGCCGATGCAGATCCCGAAGTAACGATTGGTTTAATTCCGTCTGCAGTTGGCGGTACCCCACTGTCGCGGTGGGTAAAAGGTGGCGATTTGTACCAGCAGGCCGTCAAACGCACGCAACCAGCATTAAAGGTGGGTGTGCTGAAAGGGATTCTCTGGCACCAGGGTGAATCAGATTCCAATAACGAAATGAATGCAACTACTTATGCCAAAAGACTTTCCGGTATGATCAGCGATTTGCGGGCCGATCTGAAGTCCGACGATGCACCATTTGTTGCTGGAAAGTTGGGGCTTTTTCTGCCGGAAGGTAAAGGAAAGCCTGCACTTTGGAAAACAGTGAATGAGCAGTTGGATGAAGTGGCACGCACCACGTCAAAGGTGATGGTGGTATCTTCGGAAGGACTGAAGCACAAAGGAGACCAGGTCCATTTCGATACCGCATCGCTGGAAATCTTTGGTAGACGCTATGCGGAAGCGATGCAGAAACTTCAAAAAAAGTGACCCATGCTGCAGAAATGTCGTTTCATTCCGATTTTTGATCGCTTACCATAAATATATGGTAATTCTTCACACCTTAATCAGAATTCAGTTATATGATCTATCGAATATATATCACATTTTTTCCCCTTGCTCTGTTGGTGCTGTCCCAGTCGGGAGATCAGAAAAATGAAAATATTCTGAGAGCAGAGCCTGATAGCACGGTGGAGTGTCGCTGGACTGATCGGCCAATTGTCATCGACGGTAAAGCGGATGAAGAGGCGTGGAAATTCGCCCAGAAAATTACAAATTTTGCCCGCCCGTGGCAGAAAGATGCCCCACCATTACGTGGGAAGACCACGGCCAAATTATTGTGGGATCGGGAGTATCTGTACTTTACTGCCGAAATGACAGATCAGGACATTTTTGCCGACATCACCACCCACGATGGGGAGTTGTGGCGAAACGACAACTTCGAGCTGTTCTTTCAGCCGGATCCCACCAAGCCAGGGTATTTTGAGTTTGAAGTGAATGCAGCCAACACAGTACTGGATGCTTTTTTCCCCAAGCGGGATATTGATGGCATCAACAAACAGCTGAGCGTGGGTGAATTTCGGCTGGAAAGCAAAGTCACCATCGATGGCACCCTGAATAAACGCGACGACCGAGACACTAAATGGGTGGTAGAAGGCCGCATTCCCTGGATTGATTTTCTGCGGGCTGGCGGTCGACCCGAAATGAACGAAACCTGGCGGATGGGTCTCTTTCGCTGCAATTACGATCAGGGGAAACCAGATGAGCTTTCTGGCACAGCGAACATCGCTCAGAAAAAACTTTCTGCCTATTTTCACCAGACAGAAGATTACGGTTTGGTGAAATTCGTGGGGCCGACAAAAGCAACCCGCCTGCCACGTGGGATCGAAGAATACCAGCCGATCACCACGAATAAGGTTGTGGGTTCGCCAGAACCACCGTTACCTTACCAGGTGAAACGGGTTTATCCTGAGTTTGCGCCAAAGTTTCCCATTATGGTGAAGGCGATACCGGGAACCGAGCAACTAATTATTATTTCTGAAGATCGCCCCTACACCGTCAGTGCGGTGCACGTGGCACCCGATCGACCTGATTTGAAAACTGCAGACATGCGTAAGCTTTTTGATACGCCCAGTCGCGGAACGATGTACGATGTCTGTTTTCACCCACAATTTGCCAAAAATGGTTACGTTTACTTCGGTTGGAATGGCGACCATCCCACTGGTAAAGTGAAGAAAAAGGCTTCTCGGGTTACTCGCTACACAATGAAACTGCAGCCGGAAGTGCAGATCGACCCCGCATCAGCCACCACGATCATTGAATGGGAATCCGATGGACACAACGGTGCGGCAATTTGTTTCGGCAATGATGGCATGCTTTACATCACCAGCGGCGATGGCACTTCCGATTCCGATGTGGATGAGAAAGGCCAAAGCACCGATACTTTGCTGAGTAAATTGTTGCGCATTGATGTCGATCAGCCAGATCTGGCCCAAAAACGTCCGTACAGCATTCCGAAAGATAATCCGTTTGTTATGGATGCTCGATTCACACCGGAAACCTACGCCTACGGACTGCGAAACCCATGGCGGATTGCCAGCGATGCCAAAACTGGCCACATTTGGGTGGGGAATAATGGTCAGGATTTGTGGGAGCAGGCATATCTGGTGCGGCCTGGTGATAATTATGGCTGGAGTGTGATGGAAGGTGGTCACCCGTTTTACTTGAATCGCCAGCGGGGACCAACGCCTATTATCTCACCCACGATTGAGCACCACCATGCCGAGTTTCGCTCCTTGACAGGTGGGGAAGTGCACCACGGGAAAGGATTGCCAGATCTTCAGGGTGCCTACATCTATGGTGATTATTCCACCGGTGCCATCTGGGCCATGAAACACGATGGCCAGAAACCCGTTTGGCACAAACAGTTAGCGTCATCAATTCTGCAAATTACCGCCTTTGGCCACAATACCCGTGGTGAACTGATTATTTGCGACCATTCACCCGAAAGTGGGCTCTACACACTGGTGCCCACCCCGAAAGTGGTGGAGAAAAACAGTTTTCCAAGAAAACTATCTGAAACAGGTCTCTATGCGGTTGTCAGCAAAAACCAAGTGCAGCCGGGTGCCATTCCCTATTCGGTGAACGCACCGTTCTGGTCGGATGGTATGTACAAAGACCGGTTTTTAATTCTCCCGCCGGAAACGAAGATCGATTACAAAGCACAAGGAAGCTGGAATTTTCCTGAAAAAACGGTGATTGTGAAAAATTTTGCGATGGAACTGCCAAATGGCCATCGGAAATGGCTGGAAACCCGTTTCATGACCAAACAGCAAGGTCAATGGGTGGGTTATAGTTATCGTTGGAACGAAGCGGGTACGGATGCAGACCTGGTGGATGCTGCTGGATTAGATGTTAACTACGATCTGGTTGGTGAAAAAGAGAAAAAATCGGTGGTCTGGCACTATCCAAGCCGCACGGAGTGCCTGGTATGCCACAGTCGGGCCGCAAACTTTGTTTTGGGATTGTCGACGGCACAACTGAACCGCACCCACGATTATGGCACGTGCACTGACAATCAATTACAGGTTTTTGAACATTTGCAACTGCTGAACGGTTTGGAATGGACGAATAGTGCCAGGGAGCAGATCAAGGCACGTGGCAGTGCGAAGGCTTATCTGGTAAGGACTTAGACGCCTATGTGCAGACGCACAGTCAGCAATCGGGTCAACGCACCACCAAAAAGGTTGAACAGTGGGCACACACACCTGAGAACATCGAAAAATTGCCGAATCCTTACGAAGCCAAATCGGCAGACCTGACCACCCGTGCTAAAGCATGGCTTCATACAAACTGTGCATCGTGCCACGTGGAAGCAGGTGGGGGAAATGCCAAAATGCAGTTGCGGTTCGATACGCCACTGGAAAAAATGAAAATTATTAATGAGAAACCGGTTCACACCAACTTTCAGGACCCACAGGCGATGCTGGTGGCACCCGGTTCTCCTGAACATTCGGTGTTGTTAAAGCGGATCAGCATTCGTGGGAAAGATCAAATGCCCCCATTGTCGACGCACGTGGTGGATGAAGCTGGCGTGAAATTAATTCGGGAATGGATTGAATCGCTACCTGTGAAGTAGTGATTGCCAGCTTTCACCAATTACGTGGGTGGCACAGGAGGTGGGGGAGGTGAAGGTGGATTGGTCACCACTGGCCCAGTATTGCCGCCGGGTGGGATGACATTACCACCGCTGTCTACAAGTAGTTCCAGTGGATTGGGTAGATTTCCTGAAGGTGGCGATTGAACAAGATTCTGAACGCCATTTTTTAGAAAATTCGAAACTCCCGGCTTGCCCACTTTCACCACCGCAGTGGTGAGGCCAGTAAAGCCAGAAAAACTAACACTCGAAGGTAAGGCACGTTCCTCAAATGCCTCAACCTGCAAACGAATGAATCCAGGTGACATAGATACTCCTGTCTGAATAATTTCTACACCACAGAATCCACTTCACGGGGAGATTCCTCAAAACCTAGACCGTCTTTTTGTTCTGTGCAGAAAAAATTGTTATAACTCGTACAAATTCACATCATTTTTCGAAAATTTTTCTGATTTTTTTGCGGCTTCGCAATTTTTTGTGCTAGCGATGTTAAGCAATTTCACATCCACCAGAATTTGTCAAATCTCTGCAAACGTGCTTTCCATTTGGGCTGAAAAGAAATCCCCATGCCGTAAAATATCCCAATGAAGTTTCTTGCATATGCCAGGTTAGTTCGCTTACCCAATGTCTTTACGGCTTTCGCCGATATTGCCGTGGGCTTTGCGGTGTTTTACGGTCTGCGCGAACCAGATCAGTCGCTACCACTCTGGTGGCATTTTGCTGCCTTGTTTCTGGCTTCGGGGTGCATTTACACTGCTGGAATGGTCTGGAATGATTTCTTCGATCTGGCAGAAGACCGGAAAACGCGTCCCAATCGACCACTGGTGCAGGGAATTATTAAAGTCCGCTCAGCTTTCATTCTGGGTAGTATTCTCTTATTGGGTGGCTGTGCCGTGGCGTTTGTCGCCAGCAACACCAGTGGATATTTTGCCATGGCCATCGCCATCGCGGTAATGGCTTACAACTACCACTTTAAACACACAAAATTTGGCCCACTCAGCATGGCCAGTTGTCGCTTTCTGAATGTGCTGTTGGGGGTATCGCTGGTGCCCACCAGTCTTGCTGATTGGCCATTGAAACTTTTTCTGGCAAGCATTGTTGGCGTTTATATCGTGGGCGTTACCTGGTTTGCACGCACGGAAGAGAAACGAAGTAATCCGAAAGTATTAAAATTAGCCAGTGGGGTAATCCTGGCTGCACTGCTGCTGGCAGTTGCCCTGCCCAGTATGATTCCGGGAAATACCTGCTCTTGGCTTTATCCATATAGTCTGGTGGCATTCGGTGGCTATTTGTGGCCGGCGATCTACCGTGCTGTAAAGTACCCCACACCCACAAATGTGCAGGGAGCGGTGAAAAGATTGATTCTGGGGCTTGTGTTCCTGGATGCAATTCTTGCCAGTGCTTTTGCAGGCACACTTGCGTTGGTTCTGGTAGTATTGCTGATACCAGCAAAACTGCTTGGCAAATGGATTTATTCCACTTAACTGCTTATTTGAAAAGAGTTTACGTATGAAAATCTGCCGATTGCCCTTTGTCATTCTCTGGTTACTGGGGGTCTTATTGATGTCTGAATCGACAACGAATGCCAGTCCTGAGGCAACGGAACGTGCGAAAAAGTTCATCCGTGACCATGAAGCACGTATGCGCCCACTGGATCAGGTAGCCAATCTGGCGTGGTGGGAAGCCAACATTACTGGCAAGGATGAAGATTTTGCCAAAAAGGAAAAAGCCCAGAATAAGATTGATGAGGCACTTTCCGATAAGAAAATTTATGCCGAACTCCTTGTAATTAAAGGACTTCGGGACAAAGGCCAGATTGATGATCCCCTGATTTCGCGGTGCATCGATGTCCTGTATCTACTGTACCTGGAAAAACAGGTTGACCCCGCACTGTTGAAGAAAATTGCTGCCAAAGCCAATGCCGTGGAGCAGAAATTTAACGTCTACCGTCCCAAAGTGGATGGCCAGGAAGTGACCGACAGCGAAATCCGCCGCGTGCTGAAAGAATCCACCAATTCAGATCGCAGGCAGGCATACTGGTCAGCCAGCAAAGAAGTGGGTGCTGCTGTAGAAACTGACCTGAAAGAATTGGTGCAGCTTCGGAACGAAATGGCCAAAAAATTAGGATTCTCTAATTTTCATACCCTTTACCTGTATCTGAATGAGCAAAATGGCGAAGATCTGATCCGATTGTTCGACGAACTGGACCAACTGACCAAAGGGCCGTTTGAAAAAGCGAAGGCAGAATTTGATGAAAAACTCGCAAGTGCTTGTGGAATCAAGACTTCCGAATTAATGCCGTGGCACTACCATGATCCTTTTTTTCAGGAAAGTCCCGCAGTTTTTGATGCGGATTTGGACGCACCATTTCGGAAAGCAGATATTCTGAAAATCTGCAAAGCGTTCTACCAGGGGGTGGGGCTTCCAATCGATACCGTGCTGGCAAAAAGCAGTCTCTACGAACAGAAAGGGAAATCTCCCCACGCATTCTGTACTGATATCGACCGGGCAGGTGATGTGCGGGTGCTGGCCAATATCGTTGCCAACGAATATTGGATGGGTACCATGCTGCATGAATTGGGGCACGCCGTCTACAGCAGTAAAAATATCCCGGCTGATCTGCCTTATGTCGTGCGTAGTGAAGCGCATATCCTTACCACGGAAGGAGTTGCGATGCAGTTTGAGCGATTTTCCAAATCCCGCCTCTGGTTGGAAAAGATGGGTGTCGTGGTCGAAGATGGTGAAAAATTTGATCGTGCTGCAGAAAAGGTGCGGCGCAACCAGTTGCTGATTTTCTCCCGCTGGTGTCAGGTGATGCTGCGATTCGAAAAATCGATGTATGAAAACCCCCAGCAGGACCTGAACAAACTGTGGTGGGATCTGGTCGAGAAATATCAAATGGTCAAACGGCCGTCTGGGCGTAGTCTCCCGGATTACGCGGCGAAAATCCATATTTGCAGTGCACCAGTTTACTACCACAACTACATGATGGGACAGTTATTTGCTTCTCAGGTGCACCACACCTTGTGCAAAGAGTTGTATCCGGAGAAGGCGATTCGCGAAGTTACCTACATCAACGACCCCCGCGTGGGCGAATTTATGAAGAAAAAAGTCTTCGCACCGGGCCGTTCGCTCAGTTGGCGAGATCTGACCAAATTTGCCACCGGTTCGGAACTGTCAGCGAAATCGTTTGCCGCAGATTTTCAGGATTAGTGCCCATTCGGGGAATAGTCGTTTGTAAAAAATCACGTCAAGTGATAAAATCAGCTTACATTACTTGCTTTGGATTCTACGCACCCATGCCAAAGAAAAACGACGACGATCTTCCCTACGGCTTTCGCGGTGGGTCAGAAGACGACAATAAGAAGTACGATTCTTACATCCACGATGATGATTTCGACAAGCCGCCGCAGGAACTTGCTGAAAAACTGAAGGCAGAAAAGCAGAGCACTCGCCCCAAAAGTTATAGCAATAACACGTCAACAAACACCACAAAAAGCAGCAATAGCAGTGGTGGTGGGTGTATAGCTGTCATTGCAATTATTGTGATTAAAGTCGTGATTCTTGGCGTAGCGAAAAACGGCTGCAACAATAACAATAATAACAACCCAAATATCCAGTTTCAGCAGCCACAGTTCCAGTTTCAGCAGCCCAATTTTCAACCGCCCAAGTTCGAATTTAATCGAAATCCGTTTGAGGTGAACCGCAATCCATTTATTGGCCAGACCTTTGCTCAGGCTCGTGGCGGTTTTAAAACCACGTTGATCGATGAAATTTCAGATAATTTTCCGACACCTGTGCCACCAAAAGGGATTCTGGAAATTGTGCAATATCCCACCGAGTTGGGAAATATGGATGCCTATATTACACCCAAACCAGCCAAGCCAGGAAAGTATCCCGCCATCATCTGGTTGTCCGATGGTTTTTCGAACAGCATCGATACCAAACTTTGGGCTGCCGATCGATCACACGTCAGTGGGAAAGTATTCCGAGATGCAGGATTTGTGGTCATGTACCCATCGTTGCGTGGTGGGAACAAAAATCCTGGCTCGATGGAATGTGGTTATGGCGAAGTGGACGATGTATTAGCTGCCCACAATTTCCTGCAGAATCGGGATGATGTTGACCCCACCAAAATCTTCCTGGTAGGCCACGGCAATGGTGGCACACTTGCCTTGCTGACTGCAGCATATCGTTCCAGTGCATTCCGTGGCGTACTGGCATTCGGCCCAGTTTCAAAAATGGATCATTACGACGAAGATGATCTTACTTACGACACGGACAATCCAAAAGAAACAGTTCTCCGCAGCCCCATCAACTGGCTGAAAGAGATCAAGTGCAGTACTTGGGTTGTGGAAGGCCGTAAAGAACCGTCCAACGTTAAAGATGTTACTGAAATGAGTTTTCAAAACCTATTATCAGAACATCTCAAATTCAGCATGATTGTCAACTTCGATCACGATACGATTGTGGAACCTGCCGCAAAACTCTACATCAACAAAATCTCCGATCTCAAAGATAATGTCAGTAAAATCACTTTTAACATGGCTGATGATTTTAAAATCATCCGGCAAGGGTTCAAAAATCCGAAACTCCCCTAATAATGATCGAAGAATTTTCTGACCCTACCTCATTTTCTGCAGATGATTTCCCAGGTGCTGAGAAAATGCCGCTGGAGTATCCTGGCAGGCGGCCTGATGCATCGTTCTGCTGCGTGGATGGCATGGTTTCCCTGCTGGAATGGCGGGAGAATGATCTGTACCTGGAGTATTCTCATGGAAAATTAACAATTCATCAGTTTTTGGCTCGATTGGGTGCGGCACCACTTTCTGAACGCTATCTCGTTCTGGCAATCGGCTCCAATGCCTGCCCAGGTCGGTTGAAGGAGAAGTTTCCACCAGAAACCAGTTACGAGGTCATCCCCGTTCTGCGTGGGGAAGTACCTGATCTGGATACCGTTTACTGTGCCATGTTGACCGATTACGCTGCTTTGCCTGCCACCAGTATTGCATTGCCTGGCAACACGGTGACGTTATGGGCAACACTGTTGAGTGCTCCACAGTTGGCACGGATGAATGAATCAGAATCGGTGGGCAACGATTACGAACTGGTGCAGTTAGATACAGAATATCGGATTGGAACGTGGCAACTGGCACCTGTTTATGCTTACTATTGCAAAAGAATTCTGCTCTGGCATGAAAAGCCTGCCCGCGTGGGGCTTTTTTCAGCCACCAATTCTCCGTTTCCGGCATTAAATCAGCGTGAAATCCTGACTGGGGTCCTGGATCAACTTCAATTCCATCCTCTTAAATCGCTGGAACAACGACACCACGAATTAAGGGAAAACAGCAACCTGCGTAATGAACTGAACCTTCGGCTGCAGGCGGAAATGAGCTTTGAAAGTAATGCAAACCAACCGGGTAGGGTGGTTGACGTGGCTGAGATGAAATTGCTGAAACTGGATAAGTAATAATTTGCTCAGGATCAAAAACTGGCTGTTACTCGTGTCGCAATGCTTCAATGGGATCCAGGCGGGCAGCACGGACCGCCGGGTAAAGCCCGAACAGCACTCCCACGGCAATAGAAACGCCCAGCGAGAGATAGATCGGACCAGTGCTTAGTTGGGCCGGCAACTTAATATCGTGCGTGTTGCTTACAATCCATGGCAGGCCATAAACAATTCCCAGGCCCAGCAGGACACCACAAAGCCCACCTAATGCTGTTTGTACCACTGCCTCCACGAGAAACTGTAGTACGATGTCGCGTCTTTTCGCGCCCAATGCACGTCGAATCCCAATTTCCCGCGTTCGCTCGGTTACGGTGGCTAACATGATGTTCATAATACCGATCCCACCCACCAGAAGAGAGATCGAAGCAATCAGCACCAGCAGGCGGGTGAAGTTTTCCTGGGTTGCCTCCGCCTGTTCCAACTGATCAAGAGGCACAGTAACCGCCCAATCCGTTGTACGGTGGTTTTTGGTCAGGATATCACGAATTAATTCGCCAGTGGATTTCACTTTAGCCCGTCCTTCGGGGGTATCCACGTTGGAGTCAACAGTCATCGTGATCTGGTTGTATTCAATTTTTTCCCCACCTCGGGAACCGCTGGAGCGGGTAATGATCACCTGTCCAATCCATTTGTTGCAGGTTTCCAGAGGGATGTAAACATCGCTGTCGTATTCTTCGGCTGCCTGACTGCCACCAGTACCACCTGTGGGAGTACGGGGTGCCATCACTCCGATAACGCGGTAATCATATCCCTTAAAGCGAACCGTTTTTCCAAGTGGATCGCTGAACGGGTAGAGTTCGTTGGCAACTTTATTGCCCAGAACACATACATTTCGCACTGTAGTGCTGTCTTCTTCGATCAGAAATCGCCCACTGGCCATTTTGAAACGGTGAACCTGTGCATAACCAGCAGTGGTGGCAACTAAACGGCACTGCGACATGAATTTTTCGTCTTCACGCACTTCAATGGAAAAAACCCGCATCGGAACAAAGCGGGAAATATCACCAATCGTTTTGAATTGCTGCAAATCGGAATCTGTCAGCCCATAATTCGCAACAAAAGACCGTCTGCCGGTGCCTGATTCTTCCGGCGGCTTCACACTCCTGGCCACAATATTCGTTGCACCCTGGCTTTTGATTGCATCCAGTGCCTCTTTCATCGAACCGTTTCCGAATGCCATCAGTGCAATGACAGCAGCAGTGCCTATGATGATCCCCAGCACAGATAGAAATGCCCGCATTTTCTGCAACAGCAGGCCACGTACTGCAAGGATGGCATTTCGTTTTAGTTTATTCAGTTCAGCGATCATCAGGTTAATCTCGGTTGCGAATATCGCTTTCAATAAGACCATCACGCAGGCGAATGACGCGTCTGGCCCATTCCGCAATATCGTTTTCGTGAGTGACCATGATGATCGTTTTCCCTTCTTCATTGAGTTGGGTCAGCATCTGCATGATCTCAACACTGGTTTTGGTATCCAGATTGCCGGTGGGTTCATCTCCCAGAATAACCTGGGGGTTGTTCACCAGCGAACGGGCGATAGCGACCCGTTGCTGTTGCCCACCAGAAAGCTGCAATGGGCGGTGGTCCAGTCGATCAGCCAGCCCCACCATTTTTGCCAGGGCGACGCACCGGGCTTTGGAGGTATCGTTCAGGTTGATGCCCTGATAGAGTAGCGGGAGTTCGATATTTTCCACTACAGTGTATTGTGGTAACAAATTGTACGACTGAAAAATGAATCCCAGGTACTTGCAGCGTACATCGGAAAGGCGATCATCGCTCATTTTGGAAACATTGACGTTTCCAAGAAAATATTTCCCCGATGTGGGGCGGTCGAGACAGCCCAGGATGTTCATTAATGTCGATTTGCCAGACCCGGATGGACCCATCAGGGCAACAAAATCTCCTTCTTCAATCTCCAGATCGATCCCCTTAAGTACCCGGACTGGTCCTGCACCCAGGTAATAATCCTTGTAAAGGTCATGCACCCGGACAATAGCACTCATGGATACTCCGGTGGGAATAGAGAAGGTTTGACATCACTTCAGTTGGGTGAACGGTCTGCAAACAACTTGAGAAACTATTGCTTTGCCTTGGGATTCTGACCACCTTTAGGTGGACCTTTCTTCTTGGCTGCGGCAGCGCCACCAGCCTGGGGATCATCGCGTGTCAGTTCGCTGTCCCCCACGATTGCTTTCGGGTTGATGACAACCTGTTCCCCTTCATCCAGGCCAGACTTCACTTCCGCATAGCGTTCGTTACTGACACCCAGTACTACTTCGCGCTCCATTGCACCTGTGGGGGTCATTACGTAAACCTTTCGGGTTTTTCCTTTGCCTGCGCCACCCACCACTGCCTGAACAGGAACAGAAACAACATTTTCAACCGTATTCGCAATTTCGATCGTTACCTCAGCTGACATGCCAGGTCGCAAGCCAGCTACTTCATCATCAATGGCAATGACTGCGTTGTACACTTTCACATCGGAAGAAAAATAATCTGCTGCGGATGCGACAGAAGCCACTGATTTGACGTGGCCATTAAATACTTTGTTAGGGAACGCATCAATTCGAATTTTAGCTGCCTGCCCTTGTGAGGTGACTTCATATTCGTAACTCTGGAAGTCATCACGGAGGCGATTCAACAGATCCTCTTCCTGAGAAATCAAGGAGGCCAACGGATTCAGAGACAAAAGGTTTCCTGCACGGATCGAATTTACCACGCCAGTGGATTGTTTTTCATCGGCTCGGATTTTGGAAATCATGGCTTCATGGATCCGCGTGGTAACCTGCATCTTCTTTAAGTCTGGGAAGCGGAATAACTTCTGACCTTCCGACACAGTAGCACCCTGTTGTATCAATCCACGTTCCGAAGAACTCCAGCGGCTGGTCTCAGGTGTGTAATAAATCACCATTCCATCAACAGGGGCCACGATGGTACATCGGGCCAACTGGTCTTCAATTTCCAGTAGTTTATCAGTCTCCTGAATAAAAACCGAAGTAGCTGTTTTGGAATCTGCGTCAGCCTGAACTCTTTTCGCTTCCGACTGACTGACGGTTCGATCATATGCCCGCCAGGCCTCAAGCACTTTAGCTGACAAATCCTTGACAGAAATCTGGGCATTAAATTTCTTTAATAATTCTTCTTCGCTGCGGATCTTCTTCAATGTTTCCCGTGCACTGGACAAGCGGGATTCTTCTGCCAGCACCTGACTGGGGGAAAGAAAACCTTTTAGCTGCATCCGCTGTGAATAGGCCAGGCGATCTTTAAGTAATTCCACATCCGATTCTGCCAGTTCAATCCGGCCGGACACATCATCAAGTAACTGTTGATATTCACCGGAAATACTGGCGTATTCAGGATGCTTGGTAAAAAATCCTTCCAGGTCGGTGTCCATTTCCACAAGGGTGGCACGGGCATCTTCTTTCGTCATCATGTTGAGTGTGCCACGCGGTAAACCGACATATTTCTCCAGATTCAATTCAGCCAGTTGAATTGCAATACCAGCAGTGGCAATATCGCTTTCGTTCTGGTTAATAACAATCTGCAGATTTTGTTCCGCAGCGATTTTCGCAGCCTTGGCTTTTTCCAGGGTAATCCGCTGGGTACGTAACATATCTTCCAATTGTGAAGAATCCAGCGTCATAATCGTTTGACCTTTCTGGGCATTGGTACCATCATCAATCACCCATTTGATCGTACTGGCGAAGTTGCCACGGCTGCCTGCTTTCACGCGGCAAATCACATCCTGATTCATTGCTGATTCCAGGGTGCCGGTGGTGACAATCGTCAGGTCGATATTTTCCCGTTTGACTGTATGAAGCAGCAGATCAGGGCGGGAAACATCCCCACCACGGAAAAAGGTGAAATAGACAATTGCGGTTACTAGTGTCACTGAAAGTACAATTCCACCAACCAGGTACTTAGGGAAACCTTTGGTGGGTTCTTCTTCTGAGAAATTAACGCCCTGAGGGCTGTCCGTCAGCGTCGGGATTGAGTTCAGGTCGGCCGAGGGTAGCTGCGGAATTTCGGGTTGGTGTGTCATCTAACCATACTCCTCGAGGATCCAGCGGTAGCCGCTCGATATCTCTGTAAAATTGCATGCGAGTGCTCAGGTAGGAGACCCACGTGCCATAAAGTTCGTTCTGGGCATTCAGCAGGGAGCGCTGGGCCGTCAACAACTGTTGAGTCAGTGCTGCAGCATTGGCAGCTGCAACTTGTGCAACCGCCCGCCCTGGTTGTGCTGGGCCACCTTCAGGCACAGGTGGGGCCTGCAAAACATCCAGAGCATTCTCTACTTGATTATAAGCCAACTCGACCGCCCGCTGTTGGATCTTATAATTTTCTTGTAACAATCGGGGTGATCGCAACGTCACTCGGAGATTGTTGAGTACCTGGTCTTCACTGAACTGCAACCTTCGCCGTTGTCTTTGATACGCCATCAGCGAAGTTCGATAGTCGTTTCGTTCTAACCGCCGAACTAGTGGCAGTTCCCCATTAATAATCAGTTGGTGACTACCCCGGCTGCCTGCGAACAGAAAAGGGTTGTCCGGATCACCAGTAGAGGGCGAGCCATATCGATAACCAACATCAAGCACACCAAGCAGCGCATTGGAGGCTACTGCTATTTTACGCCAACTGTCTACCAGTTGTCCACGCGCGTTCATTAAATCAAAACGTTCGCGCAGTGCGGTCTGAGCGGTCACTGCCTGAGCCTGTTCTACATCAATGGTGAGTAGATTTTCCCCATCAATTTCTACTTTTGGAAGTTCCGGCCACTGACTGCGCACAATTGTAATCCGTTCCTGACGAGCTTCTCCAAGAACGCGGATGGCGGCGTTTGCAATCGTATTATAGTATTCCGTCAGCTCTTTCGTCGTGGTCTCTGGCTTGGAACGGTACGCATCATATGCTCGGAGTGCCGTTTCAAACTGCCCAATCGTTATTTCCTTGGGAAGCAGTTCAAGCCGTTCCAGTTCTACATCCGACAGCTCATCATTCGCTGCCTGCAGTCGGGCCTGCTTTAACTGAATATCACGCAGCTCCTGACTTAATAGACGAATCTCGTTCTTTAATTGTTCATCAGTGAGTTTTTCCCATCGATTCAGCCGATCTGGGATGATTTGACGAAATTTCCTGGTATCCCTCACCAGCATGGAGTCTGTTAATACTTTTTTAATCTCTTCCCGCACTGGCTGGTTAAATGGCTGCGTATAAGTAAGTCCGCCTGCAAGAAGACCAGCGGGATCTTTCACCCGTTTCGGCAGTTCCTCCACCGCCGAGCGTGCGTCCCCGAACTCATCGCGAGCCAGGGCATACTGCCGAAACAGCTCCGAAATAGGCTGAATTGGTTCTTCATCCAATTCAATCGGTGTCGTTACTTCCAGACCGAGCTGCTGTTTGAAATTATCCAGCCCACTCTGCAGGTTTTGCCGACGCAGCAACAAACTTGACCGACCCTGCAGCAATTGTTGTTCCACCTGACCTACCTGCAGTTCCGAATAATCTCCTCGACCCTGGTATTCGCGGTAGAGCAGCAAGAACTCCGAAAGATTAATAATGTTGGCTCGTTCGTTCCGTTCCTGTGCCACGTTCAGCAATGTGGGCAGATATCCTTGTGCGGGTGCTCCACCACTGCTGGGCAATCCGCCACCTAATCCCTGATAACCAAGTGGGGAATTCCCCAGATCATCCCCTGCAGCCAGGTAAACGTAATAATTTTTGCGAAAGCGGGCGTATGAACGGATCGCATACACCATATTCCTTTCAGCCTGGGTCAGTGGTTCCATGGTTGCGGCCCAGCCACCCCCACGGAGCAGTGGCTGGGTCACTTCCAATGTTAAATTGGATAAACCCACGGTGGTGCGATTCGATGCCAGATCGATTACCAGGCGATTGGCCACCGAAGCCAACAGAGTGGCACCCGTGGGTAACAACAGATCGACACCTGCATCTGCATTATTCAGCCAGCGACCCCCTGGGGTAACGCTACGACTGTTCCCCCACTGGCGGACGGCATTGTTTGTAGCAAAAAACTGTCCCACAAAGGAAAACCGTTGTAAACTGACTGGCAGTGCAGAAATGTACAAATCTTCCCGCCGATCCTGAAATTCGCGGCTGTTAAACAAGGCCAGCTCGCTGGCTTGTCCCAAATTAATGAGAAAAGGATTTGATTCCCGCCGCAATGCTTTGTCGATCTGGGCCAGCGTTTCACGGGTGGCGGGATTATCCGATTGATATTCTGAGTTCATTCCGCTCGGATTGTCGCGTTCCATCTCGGCCAGCATTGCACGATTAAGTTGGTCGCACTCTCGAAGATATTCCAGATAGCCAGTGCCATACGATTCACCCGTATGATGGCTTCGCAGTGGCTGTGAATTGGGTGACATCTCCTCCGCGAACGGGTCATCATACGGTTTGCGGGGTTTATCCGGGTTGTCAGGATCAAAAAATCTTGCCCGACTGTCCGGGTATGCATGCCAGTTCTCGATTTCCCAGCGTGGATCGACATTTTTTTCATTGAGCAGATGCTCCACTTCGCGATCAGACCGCTCGCGGAAGAACTTGCGAGTGCAACCACTGACGAGCACGAGGAAGAGGAATGCCCATGTAATTGGTAACCACCATCGATTTTTCATCTACGCTCAGTCCAACTAGTACGATCGTACTAATCGGTATCGGCAGAATAGTTTGCCCCACTTGAAGTGATCATGTGTTGACGCTGCTTATTGTGGTAAAAATTACCCCCAGATATATGAAATTAATTTCATTTTTTGAGATGAAAAGCTAGAATAAGTGTAAATATTTACAAAAATAATCGATTTTTAGTGAACTTTATTGCACAATGATCGTCTAATCTCATATGTGACAATTTGTACAAATTGGAAAAGGAGATTTCGATGACCGATAGTTCTTAACAAAAAGATACTTGGCAAAAGTGTGTGGTGGGGTTATGCCGATAAAAGTCGTTGGCAGGACTAACCCCTCTGTGGGATCAGCATTCGTATGCGCGGGCTTCTGGTATATTTTGGTTTGCTTGTTTCAGGTGTTTACCACCTGCAAGCTACCGATCTGCCAGAATCTGGGCAAATTATTATGTCCAGCGAACAAGCGTTGGTGCCAGTTGCTTCCCAGATTCCCACGGAAAATGTCGATGAGCCACGTGGATGGTATCACCTGCCACTGCTCGACGATCTTTTTCCTGTGAAACATGGTAAACACAATATTTCTCGCTCGTTGTCTGCTGAAACGGCTTATTCTTCTGTTTCGACAGGGAAACGCGAACTTGATGCCAGCTTGCGCGAACCCATGGCAATTTTTTCTGGTGCGGACAATCCAACGCGGTCTAATGTGGTGCGAGGCTATTTCAGCGATCCCGATCGAATTCGCTATCGCACCACCCAGCAGTGGGAAGTTGCCAGGATTACCACGCGAATGGAATTGCCAGGACAGGATGTCTTTGAACATTCCTATGCGGCACGCGACTGGCGGGCTGATGAGCGTTTGCAGGTTCCGTTACCATGGCAAACCCCACTAATTGACCAGCTGTATCTGTATGGCCAATTGGTGGGTAATGGGGACACGCTAAACAATCAGGGTACAGCACTGCAGGGAAAGACGATGCTGGGCATGCGATGGGCTCCACTGCAGAAGACATCGCTGCACGTGCGAACTGGTACCCGCTTCGATTATCAGGATATTTATTCGGAACAACCAGCGAACAGCCCACGCCCTGCCGTAGAGTTGCTGGCGATCTACAGCCTTACCAGCAAAATCGACCTCGAGTATTTTACTTCAGCAATGCCAGGGCTGGATGAACGCAGCCCGGGGCGAATTTTTCAGGAATGGCGTGTAGCCATGCCTATTGGCAACCATTTCGACAACGAACTGGAATTTGGTGCCCGCTACAGTTGGGATGCCGCCACGGTAGCACCAGCCTGGCACCATCGGATGCAGCTTTTTGTGGGGATTCGCTTGCGACACTAACCTGTTTCGCAATCGCATTCATCTCCTCTGTCCGTACAATACCACCTAGAGAATAACGCAATGAATGTCATGGCAGAAAAACCGTATCAGATCATCGTGGGCCTCGAAGTTCACGTACAATTATTAACTCAGACCAAACTGTTCTGTGGCTGTAAAACCACGTTCGGAATGCCACCGAATAGTCAGGTGTGCCCCGTGTGCCTGGGAATGCCCGGCACCCTACCGGTGATGAACCGCAAAGCATTCGAACTGGCAATGCGAGCCGCTCTGGCACTGAACTGCCAGATTGCCTCGTTCACCAAGTGGGATCGCAAAAACTATTACTACCCCGACCTGCCCAAGAATTATCAGATCAGCCAGTACGATCTACCATTCAGCCACGATGGCTGGCTGGAAATCAATGCTGCTGCCGATCCTAAAAAAGAATATGTACCAAAACGGATCGGCATCATCCGTGCCCACCTGGAAGAAGATGCGGGTAAATCGATTCATGATGAATCAGGGCGGGGTGGGGATACCAAAGTGGATCTGAACCGCACCGGTACGCCACTGGTAGAAATTGTCAGCCAGCCTGATATCCGCAGCCCGGAAGAAGCGAAAGCATATCTGGAAGAACTGCGTTTGATGCTGCGGGAGTTGGGCGTTTCCGATTGTGAAATGCAGGAAGGCAGCCTGCGGTGCGACGCCAACGTCAATATTCATATACATCAGGCTGATGGTACGCACCACGCCACCCCACTGGTGGAAGTTAAGAACTTGAACAGCTTTGGTTCCGTCGCACGTGCGATTGCTTATGAAGCGGAACGTCAGTACGCTGAATACCAAAAAGACCCAATTAACTTTCGCTTTGGCAGGATTCTCAAAACCACAGCAGGCTGGAATGATGCGAAGGGAGAAACTATCGTCCAGCGTCATAAAGAATCGGCGGCTGACTATCGCTATTTTCCAGAGCCCGATCTGGTTCCTGTGACCGTCGAGCAACAGCAGGTGGCGGAAGCGATCACCGCAATGGGTGAATTGCCTTCTGCCCAACGCACTCGACTGCAACAGGATCCTTATTCACTATCGGCATACGATGCCCAGGTGCTGACTTCGTGGGGAAGAAAACTTGTGGCGTATTACGAAGATGTCGCCAACATTTCCAACGATCCCAAAGCAACGTGTAACTGGATTTGCAACGAGGTGGTTGCCACATTAAAGGAAAAAGAACTGGCAATCGACCAGTTTCCGATTGAGGCACCTCGTCTGGCGGGGCTTGTTTCCGAAGTAAAAGCCAGTGGATTGAAGCGGGAAAAAGCCCGGGATGTCTACCAGCGCATGTTAAGCACCACAACTGAAGCACCTGAGATCATGAAGGAACTTGGTTACGTGGTGATTGCTGACCCGGAACAACTTCGCCCACTGATCCGTGCGGCAATTGATGCTAATCCCAAAGCAGCAGAAGATTTCAAAGCGGGCAAAGAGAAAGCTGCCGACCGCATTAAAGGGCTGGTAATGAAAGAAACCAAAGGGATGGCGAATGCTGAAGTGTTGTCACAAATCCTGCTGGAAGAACTGGCCAAATAAGGCACCTAGCACTGTAGGTTGCCTTGCTGATTGGAGCATGATGATGCAACGTGGTATTGGGGCACTTCTGTTACTGGCATTTTTGGGTTCCCCCGCCTTCGCCAGAACACTTCAAGTGGGTAATGCGAACGAATTCAACCAGGCGGTACGCATGGCTAAACCAGGCGATACCATTCTGTTGGCACCTGGAGAATATGCACAGAACTTTTACTTTCAGAATGTGCATGGCACCGCCAAAGATCCAATTGTGATTGCGGGTAGTGATCCGAAAAATCCACCAAATCTTACAGGAAACACCGCCCCACTACATTTCAGCAAGGCAAGTTATCTGGAGCTGCGCCACCTGGTGATCCGTGGGGCCAGTGGCAATGGCTTGAATATCGATGATGGCGGGGATGCCGATCGACCATCGCACCACATTCAGTTGAAGAACCTTCTAGTGCGTGATATTGGCCCGAGGGGGAATCGGGATGGTATGAAACTCTCTGGTTTGGATGATTTTCACGTTGAAGACTGCATCCTGGAACGCTGGGGCAGTGGTGGTTCCGGAATTGACATGGTTGGCTGCCACCGTGGGGAAATCCTGAAATGCACCTTCCGCAATGGTGGTTCCAATGCAGTACAGGCCAAAGGTGGTTCTGCGAACATCTCAATTCGTAAATGCTTGTTTTACAACGCTGGGGAGCGTGCGATTAATCTGGGGGCTCGACAGGAGATTCTTCATTTCGCCCACGGCTGACTGCATTTCCCAAAGACGGACGATATGAAGCAAAAGAGTTACTTGTGGAAGGCTGCACGATTGTGGGGAGCAGTGCACCAATTGTGTTTGTCGGGGTAGATGGTGCCACCGTGCGTTACAATACAATCTATCGCCCAGGCCGCTATGCCATAAGAATCTTGCAGGAAAAGAACGAAGCAGGCTTTCTGCCGTGTCGCAAGGGTGTTTTCGAACGGAATATTGTGGTGTTCCATTCCAGTGAATGGGTAACAGGTGGGGTGAATGTTGGCGGGAATACGGCACCTGACACGTTTACGTTTGCCAATAACCTGTGGTACTGCGAAGACCGTCCAAATCGCAGTGCACCCCAATTACCAACGGTAGAGAAGGGCGGGTTGACTGGGAAAAATCCGTTGTTTATCAATCCGGCAAAAGGGAATTTTCAATTGGAACCTGGAAGTCCAGCTATCGATTACGGTGCCCACGCATTGCGGTAATGGTTTGGCATATCAGCCAATGCAACTGGCGAAGTTCAGATAATTTCCTTGATCACTTCGCCATGGTCAATCTCGAGTCGTTTGCGGCCAGGAATCTCCAGTTTCCGCGAATCAAGACCCAGTTGGTGCAGGATGGTGGCATGCACATCGGTGACATAATGCCGATTTTCCACTGCATGAAAGCCGATTTCATCGGTCGCACCATGTGCAATGCCGCCTTTAATCCCACCTCCCGCCATCCAGACACTGAATCCATAAATGTGGTGGTCGCGACCATCAGAGCCCTGGGATCCCGGAGTTCGGCCAAATTCCGTGGCAAAGACCACCAGAGTTTCATCAAGCATCCCACGTCGCTGCAAATCTTCCAATAATGCACCCACAGGCTGATCAATGGCGAGTGCATTTCTCTGGTGGTTTGCTTTCAGCCCACCGTGGGCATCCCATACTCCTGCACCGCCCGCACCGTGCTGGACCTGGATAAACCGCACCCCACGTTCAACCAGTCGGCGTGCTGCCAGCATCTGCATGCCAAAATCGCGACAGTGTGGAAGATCCAGCCCATACATTTTCTTGGTTTCTGCTGTTTCCTTACTGAAATCAACTGCTTCCGGCACCGATTTCTGCATGCGAAAGGCTAACTCATAAGAAGCAATGCGTGCCCTTAAAGCAGCATCTTCTGGCGTTTCTGCCAGTCGCTGGCCATTGAGTCTGGTTAACAGATCAATCCCCACTGAGCGTGCCTTTGGCGACATGGATCGCTCTGGTTTCCCGAAGTCCAGGGGATTGTTCGGATCGACACGCATCGGCACCGCATCATGCATTGGACCGAGATAATGTCCATCCTTCTTATTCCAATATTCGCGATTGCCGAACGAAATGTATTGTGGTAAGTCATCATTCAATGATGCCAGGCCATAATGCACCCACGCACCCAGATTGGGAAACGCACCATCGTTCTGGTGACGACCGGAATGAAACTGCGATTGAGCACCGTGATTGCTATCGGTCGTCCACATTGACCTCACCACGGCAATTCGATCGATCTGACTGGCAATGTGCGGGAACCAGTCACTTACTTCAATCCCACTGGCTCCATGCTTCTTGAAGCCCACCTGAAGTGGATAGAGTTTGTTCCGCTGATTGCCATTGCCATCGGGCACCACCAGCCGTTCTATGGCAAGGCGCTTCGGATCCTGCACACTTGCAAATGGTGTTTCTTTTATTGTTTTGCCGGCATATTTCGTCAGCATTGGTTTGGGGTCAAAACTTTCCATATGGCTGACCCCACCATTCATAAATAGCCAGATTACACTTTTGGCTTTTGCAGGAAAATGAGGTTTTCCATTCGGAGGTGTCCATTTGCCATCGCTGCTATAACCATCACGGTGCATGATGGCACCGGCAGCAATGGCAGCAAAACCCGAAACAAACTGTCGACGGGTAGTAAACAAAGAATCGATCATGATGATGCCCCCTTCAGCGGATCGATATGAAGTCATTGTGATTGATTAATACCCATACCAGGTTGGTTCGGGCCGTTGCTGTTGAATCAGGCTCCTTGCCAGCTTCCGGCAGTTTACGCCATTCCGCCAGTGCCTGAATGCAGTCTGACAGCTCGTTGTTATTGGGTGGGCTGGCTAATAAATACATATATGCCGCCCGAGCAAATTCCTGATCATTCACTGGCTGATTCAGCGCTTTGAGGTGGTGGGTAATCCGATCTGCGATCAAGCGGGATTGATCCAGAACCAGCCTGCTATTGGTTAGTGCCAGTGCCTGTTGCGGAACAATACTTTGTTCTCGACGGTAACAATCGCTGACCAGGGCTTCATCAAACATCGTCAAAAACAAATTTCGCTCGTTGTTGGAATGAAAAAAGTAAATACTGCGGCGATTCGATGCTGCTTGCTGCGGTTGTGGTATTGATGGCCCACCCATCGCAGTATCCACATTGTCTGCAAGTGAAAGAATCGAATCCCGCACTAATTGGGATTCGATGCGAATCGGCACCCAGCGCCACAAAAAACGATTTTCTGGATCGGTAGTGTTGTTCTTTTCCATCGTGCTGGAAGTCGAAGCTAGTCGGTACGTAGCAGATTGTACGATCAGTCTATGCAGGTGTTTCATGTCCCACCCACTGTCGATCAGTTCGCTCGCCAGCCAATCCAGCAGTTCTGGGTGGGTTGGTGGTTGGCCATTGCGACCAAAATCAAAGATAGTTGGAACAAGCGGTGCACCAAAATGTCTTGTCCAGAGATGGTTGACAGCCACACGAGCAGTTAACGGGTTGCGACGATCAGTAATCCACTGTGCTAATGCGGTCCGACGGCCTGTACTTTGCGGTAAAAACTTTGGGGTAGGGTCGTCTGCACCGGAACTGCGAAACCGCGTTGCAGTCCAGCGTGCACCCACAAACTCTGGCAAACGATCCGTTGGCTTCACATCCATTGTGAGTGCCGCTTCTGCTTTCTTCAGTGCCTCGTGCATCGATTGGACGGCTTTTGTGGCAACAGCCTGCTTATCTGGCGTTGCAACCCGCATATCGCTTTGGGCAATTACGAGAGCGTGTTTCGCTTTGGCAAATGATAGTTCGCGATCTGCAAGTATTGCAGTGTTATGTGAGGACTGTCTTTGGGCAGGATCGGCGTTGGCCCAGATTGACTGCCATGCCTGCACACGTTTTTCTACCGCTTTCATTTCTGCACGTGCAACTGCTAAACCCGTTTCAGCAATCTGCTGTTCAGCCTCCAACACTTCCACACCAGCGGAAGTGGCGACAGTGGCACCCTACAAATGCTGTAATTTGATCGATGGATCGAGTGGTGCCAATCGGAACTCGTGAATGGCAACCAGTGCATCAAAAGTCGAAATCTGCATGGCACCATTTTGCCGTGCTGCTGGTGTGGTGCAGGTGAGAACTACTTCTCCATTCAGAGTGACATTGAGCAATCGGTCTCGAATTCGAACATTCAACGTATATTCTCGATTTAATGAAATCGGTAGTCGGCGCATTGCTGGTGCGGGTGGGTAGCTCCATTTACCAGCTACATTGGCGGCAGCCTGAATTTTCGCTTCACCCTGTGCCCCACTGACGTAAAGAAATTGTTCGTGGTAAGTGCTGTTCGTGTCTTTGTCAGGGTGGGCAGCAGCATCAAATCCTAAACCGATACTTCGCCATTTACTGCCCCCCATTATGGTGAACCGAATTGTGGCTTCAAAATCCTGTGGTACATCCGCCTGCAGGCGAATGACTGCACGGGTGGGGCCATCTAGTTTTTGCTCCAGCCGTTTGGCTGAATGCTGCCATTTTCCTCCGAAAAATTGCCAACGTTTCTCATCAAGTTTGTCAAAAGTATCAACCACAATTGGTTCTGGGACTTTTCCCGCTGGTGGGGATTGAGCAGTTTTTGCAGCGGGCTTTTTACTGGCTGCTTTCGCAACTTTCAGTTTTTCGTTGGCCACATTCAGTGCATTTTCTGCTACGTCCAGTTTTTGCCGAGCAGCGGTAAGGAATGTTTCTGTTACCCAGGCACGCCGTTCTGGTTGCCACGCTTCCAAGGGCAGATCAACTGTTTTGATTTCCGGCATTTCAGGTGCAATCAGGTTGGGTACGCCCGGAGTAATCGATTGCGACTGATCAGGATTTTTTTCATCCCCACGCACGAACCGGTAGGTGGGTGTTTCCGGGTGGGCATCGAACACTCGAGGGATGCCATTCTTCTCCAAATCGTTTTCGCCAGGGACGACTTCCAGGCGGGCATGGTATGGCTCAAAGAAGGCTCGCATCTGGTAATATGCCCGTTGTGGGAATGGATCGTATTTGTGGTCGTGGCAGCGGACACAGTTCATTGTCAGGCCCAGAAAACCCTTACTGACATGCTCCACCGTTTCATCCATCCACTGGTGCCGATTGAACAGAAAATAATTGCGTGCCAGATAGCCTGTTGCCCGTAATTTTTTCAGGTCGTTGGGGTATAATTCATCGGCAGCTATCATCTGTCGAACCATTTCATCGTAAGAAATATTTGCGTTCAGCGATTCCATGATCCAGTCTCGCCAGTGCCAAAGATGCTTCTGGCTGTTGCGCAACTGGCTCCCCAACCCCCACCAATCACTATAGCGCCAGATATCCATCCAGTGTCGAGCCCAGCGCTCTCCATGTCGGGGGCTACTTAATAGGCGATTGACTTCGCTTTCATACCAATGCTCACTTGTATCAGTCTGAACCCGCTGCAATTCTTCCAATGTGGGTGGCAGGCCAATCAAGTCCAGAGACAGTCGGCGTAAAAGAATCGCACGAGATGCTTCAGGTAGTGGGGTCAAGCCACGTTGTTCGTGCTGTTTGGCCACGAAGGCGTCAATCGGATTACGCACCCAATCCCTGCGTTCGAAGGTGGGCACAATTGGACGCGTAATCGGCTGAAATGCCCAGTGATTTCTTGGGTCGGCTTCTGGTTTCTCATCTTTGGGATGTGGGGCACCTGCGAGAATCCATTGCCGTAGCAGGTCGATTTCAACTTGATTGAATGGAGAACCTTCATGTGCTGGCGGCATCCGATCCACCATATCTTTGGGGCAACGCGGGCGATCAACTCACTCTCAGCAGGTTTTCCAGGCACCACCGCTGGGCCGGAGGTACCCTTTGATGGCCAGGTCGGCGGTATCCAGTCGTAACTTACCGTTCTGCTTCAACGCGCCGTGGCAGGCATAACACCGTGTCAGCAGTGGTTTCACCTGCTTGAGATAGTCGATTTCGGCAGCACGCAGTGTCCCGGTCAGAACAAGGAAACTGATGACCAGAAAGTGGTATCGCACCGGAATACTCTCCAAATATGAAGGTTCTCTCACGAATAAGGCCTTTTACTTCTTACCATGCAGTTCCAGCATCGTTTCCCCCATCGTGCGGCCGATGCGGTTGAACCAGATGGCACTGCCCAGGTAGTGGTAAGGTCGGTCCCCACCTGTCTTCTGCCATTGTTCCAGATTTTTCTGCCATGTGGGAAATAATTCTTCCGCTGCCTTATCCACCAGCACATCGGTGCGGATCGTCTTCACATTTCCGCGAAACTCCGGCACATCATTCATCGAAAGCTGGGCGTTCTGCACAATCAGCATCGCACCTTTGGCTGGTGCGGAGCCGTTCTGGCCCATCGCACCAATGACCACGGGTAATGTGGGGGTCTTGTATTCCTTGCGAATATCGTTGATCAGGTTTTTCATGTGGGTGGCGTATTCATTTTCCGCACCGTACTGGTCGTTCCAGCCTTGAAACCACACGAAACCGCTGATCACCGGCTTTTTCCCTTTCAATGTGGGGAACAGGGTATCTTTATTGGCCAGTGTATCGCTTACTTCCTTCAGCATCGCCCGATAGGAAGACCCATACGGTTCCAGAATCGACTCGTATGTGGGTAATGGATTCTGTTTTTTGCTCTTTTTGTTATTGTTCTGTGCCTGAGTTTTGGCTTTTTCCCACTCTGCAGTTAAGGTGGCTTTGTCTGGCATGCCAGATGATGGTGGGCGGAACAGTTTGAACAGCGAATGCCCACCCCAGCACGTTTTGATTAGCAGGACAGGTTCTTCAAAGTGATTCCCCACCACGGTGCCAAATTCCAACTCAACTCCGGTGCGGTCGCGTGAACCATAGCCAATCGTCAGCCCACCGTGACGTTGCAGGAATTTCACATATACATCGTCCCGCACAATCCACTGATCATCCTTTCGCAGGTGGGCAAACAGGTTGGCAGTTTTTGGGTCGCGTGCCTGATGCTCGTACAAGGCGTTCGGTGCCTTCCCTTCCATGTTCGACTGACCCGCCAGAATATAAACACGGACGATCTGCTCGTCTGCTGCATGCACCAGGGTGCCAATCAAAGTAACCACCAAACCACAAAGCCATTTCATACCACTGTTCCTCATCTGGGAGAGATTTTTGAACATCTACTGTAACAGGATTTTCCCAGAAATGAAAACGATTTTCAGGAAAACCGAAATGGTGGCTGAAAAGGGCATCACCCCTAATTGGTTGATCAATCAGTATGTGAAGATTAAGTAGCTTAACCAAAAGAAACTGACATGTAAGGTATCGCTGCTGTGTAGGGTACTAATGACCGATTAGCTGAATGGGGATTTAATTTACCCGCGGTTACTGGATAGGTTACTTCTTGCCTGCTGGTTTTTCATAGAGGCAGGTAACACGAATTTGACGATCATGATGTGCGGTGACCACTTGCAAACTTTCCGGGTGCAGATCCATATCACGGGAAGTGTTCGGCAACTTCAGGCGATGAAATACCTTTTCGTCTTCTGCCTTCCAGAAAACCAGAAAGCCACCGCCACTACCGCCAGTTGCACATACCAGCGAGCCATCCGGGAGATAAAACACATTCCACCCGATACCTTTGACGGTAGCATCGGTGTGGGTTTTGACTTTTTTACCGGATTCCCAGTTAAACTGCAGGACTACCGGTTCGTTTACCGCACCGAGTGGATTGGTTGCTTTATGTAACCCACTGCAGGCAATGTGTTTACGGTCTGGACTGATCGCCAGCGACCGCACCCCACCATAGCGGACGCCCTGCGATTTATCCGTCATGAGTTCTTTGGCATCGAATGATCTTACCAGTTTTCCGGTAGTGATTTCCCACTGATGAATATTTCCGACCAGATCGCCTGAAAGCAACCATTTTCCATCCGGATGAAAAATGGCACTGTAGACATCGGATTGATGCCCAGAAAATGTCTGAATCAGTTTGTAATCAGACACATTCCATAATTTTACCAGGCCATCGTTCCCGGTACTAACCAGATATTTTCCGTCTGAGCTGAAGCTTACCGCACGCACCCAGCCAGTGTGGGCTTTGATTGCTTTGAGAGGAACCTGTTTCTCCTGAAGAGTATTCCAGAAAATAATCGTGTCGTCGCAGCCAGCGCTGACAAAAAAGTCCCCACTGGGATGAACAGCGATATCGTTTACCCAGCTTTCGTGCGCCTGCCATGTGATATGTTTTCCGGTAGCGATTTCCCATCGCTGGAGAGAGTAGTCTTCAGCACTCGAAAATAGATAGCGGTTTTTCGGATCGAACGCACAGGAAATCAATGGGCTGGTATATTTCCATGTCGAAGAGATCGATGCTTTTTTCGGATCCGCCGTTAACATGTTTTCTCCGGAGCAGTGGGATATTCTTCAAAATGTAACATTTCGGGCAACAAACTAACTTCAGGCAATTAATTCTCGAATTGGCTTGTAAGCCGGATCGGCCATTGGAATTGGTCTGCCACCGATGTCAAACGAGCCTTCCGAATCAAGCCCCAAAGCGCACAGATAGGTGTGAAACAAATGCCCATGGTTTACTTCCCGATCGATCACGCTGGTGCCATTTGCGTTCGTTTTTCCAATGACAGCACCTGGTGTGATTTTGGCTCCACCCAGACAGATCGACCAGGCATTGCCCCAGTGATCGCGACCATAGTTGGCATTAATGCGTGGCGTTCGGCCAAATTCAGACATCACAACAACCAACGTGCTGTCCAGCATGCCCCGCTCATGTAAATCGGTGATTAAAGCAGAAAACGCACGATCAAATTCACCTACCTGTTCCAGATGAAAATTGAAGTTTTCGTTGTGAGTATCGTAATTGGAATGCGATGTCTGGACAAATGTAATCCCATTTTCCAATAATCTTCTGGCCATCAGCAGATGTTTACCCAGTTCATCAGTGCCATAGCGATCCTGATCTTTGGCTGATTCCTTCGATACATCGAAGACATCTCGTTGTTTCATCAATTCCATTGCAGATTCATAACTGTATGCATAAACATCCGTCTCTGCGGTGCGGCGACGCTGAGCGAACCGGTCGTTCACTTTGCGACGGAAGTCATTTCGCGATATGTCCAGTTCTTCAGTGAGGTTTGCAGGTCGAGCAGAGTTCTTTGGCGGTCCGTTCACCCCGATGCTGGCAAATTTCGGCCCGAGGTAAGCGGCATCGTTTCCACGTCCTCCACCGGGGATGATAATGTGCCCAGGTAGTGGATTGGAAGTATCTTCCAAAGCGCGGGCACAGACTGCTCCAATGGTAGGCAGTGATACCCCAGGTGTTTCGTTTCGACCATGCAGCATTTGATAGCGACCTTTGCCATGATCGCCGTTTTTGGTATTGATGCTGCGAATAAGAGCAAGCTTGCCCATATGTTTGGCAGTTTCAGGAAGAAGCTCCGAAATATGCACCCCAGGGATAGCAGTCGGGATCGCCCGAAATGGACCACCAGTATCGGTCTTCGGTTTCGGGTCCCAGCTTTCCAACTGGCTCAATCCGCCGGACATATAAATTACCAAAACTCGCTTCTGATCCTTCGCCAGTTTTGCCGCCATCGCAGGTTGCGTTAGTGCACCTAACCCACCAACGACAAAACTTCCTGCTATCCCACCGAGAAATTGCCGTCTGGCGATCTTGTGATCGGCAGTACTGCATGGTTTACGCAGATTGAACATTGTCATTCCTTTCAATTATTAATGCTGGAATCGAAACTCGCTGGATGTTAATAGTGCCCACACTAACTCCTGAATAGCGGCTGTCCGATCTTTATCCCGTGGCTTCAGGTACGCTGCGACATCTGCTACTTCGTCCTTTGTCGGACGACGAGTGAATACGCTGATATACAATTCATTGGCAAGCAGTTCGTTTGTAGTTTTCTTCAACAGACGGTCAGTTAAATTACCACCAGCCGGTGTCAGCAGGCTTCGCAATTCATTCCCGTTGGCAAAAAACAACGCTTGTTCGGCAGTTGCAAAGAAATCTGTCTGCGGTTGTGCCGCACCATGTCCAAACAGAGAGATGAATGTTTTTTCATTTGGAAGCAACTTGGTGTAAACATCATCTTCAATTGCTTTTGACCGCGATTTTATTTTCGATGGATCTTTGAAGTCTTCAGGTTTGAATGGTGATTTTTTATCAATTGCGACAGTGGATACCGTGCGCTGGCGATCAATTGCCCCAGTTGCTTGGAGTACACTCCATGTCAATTGTTCCGGGGTCATCGGTTCCACAATGCCAATCTGGAATTGTTCAGACCAGTATTGGGTCAGTAAATCATAAGCTGCGTTGAATGCTTCCTTCTCTTTAACTGATAACTGATCGCTTCTTTTGTTACTGAGTTGTTCAAACTTCAAGCGATATTCATCAAGAGCTTTGATTGCTTCAATTCGTTTGTGAATAGCACTCACTATGAGGTTCTGTTCATCGTTCTTCTTCGACAGTGGGGCCAGTTTCTTTGCGCGATCCTCCACAACTTGTTGAAGTGAAACACGCTCAGTGGTCAACTCTTTAAAGGTCTGGTTCGCGTTGGTTAATTTTTCTGCTGTTGGTTTCTGTTTAGAATTGATTATTGCCTTGGCAGCGCGGATCTCTTCGTTTAATTTCGTTAATTTTTTGTTAGGTTCAAACCACTCATCATAAGCTTTTTGAAAAAGTGAATCACGTTCTGCTTGTATTTTTTTCTGAACGGCCAGTTCCGTTTCTAGCCTGGTGAGCAACGGGGCAGTCGATTTTATTTCTGCGATTTGCTCATTCGGGAGGAGCACCGATCGCTGGTAAGTATTGGTGAGGGCGATTTGCCGAAGAAATGATTTGATATCAAAATTCATTTCAGCAAATTCTGCCGCAAGTAAGTTCAACAATTCCGGATGAGAAGGTGGATTGTCCGCGTGGTGTAAATCGAGCGGATGCACAATCCCTCGTCCAAGCATCATCGCCCACAGCCGGTTTACAATATTGCGGCGAAAAGCGTGATTGTCGCCTTTCAAGGTGAATTCTTTCAGTTGATTTCGGCGACTGTATTTCGGAATGGGAAGCAAGTTTGGCTTCGTTTTGTCTGGTGGTACCGCATACTCTTCCCCCGTTTTGAAAACAGGTTCAGTGATTTCCAGCTCCCCGGGTAAACGAGGCCGAGTTTCACCCTCTTCTGAGGTAAACACGGATTTGAAATCGGCATCCCCATCTGCCTTTTCTGCAATGATTGGTGGTTTCTTTTTATCCGGTTGAAAGAGATAGGTTCGATTCACAAAAGCAAAGATGCCGTAGTAATCTGCCTGAAAATAGTCATCAATCAGTGGGTGATCGTGACATTGAGCACATTGGAGGTCGAGTCCGAAAAAAATCCGCCCAATATCTCGAGTCAGCAAATGAGGTTCTGCGGTGCGGGACACAATAAAACCAGTAGGCCCAACAGTTTTCTGGTCAATTCCATCAGCACCGAATAGATCCGCAGCGATCTGATTCCAGGGTTTGTTGTTACGGACACTGGAAGTGAGATAATCGGTCCATTCAGCGGTTGTCACCCGGCGTTCCATCAGGGTGAGGCCGAGCATGTTGGCCATATGACGGACATATTGCTCCGTGGAGAGCAGTTCGTCAATCAAACGTGCTCTTTTGTGCTGAGAGTCATCCTCAAAAAACTGCCTGGCTTGATCTGCCGATGGGATCATTCCGGTCAGATCGAGATAAACTCGTCGCGCAAATTCTTCATCGGTAGTAAGTGGTGCCGCCGGACCAGTCCGACTGGCATCAATGATCTGATCGATACGAACATGGAGTGGGTCTGCCGCGTCGATTGATCGTGGTGTTGCAGTGCAAACTGCAATAAGCAGGAGGCTGCTGACTTTGAACCATGTCAACATCGTCGATTCCACTGGAAGGCCAGGCGAGAAATTAAGGTAGGAACACTCTTGTTTGAATGTTTGTTAGATGTTACTTCCATTTTCATACTCCGTCAACGATTATTTACTTGATCGGCACAAAATTACTGACTTTTCATCGCTGTGACGTGCCTGATGGGCTGTTTTTATGGACAAGTGAGCGGTTTTTCCGGATTCGATATCTTTTGGTATTGGCTCCTCTATCGATGCGAAGCCAGTGTAATCAAACCCTTAAATGACACATTACCCAAGGCACGTTTACTGATTTTTTGCATTGAATCTTCGCGTGCGCTGTTGCAGGCGTACGATTTCATCGGCCATGCCCACTACCAGCAGTGTGCTGCCAGCTTCAATGGTGACGTCACAGTCCGGGTTGAAAATCGTATCACCAGCTGGTTGATGTAAAGTGATAACCACTACCTTCAAATCAATACCGATTCCAGCATCCTTGAGGCTTCTGCCTACAAAAGGACTGCCAACAGCGACGCCTACCTCCTCAATGCGATAACTTTCGGTTTTGTGGCTACTTGCCTGTTCAAAGAAGAGATGAACAGTTGGGCGCAAAACAGCCTGTGCGACACGGTGCCCGCCAATCACATATGGTGCTACCACGTGATTTGCACCGACTCTTTTGAGTTTTGCTTCCGAATTCTCGCTTTCTGCTCGGGAAATTAATTGGAGTTTGGTATTCATCGACCGAGCAGTGAGGATTACATAAAGGTTGTCTGCATCCGAGGGAAGCAGGCTGACAAGGGACCTTGCTGTGGGGAGGTGTGCCTTGGCCAGAACTTCATCTGAAGTACAATCACCCACCAGCGGTACACCTGATTCAAAATTAATCTCATCGAGCCGTTTCAGATCACGGTCGATCACGACATAGGGGAGATGATTTCGTTCGAATTCCTCACATACCATTCGGCCCATTCGACCAGCTCCACATACAATAATGTGGTCATTCATCTCTTCCAGAGCTCGGGTCATGCGACTCTCCTTGATTGCTTTGCGAATATCCAGGCTGATGATGCTGCGAACAATTTCAGTAGCGATGTAAAATAGTGTGAAAATCCCAAGAAAAGAAAAACAAATTGTAAATAACCGCCCCGTATCTCTGAGTGGATGAACTTCACTGTATCCCAGTGTTGTCAGCGTGATGGCTGACATATACAACGCATCCAGCCAGGACCACTGAGGCCCACCGATCAGCTTGTAACCGATGGTGCCAATCAGAATCAGAATGAATGGCAACGAAATCGCAAATACCTGTCGGCGGCTGAGGAGGCGCTGAATCATCGGTTCATTGCTCTGGTCAGAAAAGGAGGTGCGAAATGATTCTGTATTTGTTTCAAGCTCATCTTCAAGTCTGAATTTTGGTTAGAGCCGCTACAGCTTGACCCGAACATCGTGCAACAGAATTGGTGAGGCAAGTTCCTGAGCACGTCGCCAGTGCTTGGATAGGTCACTCGATTGCAGTTGCTGATACACACTACTGGCAGGTAACTGATGAAGACTACGAACAAGCACTGGCAGGTGCAGAGCAAGCGAAGCAAAATGCGAAGCAGTCAGTTACTGAGTGGTATCGTCAGGAACAGAATTCGCAAATTGATGGTAATAGTAAAAACTTGGAAAATCCCGATGAATTACGGGTTGATTCGAAATGTGATGAGAAAAGTACACATTTGAATACCTCCCCAAGAGGGACGCTGTTCGTAACAAAACTACTCTTATTCATCATTAAGCGAGCAGCAAAATGTATTTGATTCCCAGATTAATTTGTTTCAGCAATGATGGTTTATTCCGAATCAATCGGTACGGAGTCTGGTGCCTCACCATGTGGTGAACTGTTATCATCCGAAGGCAAGCGTACCAGAACTGATCGTAACCGACCTTGCACTAGCGGAGGTAAAACTCGCCGTATCTCATCAAGGCGTCGCTTCAAATCAATTAACGAATATAGGATTTCTGGAACCACGACGCTATTAACAAGTAGATCAAGAGTGCCAAGGTGCCCAGAAATGATCGATGATTGGATAATCGCCCGCATGGCGACTACGCGACGATCGGTTTGGAGATCTTCCCGGTTCACTTGCTGGAGCAGAAATCGCTGAATTGAGATTTGGAATTCCTCTGACCCCTGTCGAATTAATTCCAGTATTGTCAAGCAAAATTGTTCAAGTTCATCATTGGCAAAGTTCGTGAAAATATAACCCAGCCAAGTTGGGTTTTCTTGGATCCAAATCATATCTTGTACCACGATCATGCCAAGCCCAACTGCTGTTCGAAATTGGCAGAGCAAGAAATCTCGGCCATCTGGAGATAACTCTCCAATTATTCTTAATTTTTCAAGCAATGGTGTTGTGGCATCTTCATCAGCTTCGGGCTCAAAATGGGTCAAATCTTCCGAATGATTTTGCTCTCTCGATGCAAATAGCCAACGGATCGCGATTGGATCGAAGGCTGCGTCGATCGCTAGAATGGGCGGTTCCGCGATCCCATCTCGAACTGGGAATCCAGCACGAAGACAATGTGCAACTAATACGTCAACAGTATCTTGGTGGTTCCTAAGTAATGTAATTTCGCTCGCAGGACCAGCCTCCAGGAGAGAAATCCGCCAAAGAGCAGTAAAATGTGTCGTAACAAATGCGAGCGATGATGGAGCACGCTGAGGGCGTCCTAGCAAAGAACTAATCGCTGAGCGATGTGCAAGTTGAGCAGGGATACTAAGCTGGAGCAGACTGATGATTTCTGAATTATTCCCAAGGTCCCTCGCGTTATATGAAAAAATCTCAGCAGTTACTTGTGCAGCTGACCACCAGGCTAGTGAGGCGATTATTGTTGCATCCGAAATGTGTGAATTTACTTCCAGTGTCTGGACATAATGTTGCGCAACAGTGTGCAGAAAATGCCATGTCTTGCCGCGAGGAGTGGATTTTGCGTCTGCTGTAGTGAATCCGCTAAGAATGTCAGCGACTCTTGAGCAAGCCTCTGTTTGACTTTCGGAAGGTACTATACTAGGCATGCTTAAGAAAACGCGGCAAAAATGGTAGCACTTCAACGGGTGAGCAAAGTCATCTGCCCAAGTTGAGATCTCGTTCCATACACCTACATTACCGTGAATTAAAGTCCATGCCCGCACAAGGGATTCAATAGCAAATGGTGCGGCTAAAGGAAGGTGGCCGAATCTTTGGTAATACCTCTCAAGGGATTCTGTTAGAGTTTTCTCGGAAACCTAGATTTGAATTAATTCTTCGGAGCTATTTCTGGGTAAGCTGTAACATGTAATGGGGATGCTTTCGAGTAAGCCTATACGTGGCTCAAGTAGTTGCCTTAACGCCACATTGATTTCCTCCTCCCATCGAGCTCCGTGTGCTTGGTGAAGTCGAGCGAGAGCAAAGAGGAAATCTTTCGACATTGCTGTAACTAATGCACGGGCGGCAGTGCGAAACTTAACATTGTCCGTATGGGTTATGTCCGGTGTTAACTCTTCTGCTGCCTTGAGAGTGTTTGGCGTAAAGAAATGTGTAATTGTTACTTCAGAATGAAACAGATGCTTCATCGCTGCGTTTCGCACAATGGCAGAAGAGTGAAACAAAAAGTCCGGAATATAGTGTGCCTCGTCCGGTTCGCCGTCTTGAGACGTTCTCAGAAACATCCATGGACCGAAAGAATAGTTAATCAGTTGTGGATGAGATGAATCAACTAGAGCTGATAAAGCAGTGGCATTGGGTTCAAAATCAGAAGACTTACTAATACCTAATTCAGCTAACACAGTGCCAAAGCGAACACTTAGTTCTTGGTGAAGGAATGCAGTTTTGACTGTTAAGCGGCGAAAGTTTTTTATTTGTTCTCGATACTCATGAACTATTGGTTGCTCCAACTCTACCTCGATAATAGCAGACATGATGTCATCGTATTCTTCGACAGTTACCTCTAGTTTTTCTGTGATAGCGACACGTGAATCATTCGAACGCTGGATATCTTGGAATTGAGACGCTTTCAGTAAGGCGAATGTGAGCAAAAGGCGGGGGATGTCAGCTGCAGCGACAGTGCAGGCAGCATGCGGCAGGTTGCGAGGAGAAGGCGGTAGGAATTCGCTCACGCACCATTTCGTCAAAGACATCCTCACCTCCCCGTCAAATCTGGCATCATGCCAAACTTGCATCAGAAATTGTCCGATAGCCTCTACCACACAAGTGAAATATCGCAACCCAATTGTGACTGGTGGCGTTGTAGGCTCTTGTCCACAGAAGAGTCCTGGGTCCAAGCAACAATCATGAACATACCGACAAATATCGCGAAGCTCTTGACCAGGAGGGAAGTCAATATGTCGTATCCGTTCGGTGAACGACTGTCTTGTGTAGCGTGGTAAGCTGCTGGTTTCTTGTTTCAAGGAGATCAGTGATGCTGAAGAATCGTCGCAATTTAGAACTGGAACAATCTTGGCGAGTGCATTTGCAGCAGCAATTGACAAGTGGGTTTTCGATTGCGGAATACTGTCGTCAGCAGAGTTTGAGTGCGATTCAATTTTATTTTTGGAAACGAACCATTATGCAGCGAGAACAGGAGATTATTTCGATACAGCCCAAGTCGTTTGCTGGTAAAGCAGAACCAATGCCGTCAAAATCTTCCGCTGGTAAACGACAGGTGGCACCAAAGGTGGCAGCGGGTGAAACTGCCCAGGCATCAGCACCAGTCAACCATCAGCCCGGTGCACCAACAAGCAAGGAAGCAGAACCGCCCGCGTTCATCCCGGTCGTTTTTCAACATCTCAAGGTTCCACAATATAGCGATACGCCGATCGAGATTATTCTGTCTGGTCAACAAACGATCCGCGTACGGGCGGGATGCGATCGGCAATTACTAGCAGAAATCGTTCACCTGCTGGGAGAATCATCATGCTGAATCTGCCCGACAGCGTGCGTGTATTCGTGGCCACGCATCCCGTGGATATGCGGCGAAGTTTTGATGGCTTGTGTTTCCTGGTTCAGCAATATTTGGGTCAGGATCCGTTGTCTGGTGATCTGTTTGTCTTCCGCAATCGCCGTGGCGACTGCTTGAAATTGCTCTGGTGGGATCGTGATGGCCTGGCCATCTGGTACAAACGCCTGGAACAAGGCAACTTTCTGTTTCCGAAAGATCCCAGTGCCGTTCTGACGTTGACCGGCATTGATCTGCAACTGATTCTGCAGGGAATCGATCTGAGTAAGGTTCAACGTCAGCATCGTTATCAGCGACCAGCCGACTGAAGATTTCACTGGCAAATCAGTTCTCAATTGATTTCAGAAAAAATATCAAAATTCTCCATGATTGATTGATAGTTTTTGCTACCTCGCGCGTCTTAATAGTATGAGCGAGTCATCGGCTGATCACGATCCTTCTCTACCCGTTGACCTCGGTCAGTGTCATGAAATAATTCGGACAATTTCCGAAAAGTATCTGCAGCAACAAGCACTGATTGAATCCCTTCAGAACCAGATCAACAACCTGATGCGATCTGGTCGGAATCAGAAACGGGAATATTTTGACCCGGGCCAAGGGGAGTTATTTGAAGAGCCGGAACCGGAACCAGAGCCTGTTATCGAACTCGAACCTGAACCAGTTATCGAGCCAGAATCGCCAACTCGTCGCAAAGGTCATGGACGCAAGCGGCCACTGACAGATTTGCCTCGGCAGCGGGTAGTGATTGATCTTGAGCCGGAACAGAAAACCTGCTCCTGCTGTCACCAGCCGCTGACAAGAATTGGCGAAGTGATCAGTAGTCGTTACGAATACAAACCTGCTTCAATATTTGTGATGGAGTTTGCCCGTCAGAAATATGCCTGTCAACGTTGCCTTGATCGCCGGCCTGCGGATAACAACCCTGTACCCGTCAATGACTTGATCCGCGTGGCAGAACCACCTGCAAATCCGATTCCCAAGGGAAATGCTGGACCTGGGTTACTGGCTTTTATTCTGGTCAGTAAGTTTGTTGATCATCTGCCGCTGCACCGGCTCGAACGATTGTTTCAGCGAGCCGCTCTGAAGTTATCTCGCTCTACAATGTGCAGTTGGCTGGGCGATGTCGCGCAATTGCTGGAGCCACTTTATTGCTGGATGCTGGCGGATCTCTTGCAATCCCGGGTAATTCATATCGATGAAACCAGTTTGCCACTGCAGAAAAAAGATAATCAGCGTCAGTTGCATCCCGCCCGCATGTGGGTAGCGATTGGTGATGCACTGCATCCGCATCTGATTTATGACTTCACACTGAGCAAAGCACGCGCAGGGCCAGAAGCACTGCTGAATGATTACAACGGCTACTTGCATGCGGATGCAGCCAACTTGTACGACCAGTTGTACACCCGGCAAAATATGACCGAGGTGGCGTGCTGGGCACATGCGCGGCGCAAGTTTCATGAGGCCCAGATTACGGCACCGCTGCAGGCTGCGCGGGCCATGGTGCTGATCAGCAAACTGTATCGGATTGAAAAGGAGATTAAGAAGGATCTGGCTGAGCAGTCCTGGGAATTGTCTGTGCAGGAAGCGTCTCGAGTGCAGATTCGCCAGGAAAAAGCAATTCCCGTGTTGAAAGAATTGCACGATTGGCTGCATGCGGAGGCACCAAAGTTGTTGCCCAAAGCCCGATTGCCAAAGCGGTGAACTATGCGTTGCGCCATTGGCAGGCCCTGCACCGATATACCGAGCAGGGGTATTTGAATATTGATAATAATGCCGCGGAGCGGCATTGCGAGTGATTGCCCTGGGACGCAAGAACTGGCTGTTTGCAGGCAGTGAACAAGGCGGTCGCAATGCAGCCATCATCTACAGCATCGTGCAATCGTGCCTGCACGCGGGTGTGGAGCCGCAGGCCTACCTGACCGATATCCTGGCAAAACTGCCCACCTGGCCCAAGGATCGCCTGAGCGAGCTATCCCCTGCAGCCTGGAAACCTCAACAATTCGACAACAACAATCCCACACCATCCTGAATCCATCTACCCGATTCTAAACAATTGCGAAATCTCAACGAGCTCTGCAAGTTGTGAGAAACTCAACTCACGGATGTATGAAATCAGAACAGTCGTTCACTGAACGGGTACATATGTCTGCTTGCGAACTCTATCAGGATCTCTGGCTTAGGCACCATGAAGCGGTATCGCCACTTGGCTAACTGGAGCCAGGCATCGCTAAATTCTGCGATGTTCAATTTCCCATTTTTAGCGAGAGTAACTAGCAATTGCTCGGCTCCGAAGGCTTGTCCATCTTGACCATTGCGAGCATTGAGTAATTTTGTCTGAAGAAAGCGGTCATCAGCTAACAGGGGGATCTGGTGCTGATCGGCAAGTAGTAGAGCATCGAGGGTCGGATGGATTTCAGCAGAATCGGTCAGGCCTTCAGCTTCTATCATAGGTTCAGGATGATTCGGCATAGTAGGTTTTACACGCTCATCCGACGTCAACATCCCGCGGAGTTCCCTGCTCCAATTCATCCGTTGAGCCCGCCGATCAACACCCAGCAATTCTTGGCGCATTGATTCAATATCACCCGGATCTAGATAAAACTTAATGCCTGTGACGAACTTATCAAGCAGGCCAGCTTTGTGCACAGTTACCAAGGTTGATAGTCCAACCCTGATCCCACTCAATGCCGCGGTATGGAACATCGCGCCATCGCTAGTTGGGCGGTGGCACATTTGCAGTAAGCGATCCGTTTCTGCTCTTGATAGCTGTCCGACCCGCTTCAGCCAATTCACGGCATCGGCCAGATGAAAGTGAGCAGGTTTTTCTTCCAGATGATGCTCGTCAAGTGTGGGCAGAGTATTGGAAGTCATAGAAAGTGAGCGGAGACTTCCTTGATCGACAGCAGCGAGGATAGCCCGTCTAGCAGCAATTTCAGAGGGCTGGTGAGGTTGAATTGTTCGATATTCTTCAAGAAACTGCTCGAGGTACCTTGCAGGGAAAAGGATTTGACCAAAAAAGGTGAGGGTGCGATCAAGGAGGCCAAGTCTGTGCAAGGGTATCCGTTCGGTGAATGACTGTCTTGTGTAGCGTGGTAAGCTGCTGGTTTCTTGTTTCAAGGAGATCAGTGATGCTGAAGAATCGTCGCAATTTAGTACTGGAACAATCTTGGCGAATGCATTTGCAGCAGCAATTGACAAGTGGGTTTTCGATTGCGGAATACTGTCGTCAGCAGAGTTTGAGTGCGATTCAATTTTATTTTTGGAAACGAACCATTATGCAGCGAGAACAGGAGATTATTTCGATACAGCCCAAGTCGTTTGCTGGTAAAGCAGAACCAATGCCGTCAAAATCTTCCGCTGGTAAACGACAGGTGGCACCAAAGGTGGCAGCGGGTGAAACTGCCCAGGCATCAGCACCAGTCAACCATCAGCCAGGTGCACCAACAAGCAAGGAAGCAGAACTGCCCGCGTTGTAACCGTTCACTTATGTTGTTGCAAGTTTCGGTGCAGGTTTGCCTTTCCGGTGTGCGTTGATCGCTTCTTCCAGATAATCTAATACGTTTCTCCCCTGTAGTTTCAATGTTTCACATACCGTCAGGATTCGCTCTGCGAACCGACAGCCACGAGCACTTTGAGAACCAAAGCTGCGTCGCCGCCACAACACAGCGCGACGTTGTACACGCTCCGCATCATTATTCGTTGGCGGAACATGCTCATGGTCGACAAACAGCCATAAACGCCTTTCTACTTTGGCCACCCTCTCGCAAAACCCTGCAACTGTTTGGTCCTTACTACCTTGCCCCTGTTTCAGCAGCGTGCGTACGCGTTCCTTCAACGGTTTCATCCGCTGTTGCAATGTTTGGCGACTTATCTGATGATCTCTCGTAAAAATATGCCATAGCTCAAATATTTCCTTGTGTAATTCAAGCCAGTGATCCACGAGTTTTGTCGCTCGCTTACTTCGTTTGGACAATGCCTCCCAGTTGCGTTTCAAATGTGCCCAACATAATTGATGGCTATCTTCAGGAAGGTTCTTCACATATACCTTCCAGCGATCCGTACTGACAAATCCAGGGAGTGCTTCACCCATAAACGTTTTCAATGCATCAATATTGCGACGTGCATGAATGAGAAATACTACGATATGAATCTTTGCCGCAATCGCTGTCCATAACCAGCGTTTGTGGCCCGCCTCTTTCCAGCCCGTTTCATCAAACCCCTTTACATCAGCGTTTTTAACTTTCTCACGAGCTTCCTCATAAGGTGCGTCCAATGCCGGAATTGCCTCGGCTTCCAGATTGCTGATGGTTCCCAAGGATATGTCTATGCCAAAAATCGTTTTGCAAGTTCGTTCGATTGACCGTTTACTCAATCCATCCTGACCCACCATACATAGCAGAGCAGCTGTCAATCGAGGACCGGTGCAATGGTTGCGGTACTCGGCAGGAATGGTCATCGCCGTTGTGTGTCCACAATCAGCACATTTCCGGGAATGACCTTCATATTGTGTTACGATTAAAGGCTGCTGTGGCAGTTCAACTTGCTGATGAATCCTGGGTTCAGGTAGATTCGGACAGCCAACAAGTGATTTGTGGCAGCGAGAACAGGTTTCTGGCACGAACTTGATAAAGGAGTCCACACTTTCAGGAGGCAAGGGTTTTCGCAGATTTGCCTTGTGACCATGTTGTGCCCCGCGTTTGCGACCAGTCGGCTTTTGGGAAGCTAATTTTTCTTTTTCTGCAGGTTCTTGCTTGTTAGGCGGTTTCAGCTTGTCTTCCAGATCACGAATGCGAGCTTCCATCGCCAGTATTGTCTTTTGTTGTTGCTGAATAATTTGTTGCTGATCCATCAGCTGTTGTTGCAGCAAATGAACCTGCTTGAGCAATTGCTGGCACCCAGGACATTCGGAATTGAACGACTCGATTTCCATCACCGGATTATAGAAAATGGCTGAAATTTGCGAAAGGCCAATTCCCGAACCGGTGAACGGTTACCAATGTTTTTCAGCGACTTTTTGAGGACATGCCGAAAGATACACCACTGGAAAACATCAAACGAATATTCATCGATAGCTCAGTAGTTCGAGCACATCAACATGCTGCTGGCGCGGCAAAAACTGGTGACGACGATGATCAGGATCTTGGGAGAAGTAGAGGGGGATTGAGTACGAAGATTCACGTTGCATGTCTTGACGAAAACACGTTAATCGCAGTGGAAGTAACTCCTGGACAAGCTGGAGATGCACCTGAATTCGACAATCTGTTTGATGAAAGCATCATACAAGTTCCTGATATCGAGGAAGTTGTTGCAGATAAAGCTTATGATAGCGATCGTATCCGATCAAAAGTGATCGAAGAAGGGGATATTCCAGTACATATCCCAAACAAATCAACTGCGAAGGAAGAATGGCCAATCGACAAAGAAGCTTACAGAAGCCGTAACAAAATAGAAAGATTCTTTAATAAATTGAAGCAATTTCGAAGAATTGCAACTCAATACGACAAACTGTCAGACTGCTTTCTGAGCTTCATTCATCTGGCTGCTACGTTCATCAAATGCCGTTCATTCGTCAACAGAACCTAGCTTCGACATTGAGACTAGAGTATACTGTATACTAGACCCCATTGTCAAGACCACAAAAACGCTTTCGAGAAGCGATTTTCTAATTTCATGATGTATTGCTGCAACGTCCTTTCACCAGAACACTCCAGGAAGTTGCCGTCGAAACATCATCCCTTCTCATGGACTTCTTTCGGGATCCAGCATACCAATGGGCAGCCAGCTCCGCGTGGACCTCGGCAATCGCAGCGAAGAAGCCATCGCGGCGCTGCGCCATCACGCCGGCGCCAAACGAGCCCGCGCGGCGGAAATCGAGGCCGACGATCCCGAACTCATCGCAGCCAGCCGCGGAGTGGACGGCCACGCGATCACGCTAAACCTGCTGGGACGTTTCCTCGCCCGTGCCCACGGTGGTGACGTCCGCCGGCGCGACATGGTGAAGTTCAAGGAAGCAGACCGCAAGGGACAAGGCGGCACGACCTTCAAGATGCTTGCCGCGTTTGAGAACTGGTTTGACAAGTGCGGCGAATTCGGCGCGCGTCGTCTACTCACCATCCTGCGATTGATCAGCCTGTTGATCGTCCCGCAGAATGGGGATGCCTAGGAGTACTGCGAAACCCACCTGTCATCGCCGGGCTGACCGACCTGTTATTCATGAACAGGCTGGATCAGAGCACTGGACAGGCGAAGGGATATCCAATCCCTGATGAGAATTGGAATACTGCGTCTTCGTTTTTCGCCGATTTTGGGCTTCTGGCAATTCACGCTGACATCAATTCGGAAACGGCGATCGATTGCCATCCTCTGATTCGCGAACACTTTGCTCATCACATGCTCAAAAGCCAAGTTGACGCCTGACGATCTGCGCATGACCGGTCGCACTTTGTCTTGTTTCAGGCGGTGCAATTCAAAATCGCTTACCCATAAGACACCCGCGAGTAAATCGAATATCGGACAACAAAAATGAAAAAACGCACAATCGTTTTCGAATGACCCCATTTTCTTGTCCGAAATCAAAGAGGCTAGCGTGTAACAAGGTAAGACTCCGCATCACAACTCATTGAGTTCGTGCAACCGAGTGCAAATGGAACAAGGAACATAACGGTTCCATTTGTGTTGATATGAACTAACTACATCGGTCACGTATTCTCGACTGAGTTTGCAAAGTTGGTCATCATTGACTTCGAACATAGTTAGAAGAGATATTGCCATGGTACCTTCACCTTTTTATCTTCGTTCTATCCTTGCACCATTCTTACGAATTTCGCTTTTTCAGGGTGTTGTTACGCTAGGAAGAAGCTCTAATGCAAATATTGTAGTTGCAGACAAAAGTGTTTCTCGCCGTCATGCCGAATTCAAAATCATCAAATCGGATGTCGCGATTCGTGATCTCGATAGCCGCAATGGCACATATTTAGATGGTGTTCGAATCAAGACCGGAGTGATTGGAGCGGGCCAGATAATCCGCTTTGGATTGATCTCGTTTTATGTTGATAAAACCGCAGCGCAGGATGAAGATACGTTTGATTCCAGCCTCCCGAAGTCAAAGACCAATCGATGCTGGAAAGAGTGCGAATCCGGCTTGACGAACGCTCAGGCGCGTGTGTTGATTTTGCTTCTTGAAGGTTATTCTGAAATCGAAATCGGCTTGAAATTACACATCAGCAGACATACTGTTCATAATCACGCCCGTGCCATTTATCTCGCGTTTGATGTGCACTCACGGTCGCAGCTCATGGCGTTTCATGCCAGGCAATTGTAAAAGTGATTCGCGAGTCCAAGACTCAGCCGATCCCAAATTAGCCTGTTTAGGTCATGGCACCGACAGAGAAAAGAACAATAACACTTGATAGGTTCGTTAGATTCTGTTTTGAAAAGACTCTCACTATTACACAGAGATGATCACTTATGCTCAACAACGGCGATACTAAACGAGAATATAAAGTAGCCGGCAAATCGGTCCGGGGACTAGGCAGTTTCCACAAAACGCTGAAACACAATGAATTTGGCGAAGTGGATTCCGGCCAGTTTGAGAAGCTTGTCGATGCAACCGAGGGAGCTGCAGCATTCAAAGATGTGCCAAGCTTTGCCAGCGGTGCGGCTAAACTGACAAATCCCCAGTGTGGACTTGCAAGCGATCGCCTGACACAGCACCCCGCACATTATACGATGCCACCTGCACCGCAAGTGCTCTCCATTACGACTGCTGCCGAAATGACTGAGTTGTATTGGATGGCGTTGCTCAGGGATGTTTCTTTTGATCAATTCGCAGACGATCCGGGCGTTAAGTCCGCGGCTGCGGAGGTCTATGCAAAGTTTCAACTGGCGGTTGCAGATACTGATGCAGGGCATCTGATGCCGGGAATTGATGTGCCAGACGAATCTGGCAAGCTGGCCAAGATAACACCGCAGAATCTTTTCCGCCTCGGCCTGCCAGGAGATGAATTTGGCCCGATGCTCAGTCAATTTATGATTCGGGATATTCACTACGGTACTCAACAAATTGATCAGAAACAACTTCCTTACGCAAAGGACCGCAACTATCTGACCGAGTTCACTGCATGGCTTGATGCACAAAACACTGGACGAGACATCGACGGAAACGACTATTCCACTGCCAATGATGGTAATCCAGATAATTTCGAGAAGGACCGAAGATACATTGCTACACCCCGCGATCTTGCTCGTTTTGTGAATAAGGATGCCTTGCACCAGGCATATTTCAATGCCACGCTGCTGCTGTTATCAGGTGGTGCACTTTGGACAGACGGCAATCCATATGGGGACAACGGCAGTCTGAACAAACGCGAAGCGGGCTTTGGTGTTCTTGGGGGCCCGCATATTCTCGCACTTGTTTCCGAAGTCGCTACTCGAGCGCTCAAGGTCGTCTGGAGATCAAAAGTGGCAGGTTCACCTGCGGCTAAGACCGGAGGCATACGGCGGACTTGTCCACGTGCAGAATATCGGTGCGCCATCGGGCAAGAGACCTTACGGGCTGCCGGGCTGGGTTGCAAGCACCGCTGCTGCAAAGCAGGTGAAAGATAAGTACAAGAGTTTGTTGTTACCAATGGCCTTCACGCCGGGCAGTCCTAATCATCCCGCGTATGGAGCTGGTCACGCTACCGTTGCCGGTGCGTGTGTCACTGTACTGAAAGCATTCTTCAAAACAATTAACAAGACCAAGAGTAAATCAGAACCGATCAAGTTCAGCACTCTTACCGAACGCGAGACGCCCTATTCGAAACCCCAGCCGATTCAATCTTACATAACCAGCGCTGAACATGAATGTGTGCGAAAAACATTGCCGAAAGCAGAAGCGGACAAACTCACCATCGAAGGTGAATTGAATAAGCTCGCGATGAATGTCGCGATGGGCCGCAGCTTTGGCGGAGTGCACTGGCGAACGGACAATACCCGCAGTCTTATCCTGGGTGAAGCGTTGGCAGCACGGATTTTGGCTGATATTACGCTGGATTCCAACGAAAAACCCACTTTTGAATTCCGCAGTTTCAGTCGAAAAAGCGATGGTAAACCCAAGATGATTTTGATCCGCCAGGGCAGAATCTACGTGGATGGTGATCTTGTTGAAACGAACACAAGTGCGCTGTAAATGCAAACAGGTTTCCAAGCAAACCGGCTGTTAGGAAACGCGTGACATGCATTCTGGATCGTGATAGGAAGTTAACAAATTACACTATACGAGGCAATTTCATGAACGTCAGCGGATTATACGAACGACAGGCCAATAATGATGTTCCATTTTCCCGCGAGAATTTGCGTCTTGATGTGGATGGTACTTTTCCACAAATGGCGGCAAGCGGAACCGGGTCGTCCGGGTTGCAGTTCAGCGCCCATTGGGTTGCGCGGCCTTTGACGCAAACAATCACTTTGGATGGCGAAGAGTGGAGCGGGCCGATTGTTCAAAAGTTCGGGAACGTAAACCTGATGCCGTACGATTTTATCTCGATACGAGTTGAGAATGGCCAGTTACGCGCAACGTTTCAACGCACAGGCTTTCCTGATCGCGTGAAGGATTTCAATTTCAAATCTCCACACTTTCGAGAAGTTACGTTCGAATACGACGCGGAGGAGGGTGTCGACCTCTTGCTGGAGTACGAGACGCATTCGCATGTGGATCGGCCAGCGACCTTAGCGAACGAAACGCTGAGCATTGATAATGTGTTTGAGCGAGCCGGATTCGACGTGCTGCGCACCGGGCAGGACAGCATCGTGCCCAATGCCGGTTCCGGCACGAATGAACGATGGAGTTCCAATGAAATGCATGACGCAATGCAGGTTCATTTCTCTCGGTTCGCGGCGTTGCCACTTTCTCAACAAAACCAGCCACGCTGGGCGTTGTGGACGTTCTTTGCAAAACTGTACGAAGACGGTCCAAGTACAGGCGGCATTATGTTTGACACGATTGGGTCGGCACATCGTCAAGGAACCGCAATTTTTCGAAATTCCTTTATCTCCAATGCCCCTTTTGGAGAAACCACAGTTGATGCCTGGCGGCAACGTATGGCGTTTTGGACTGCAGTTCACGAGATGGGCCATGCATTCAACCTTCTGCATGCCTGGCAGAAAACATTGGGAACCCCCTGGATTCCTCAGCCATCAGGATACGACTTGCTGACATTCATGAATTACCCTTACTTGTATAAGACGGGAACTTTTTCAGAAGCGAATACTATCCGTTTCTTCAAAGATTTCGACTTCCGTTTCACAGATGATGAACTCTTATTTCTGCGTCACGCGCCTGAGCGCTACGTCATCATGGGTGGAGCAAACTTCGGGACCAACCACGCACTCGAACAGGCGCGTCTTTCGCCTGTGCCTGCCTTTGCTCTCGAATTAAGGGTTAATCGTGAGACACCGGAATTCGAGTTCATGGAACCGGTTGTCATCGAAATGAAGCTGACGAATACAACCAGTCAGCCGACATTAATTGAAGAACATCTGCTCCGCATGAATGATTCGATGACGATCCTGGTCCGAAAAAGAGGTGAGGAAGCCAAGGCGTTTCATCCGTTCGCGCATTATTGTTACCAGCCGAACTTGATTGTGCTTGAGCCTGGCCAGTCCGTATATGAGTCGCTGTTCCTTTCCGTTGATCATCATGAATGGCTCATTGATTCGCCGGGATACTACTCAATCCAGGTCTGCCTGCAACTGCGTGACGAAGACATTCTTTCCAACGCGTTCCAGGTCAGGGTGGCTCCGCCAGTGAATCGCGACCAGGAGTATCTTGCTCAGGATTATTTCAGTGAAGATGTCGGTCGTGTGATCACGTTTGATGGAACATTAGTTCTGACGAAAGCGCATGATACCTTACAGGAAGTATCAGCTCGGTTTCCAAAGAGCAATGCAGCTATCCATGCGAACGTTGCTTTACATATGCCCCGTGCCGCACCGTACAAACTTCTCGTGGCATCCGGCGAAGATAAGGATTGTCGCTACGAAATTAAAGAAATTGATGCCAGAAAGGCAGATACGCAGGCGCTGGTGAAACTGCTTGGGGATCCCAAAACGGCCGATGAAACAGCCAGATTCCTGGGGCACATCGAATATGGATACTATGCAGAGCGCGTCAGCGATGCATTGAAAATGCAGGATGAAATGGAAGACGCTCACGCGGTCACCCAATGTATGCACGATACGTTAGAATCGCGAGGTGTTCCAGAAAACATATTGGCAGAAATCACAGAAACGATCACAGACGAGCCGACAACGGAGAAGAAACCACGCAAACGCAAACCGAAGTAAAGGAGTTCATTGAAATGCTCGGTCATTGCTTCAGGGAGGCAACTCGATGATTGAAGTGATCATGTTCGATTTAGGCGGGACGTTAGTTTCCGGGTCTCCGCCCGTGCCAATGCCTGGTATTCTTGAAGCGCTGGCAGACATCCAGACGTTGGTGGATTCTAACGGTAAGCCATTGGACTGGTGTTTGGTTTCCGATTTCTACAGTGTTACACCTCCGGCTGTTCCGAACAAAGTGTCCGAAATGGAGAATCAATACAAGGTTATTCTGCAGGATACTGGCCTGGACAGTTTCTTTTCACCCTTCGACCAACGTGTGACCTTATCGACGCATCTGGGAATTCTCAAGCCGGATTGTCGAATTTTCCAATTGGCATTGTCACGCCTTGGCCGCGGAACATTGCCCCTGGAGAAATGCCTTCTGATTACAGAAGAGGCATTTCATGTGTCCTTCGTTCGATCGTTCGGGATGAAGGCGTTACGGTTTGGTGCGATTGGTAATCCAGGTGTGGATTTCAGTTCGTGGGCTGAAGTGAAAAGCCTGATCGCTCAGTATGTGTGATTTCGATTGTTTACGTTTAACTAGGATCAATTACGATGAATCGCTTTCAACGTGTTCAGGAAATTTTAGATACCGCTGTTGGCGGGCCGAGTGCACCAGCTGGCCCGCATAGCGCTTTCTGGCGTGGAATCACACGAGATGAATTCGTAGCGAAGAAAATCTTTGGCCTGGAACTAATCACAGTAGGCAGCGGGGCAGGTTCAATTCTTATCAAAGCATTGAAAGGCGAGACACCTTTTGGAGCAGACACCGGAAACGATGAAGCAGATTACAACCGCATGCCTTCAGGTCGAGATCCTGTCCCCAATGAAGATATTACCTTCATCCAGCAATGGATCGACGAAGGCTGCCTGGAAGATCCCTACGTCGCTGTCGCCCCGCTTGCCTGGCGTACAACCAATGCCCCGGTGGCAAGTGCACGCACGGATGACATCTGGTTCAGCGATCCGCTTACCGGCTGGGCCGTCAACAGCGATGGCACAATTGTCAACACGATTGACGGAGGCGTTTCCTGGAACATACAACACTCTGCCCCGGGTGTTTATTTTCGATGCATTAGTTTTGCAGACTCGAGTAACGGTTGGGCAGGGACATTATCAAGAAGTCGTCGACTGTTCCAAACCGCTGACGGAGGCAATAACTGGACTCGGGTAACCAATCTGCCCGCGGATGCTCCCGTTGCCATCTGCGGAATCTCTGTTGTCAATAATCAGGTTGTCTACGGTTCAGGTACCAATCGGCCAGAAGATTTTCCCGGCATCATCAAGACAACCGATGGCGGAACTACATGGTCCGCGATCGACATGTCCGACCATGCATCGATACTGATCGATGTATATTTCACAGACCCCATGCACGGCTGGGTTGTCGGAGGCAAAGCGAATGAGCCAACACCTACAACGCGTGACAAAGTCAAACCGGTAGTGCTGGAAACCAACGATGGCGGTGTCAGCTGGATCAACCGGCTTGCCGGTCAGGAAGACATGTTCCCGTTCGGCGAATGGGGCTGGAAAATACAATTCCTCAATGACAAACTTGGCTTTGTTTCCCTGGAAAACTTCACAGCCGGAGCAATACTCAAGACCGTGGACGGCGGTAAGACCTGGAAGCGAATCAAGATCAATGACCCGCAGGGAAATGTGAACCTTGAAGGAGTCGGCTTCATTGATGAACAACGTGGCTGGGTAGGCGGTTGGGGGTCAGATTTCACACCGCCTGGGCCGACAGGTTATTCCAGTGCAACGACCGATGGCGGGGAAACATGGACCGACGCCAACGAAATCGGCTTGCGAATTAACCGCTTTCGATTTTTTGGCAAGCCGGTAACCGTAGGGTATGCCTCTGGATTTACCGTGTATAAGTACACCTCGTCTCCATTGCCAGCGATAAGCACAGAGGTAGCTTCTAACCGGACTCGTCCGCTTTTGCCAGTTTCGAACATCCAATCCACGACGTTCCCAGTCGACATACAGATGGATATTCCTGACGGTACCAGGCGTCTCACCTTGCATGTCTGGGATCGCTTCGGTGTCGATCACGGTTACATTCTCGATGAAGTGCGACCCGATTCTGGATTACAGTTTTTCCGTTGGGATGGCATTGATGACCGTGGAAACGCAGTAATTGACGGTGATTATATTCTTCGACTGACTGCGGATGATACTTCTGCCAGCAGTACGCTGTCGTATCGAAGCGTATAAACGGAAAAGTTTTGTAAATATTTGCAACAGATCAATAACACTTGGGAGAAAGCATGAACTCGCGTTTTATCCAAATTCAAAAACCCTCGACTCACACAGGATTAGAACTTGCTGCGCCTGCAACGATTCCAAGACCTGCGGAACTCAGTAAGCGCGACTGGGCAATCTTTTTGCTTCATACCGCTGCTGAAGTTGAGCATGCTCTCCTGGTGCAGTATCTATACGCTGCATACTCGATCAAAAGTCAGACAATTCCAGGAACTGGCTTGTCAACTGATGATTGGTCTTACAGTATTATCAAAATTGCCAAGGAAGAGATGGGGCACCTGCTTTGTCTGCAGAATCTGTTACGCTTCATCGGAGGGCCGACAAACCTTGACCGTGAAGATTTTCCGATTCGGTCACAATTTTATCCTTTTCCATTCATGCTGGAAAAATTCAGTAAAGAGTCACTTTCAAAATATCTTTTCGCAGAGATGCCTGAAGATACAAGCGGGTCAACGATTATCACACCTGAGGAAATTGCGGAGATTCAACTACGTGCCCAGACCGCTGTCGGGAGTTCAGGGGTCGGTTTTCTCAACCATGTGGGAATGCTGTTCAGAACGTTGATCACTGTATTCAGCGACCCTGAACTGGATGATTTTCCTGGACAGTTACCGTTTCAGGCACCCGCGAAAAAGCCCTGGACAACTACGAATGACAAGCAGACAGCCCCTGACCAGATGCCGAAAGGGGTAAAAGTTTTCCGCATTAATTCCAGAGATGATGCTATTCAAGCGCTATCAGCCATAGCACGTCAGGGGGAAGCAGCTAACAATGATAGTGAGTTGATGGATTCACACTTCGGAAGGTTTCTGAGTATCTATCGTGCATTTCCCGATAATTTTGATCCTTCCTACCCGGTTGCTACCAATCCGAATACGAATCTTGTGCAACCGAATGCGAGTACGATCACTGATGCGACAACGCTGTTATGGGCGCACCTGTTCAATGTAAGATATCGTATTCTTCTATCATTCATCGGACATTCGATACTTGTTCCCGCTACACTTCCAAATGAGCCGGACAAACTGGATCCGAACAGTGGTAATTCACTACTTGTTGGATGGATCTATACAGAAATGGTTTACGCCACAGGCTCACTACGTGAGATCGCCATTCAGCTGGCGACTCTGCCACTTGCTGCAGGAGGCACTGATACTGCCGGGCCACCATTCGAACTGCCTTACACACTGGTAATGCCTGATCATGAATCAGATCGCTGGCGTTTACACCGAGATTTAATTAATGCTTCCAGAGACATCCTCAATGAAATCATTTCAGGGGATCCGCAATCTGCGATTGCAAATGACATTTTGACGATCGATACTGCACGATTAACAGAAATTGAAGCTCGAATTTAACTTTTTACACGGAGTAACTCATGTCGAAGACTTATAAGATTCATCCCGCAATCGGATTCGCTCGTGTAGGAACGAGTGGTGAATATTTTAATGGCCCGGAAATCCCAGGCGAATTTGCACAGCCTAACAACGGATCATATCGTGATGCGAACAAAGAACTTTGCAGACAGGCATGTACTTTCAAGATATTTGAATATGACGAAACGCAAAATCAGCCAGAACTGATTGAAGTTGGTGGAACAATTCAAAAAATCGAGTGGTCAGTGCACCTGATGAATAAAAAAGCAGTGTGGTATCAATTTGCAGGTGTTGTCGGTGAGGGCCCGACTGGCTACCCTGCAAATCACCCATTGCGAAATGCAGCGATCACCAATCCAGCCGAGCGCATTAAGAAACTGATTATAGATCCCCTGCAGCGTACGATCATCGCAGACGGTTCTCCAGCAAGTCATGAAATTGAACGCGGAACGAGCACCATCCCGGGCAATGAAACATGGCCACCGGTTTTCACTGGTGGAAAGAGAATTGATTCCCTGGGTACTTTATTTGTGAATTTAAAAGGTTTTCTTACAGTGGCAGGAGGGTATGGGAAGTCCGGTACTCCAGGCCCTTTACCGCCTAATGGACAACTGAATTATGACAATAATGATAACTGGTTTGATGACACTTCAGATGGTTCCGTCACTGCAAAGCTGCATGTATCCGATGGAACAACTATTCAAGTTGATGCCCCTGCCTGGCTCATCGTCGGCCCGCCTGACTACGCACCGCCAATTGAAAACCTGGTAACGGTATATGATTTACTGTACGATCTCGCACTTCGGAAGCTGGGATTGGATGCGACGATTTATAATGGCGCATTTGTTGGCGGGGCAGGTGGATACCGACCTTCATTTACTAAGGACATATACCCGATCTTGCGGCGTGCATTGGATTATCGTTTCGTGATTAAAAGTGCGTCACCTCACCACAGCGGCGGAAATTTTGATATTGTCAGTCTTGCATCTCCGCCAGCACCTGGTGAAGACCCAACAAGCAACATTCGCTCAGACATTTTCGACCGACTCCGTGACCCAGATAACTTGAACGGGCCAGGATCAAAAAACATGCCCAGACTGCACAACGATGGAGTTGATCAGAATCCGCCTCAACCTGAAACTCGGAAATTCACGATTACCCGGTTTCAATATTTTGCCATGAAGCAATGGGCTGCCGGGTGGTTCGTTAGTGATTGGACAACGCCAGCTCCTGTCCCCGCGCTGACTCCGACTGGCATGGATCAGGCCGCAATGGAGGCCGCTTGCGGCGGTTCATTCTTCCCCGGCATGGAAGGATCCTGGATACTTCGTGATCCCAGAATATATCACACCCCCTTTGATTTCCGGTTTAAGCATTTATCAATTGAAGGTGTCGACGGAGTGACTCCCGGGGATGTTACGAAGCGCATGGCTTTGCCCTGGCAAGCCGACTTCCTCAAGTGTGGTGATTCATGGTGGCCCGCTCAGAGGCCAAATCAGGTGAAGAGAGGATCGAGCTCGCAGGAATGGGCATCTGGAATACTCAATCATGTGCAGCTGGTTGATGTCTGGTCTCAGTTGGGTATCGTAGCTCCAGACCCATCGAACCCGGGCGAATATATTGAAACCGAACGCACATTACCTTAATTCGTTGATCTGACTTTGTGAATTGATAATTATCATCAATCGAAATTAGCCTTTTCAGGTCATGCCATCAATCTCCGGAATGCAAACAATATATTTATGTTCAGTTTGGTTCTTTCATGTGAGATCTGTACGCTTCGTATTGCTTTGAGGGAGTTTTTGATGCCTGTTGTCGTAAAACAAATTGTTACTGGCCTGAATCGTCCCGTATTTGCCTGCTCGCCGCCCGGTGATTCTTCTCGACTCTTTATTCTTGAACAACGAGGTGAAATTAAAATCCTAGATCTGACTGCATCGCAACCTCTTTTGAAAGCAACGCCCTTTCTCACTCTGAGTTCCCTGGCAACCGGGAACGAACAAGGGTTGCTAGGCCTGGCATTTCATCCACAATATGCGACGAATCGAACTTTTTTCATCAACTACACCGAGCCTGGTGGTGCGACAATCATTGCTCGCTACACTGTCAAAGCTGCTACGCCCGATCAGGCGGACTCAAGCAGTGCAATTGTGGTGATGAAAGTTTTACAACCGTTTGCCAACCACAACGGCGGTTGGCTTGGCTTCGGGCCAGACGGATTTCTTTACATCGGCCTGGGTGATGGTGGTGCCGGGAACGACCCGGGCAATCGTGCACAAAATCTGGGAGAACTGCTTGGCAAGATGCTGCGAATCGATATTGACGGCGATGATTTTCCAGAGGATACAAACAAAAAATATGCGATACCTTCTACAAATCCATTTGTCAATAATTCCGGCTCCATGAAGGAAATATGGGCATATGGCCTGCGCAATCCGTGGCGTTGTTCATTTGATCGAACATCTGGCGAGCTTTATATTGCGGATGTTGGACAGGACGATTGGGAAGAAGTGAACGTGCAACCACCGGGCCAGGGAGGACAGAATTACGGTTGGCGCCTGCGAGAAGGTTTCCACGACACAGGCCTTGGTTCCGCAAGCGATGTCGTGTTGACTGACCCAGTACACGAATACGACCACGGAGAAGGAATTGCCATTATCGGCGGTTATGTTTATCGTGGAACGAAAGTGCCTGATCTGGTTGGCAAATACCTGTTTGCAGATTTTACCGGACCTATATGGATGCTGTCATTTGCTGATGGAAAATGGGCAGTAGGAGAGAACATTCAAAGTACTTTGTTTCCGGATGGAAATGCTCCAAAGTCGATCACTTCATTCGGGGAAGATGCGAATGGTGAACTCTACCTGCTGAATCAATCTCCCGGGACGATCTATCGTTTTGAACAGATTTGAAAGAGCCACTGTTCAGATTCAAACGACATCGAAACAACAATTTTTCAAACGAGATATGTTTGACGGAAAAACACGTTTATCCGAAACGGAGTGGTTGTGAAAGAGATTCTTATACTCGGTTTAGGCCCAGCCGGTTCGGCGGCAGGTCTGACAGCTCTCTCTGCAGGTGCCTCAATTACAATGCTTGGTCGCGAACCACCCGCCGGCCCGCGTGTAGGCGAAACGATTCCTCCACAAGCCAACATGCTCTTAAGTTCGCTTGGAATTGATAATCTCGCAGCAGATGGACATCTGCCTTCGCATGGCACAGTTTCAATTTGGGCGGATGCGGAACCTGTAGAAAACGACTTCATCTTCAGCCCCTATGGACATGGTTGGCATCTAGATCGAGCAGCCTTCGACGCCCGATTGCTGAAAACCGCCTCAGATCGAGGCGCGAATATTTTCTCTGGCACGCGGCTTCTTTCCGCACGACATGTAGAACACAAGTGGATGATTGTCGCAGACCAGGGAGACAGGCAAGTCAAATTTCAGGCAGATTTTGTTCTCGATGCCACAGGACGTTCCTCCTGGTTTGCTCGTCGACAAGGAGTCACTCGGATACCAAGCGATCGACTAGTCGGCATCGTTGGCTTTTTCGACACAACTGAAGAAAGTGATGCACGTACGTTTCTCGAAGCGAGCGAAGACGGGTGGTGGTACGCTGCACGTTTGCCTGGTTGCCGAAGTGTGGCTGCATTCATGACTGATGCCGATATTTTGGCCGGCTATCCAGGCGGTGCAAAAGCAATGTGGCAAAATCGTCTCCAACAAGTTTCTTTGACCACTCCGTTTGTCAACAAAAATATCGATGCGCTACGAGTGATACCTGCGAATGGCGCTCGGCTGTCCTGCGTTACCGGGCCCGGTTGGGCGGCGATTGGTGATGCTGCAGCGTCCTGGGATCCTCTTTCTTCGCAGGGTATTGTGACTGCGATTGAAGGTGCCAATAGATGCGTAAGTGCATTGATGACTGAACCTGAGGAGTTGAACGAGTATTTGGACTGGTTTGAAACCGCATGGGCAGACTACTCTCGGATACATCGCGTATATTATAGTCAGGTTCGCCGATGGCCGGATTCAGTATTCTGGCGCCGGCGATCGCTACGTGATGATCTCTGGTAGGGTATGCTCCTGCTGTGATTTCTAACGCCAGACTTAGTTTCAATGGCCTTTAATCGGCTGCATGTGATTGAGACAGAGATGTTACCGTTTTAAAATGGTCTAGAGCATACAATCGAACCAGTGTGTGAATCAACCATTCCGGTGGGAGTGGTAACTCAGCCAACGGCAGTTGGAGTTCCCGTTGCCAGCGATAGCAACCGGGAGTCACCACGGAGGGGGAGACCACCAGGTAGCCGCCTGCACGCGTGCGCGGCGTTCCGTAAGTAACTCGTCAGCGGTGTACGATTTTAGATCGATTTTGGACGCGGATTTGGCATTCTCCTGGAGTAACGGTTAACAGATTACAAAGAACATTCCAAAAACGGGACGACGAAAGCAACGTTCTGGGGTACTACATTTCTGGCATGCCAGCGTCCATCCAGGCTTTGAATAGGTCGATATCAGCTTGTGGCCAGCGGCCTTGGGGTGGCATCAGCCCTTCGTCCAGTTGCTGGAAGATCGACGCGGCAAGTGCTTTGACATCATCGTATTTGGAAAGGTCAAAGTTTCCCACTGCCTTCATGCAGGCAACATCGGAAGGAGTAAACAACGGACGGATGTTCGTTGCGAACGTCGGTGCCTGCATTGGTGGAGTGACTGGCGGAGCCACCGGAGGCGTTACTCCGCTTCCAGATGGTATCGGGTCTCGTTCTCGATGCAGACCTGGATAGGGAGGTACGGAGTCGGGACAATTCCGCGTGATCCATCCTTCGATGTAGTCGATCCGTGATTTAGGAACGGCGGGACGCTCACGGGGCATTTGCCCAAGTGGATCGGAACCTCGAAGGACTTTGAGAATTCGAGAGTCATCTGGATGATTGCCAATCACCCAGTTGTTTTGGGCGGCCTTGAAGGCGGCAAGATCGCTCTCCGACCAAAAGTTTCCATGGCGACCAATCGTGAACCCACGCACCGCCTCTTCCAGAATCCGGACCACCTTTGGAAAATCCTGTGACTGCGGCGGTAGCGGGCGACCGGCGACCAGTTCGACCATGATCTTCTGGTCGGCCTCGTCGGATGCTTTCACGTCGATCAGAAATCCGTTGTCCTGATCCGCCGTCTCGGCGAGTAACTCATCAATCAGCCGAACCGCTGCCTTCGAGGTGTCTAAGTGCATCCGCCAACGGTTCGCCTCTCCGTCCGGAATCTGTGTCGTGTACGGTAATTCAAAGGGCGGCCCAGCGCGATGTGCGTCGGCATCCGAGCCTTTGGGAAGAGTCACCAGCTTGCCGGCAAGCTTTTTCAATCGCCGCATTTCGTTAAATACGCCAAGCAACAAATAGCCCCGTGCCGTCCTGTCCCCATTGGCATCGTATCGGGCAGTGTCAATCCGCAGGAAGTGATGTAACTGAGTCAATAAGATCTTATAACGCAGATTGAACAATTGCGCCCAGCGTCGCGATCGCTGGTTCGTGATCCGCCCTGACTGCTTGAACGATTCCAGCCCTGAATCAACCATTTTGTGATAAGGCACAGAGAATGATTCCTCACTCGTATTCGGGCAGACGGGCACATTATGAACGGGCACTGCACCTTGGAGTTCCGTCAGGTCTTTGAATGTCTTGTACGCCAGCAGGAACCATTCAAAGTGTGACTCATCCTCGTCTGCGGACGGGGCAGGTTCCGCATCGACTCCTTCCCCCTGTTCCGCAATCGCCTCCAGGGCGGCCACGGCATCAGCCCGCAGCGTCGCGGGGTCACTACCCGAGAACTGTCTGACTAAAGACTGGACAGCCTTGATCGCCTCTCCGTCGAACGGCCTCGTCTTTGGATCGAAGCCCCAGTCATCCCAGCTGGCCTGAAAATCCGCAGTACCGGGTCGAAAATCGTCGTCACGCAGTCCGCCGTCGGCTTCGCCATGCCGAAACAGCCACAATAACCGCGCAAAGATGTCACCCACATGCGACGGGCAAATCCCGTCGTTCGACGCCTTCGCCTGATCGGTGACGGTTCCCATGATCATTGCCTTGTCGGCATCCGAGATCGAGCCATCATCGGGGAACCGGCGGGGACTCTCTGCGATCAGATACTTCGCGAGCGAGCCGAGCGAGACCGGCTCCAGCTTGAACCGAAACGGCAGCAATTCGCTCGCAAATGGAGAGTGCTCCCGATCAAGATGCAACGGAGCTCCGAGCAGTTGCAACAGATTCTGCACACTCGCTAGGTGGGCCATCTCTTCCCTGGCGATGTGCAGCAAGAGATACCGCAGCAGGTCCACCTTTTCCTGCTTCGCATCGCGATCCGGATCGTCTTCCGCCGGATAGGCAATCGAATAGGCCGCGTATAGGTACTGCACCATCAACGAGTGCTCGACTTCGGCCGTCGCATGGAGCAAGGCGACTGCCTCGTCCCGAGGCTCAAGCTTCGGATTAGTCATCGGTTCCTGTCCCGGGTTCGGGAGCGGAGCCCAGGTTCCAGTACAATTCGTCACAGGTATCACCAAGGCCGCGACATTTGCGACGGCAGCCTCTGCCCTCGCCTCGGGAACAGATAGACGCCTACGGATGATGGATCGCAATTGCATGATTTCTTTCTCAGCTGAACGTTATAGCGATGATAGATTCGAGAATTCACTTCCCGGATGGGTTTAAGTTGTTGTCATCTTTTGCCCAACAAGCGGCTACTGCTAATGCAGTCTTGCCCAACGACGTAGCAACTCGCGTTTGCCGTCCGACAGGTCTCGAGTAATTGGCATGTACCTCGCCGATTCAAACATCGCAGGATCCTTGCTGGTCACCTCAACAATCGTTGCTGCAAGCGCCTCCATTAATGCCTGATCATTAAGTGGCAATCCTCTCTGAGTCATCACTGGGCTGATCAGATCCCAATGCCGCAAGACGGTATTGTAAATAAACTCCCATGTGAGCTCGGAATCAGAGGCGTTGTCATTCAAGTCCATGTCAGTCGGAAGCGTCCGTGTACTGAAGAACTGGTCGCTCATAATGTCAAGCTGCGGCGGCAAGCTCGGTACCAGGGAGCTTGCCTCGTACGGCTGCATTCGATAATCGAGTGGACCGAGTTCCGAATGCTGAACTGTAATTGTCATATTGCCATCCGCATCCACGGAATGAACCGTCTCTGGATCTGAAGTTCGAGCCACGCCCCCACCCGGACCGACTCTGTAGCTGCCAACCACGACATTTGTTGATACGGACGGGGGCCTACCGTGATCAAGGACACGAACAGTCACTGAATGCGTTTCATTCTGATTCAGGTAGACATCGCGCCTGTCAACTACAGCTGTGTAACGCTGTTCACGAAGTAACTCGACGCGTTCGCCATCGATCGTCGACGAAATCACCAATTCACCACTGCGAACCAGATTTGCCAAATCCAAGGCAACTGCGAGTTCGACAATTCCACCTCGCGATTCATACGCCACCTGCCCATAGTCAGAAAGGTTGATCTGGCCAATATCAACTGCAGTTCCGGCTGCCTGTACCGACACAATCAACGGTCCAAGATCCAGTTTCTCCAAATCGGCATTGACTTCAGGAATCACATGCAAGAAATCAATCACCAAATGTGTGTCAGAAATCTCGAAAACTGCTGGCCCACAAGGAACTCCTACTCCCGGAATTGGATTCGAAGGAGTAAGGTATCGGCCCCCAGGCCAAGTCGCCGCTTCATCGTGTTGCCACAGCCCAATCGTTCCAACAACTCGAGAATAGGCTGGGTTCGAGAAGTAATGACCTTGCTGGTGCATCGCCGCGAGCTCGGCAACCGTGCGAGGTTGATGTGGAATGGAATTCAGAATTCCATTCTGAAAATACAGCGTACGGTAGGTTGCAAAACGGAGCATCAGTCCTGCGATGTCGTCTTGTTCCTCCATCACTTCTTTGATTTTGGCCAGGAGCGGAGACTGGTCCGTTCCATGTAATTCAAATGTTCCTTTTGGAAAGGTTGTCTGCCAAACAACACCAGCTCCCCCCGCACTTGGGAGTCCTCCGATGTTTCTGCTGAAATTGATCCACCGTGAGTGCATCGTGTGAGTTCTCGTCGCCGAGAGCCCGAGTGAGGAATCACCCAATGAAAAGCGATCAAAGTAAATCTGAGAATTCCAGACAGCGCGAGGGTCAAGGTCAACGAGCTTGCCATTCAGTGTTAGCGCGTGTCCGAACAACGGATCGGAGTCCAACGGCAAGCTGCCTGGCCCGAAAGATCCACCTACGACCCGCGTGTTGTCCTCCGCGCGCGATGGATCGCTATATCGTTCGAACTTTGCGTCGTGACTGCCAAAGAGATTCCAGATCCCGAAGCCCGGCAGACCAGAGATCAGATGTGCTGGAAACGTATCGTTAGTAACGCCAGAGGGCAGAATGACTTCTGCACGAGCCGAATCGAACAGATCTGCGTTGTTGTTGGCCAGCCCCGGATCCCAGGACATGGTTCCTCGAAAATAGATTCGCGTAGAGTTCAGGACGCTCATGATTGCTCTTGTCTTTCGGGGATAGGAAATCTCTTATCAGTCTCAGATCACAAACGTTTCGCTTTCAGGTTGGATGGTGACAACTTTTTGAAAGCGAGTCATTATCAGGCTCCTTACCAATGCTGGATGGATTAACAGGGTCCCTTGACCGGTTTGAGAGAGAGATTAGGCAACAGATACGAAGGCACAACACCCGATGTGTTGTTGATGGGGGGTAAGGTAACAGTTGTGAATTGTGTCTGTCAAAGTAAATTATCGGAAAAAGAAAAATATTCTGAGAAATTCTTTCTTTTGAGTGAATTTTGTTCAGGTATAGCTCAATTTTCAGCCAAGACCCCTTCCAGTTGCTCCGAGAGTGCCTGCCAGTCGAAACCCAGGCCCGAGAGGTCGTATTCGAGTGCCACCAGATTCTGGACCTGGGAGGCAGATCGGCCACCGTTGGATCATTGCGGAACTCGTAGTCGTGGGCCGCACGGAGAAGGGTGTCCTGTTGGCTGGGGATCAGGTCCAACGCGATCACTGGCACTTCGTTCAGTTGCAACCGGATCGCGGCCTGCCAGCGAGGGAGGCCAAGAAGCACCTCATCGCGGGTGTTCACTACTATTGGTGGACGGATTCCCCACCTGCGGATCACTGTACAAGTTTCCTGTACGGTTGCCTCCGGAATCGATGCACTTCCAGGTGCGGGGTGCAATTCTGAAGGGTTTCTCATTTCGATATTCATTTTACTCTCACTTTTTATCCAGTGCCACCAATTGCGATTATTCGATTCCTGTGGCGATATTTCTATTTTTTTGATGAAGTTGTCGATTAAGTGATAATATTCGATCCTGATTGATCTGATTGCGATTCTCCTGCCTCCGGTAGTGCCCGATGAACATTTTTCAGGTTTCCATTTTTTTTCTCCAAAAAAGAAAGTGTGTCTGGATACCCGATAGCTCCCGGTGGCCTCAAAGAGAACCAATCTGCCCGGTAGTACCTATGGCAAGCTGCAGTCGGTTGGAGCCTGCTTGACACCTTCCCGCCGTTGCAAAATAAACAAATATCCATCATTGTTTGTTGTCCCTTCGACGAATAGGTTCTTCAAAAAATCACGTTTCTGCAGAATCATCAGGCTTGCGGATATTCAGATGTCGGGATCGTTCCCGAAGGTATTCTTCTTGCATCCTGAATGCTTCATTCGCAGCCTCGTTCGAGATTGGTTTTGTGGCCTTGCGGGTGGGCTGTTCATCGTTCCAGCGTTCTTCCTGGATATACTTTGCGGGATTCGGAATCCACCGCCCATCGTCGTTTGTCCAGGCTTGGGACTGACACCGCTGTGCAAGATCTGCAAGGATCCTGGCGACAAGTTCTGGCGTCGGAGCGAGGTTGAGCCATTCACTCAGGGCGGCTTTCTTGCCTGTCTTTTTCGGGTATGAATTCCAAAAACTCTCAAACTCACCGTCTCCCCCTTCGGGGGGTATGGGGGGTGTGTTTTCTTTACTCTTCTCTTCTCTGCTCTTCTCTTCTCTGTCGTTACGTAACGTAACGTTCGTTACGCGTTTTTGGGGATCATCATTATTGCCACTTACGGCTTTTCTGGCACGATATTCCGCCTGTCTCTGAGCATTGGATTTCGCGAGACTTGCAGGCTTCACTTCTGAGTTGTAATCTGAGAAAAAGTTCGGAAAAACAAGGCGATTGTCAACAATGACGAGCCAGCCAACAGCCACCATCGCTGCACCAAATCCAGGCAAATCAGCGATGTCATCGAGGATGTCCGAATTGCCGTAAGTGAAAATTAAATTATCGCCCTCACGCTTGCCTCGATGCCGAAAAGTGCCCCACACCGTAACGAGTCCGCCAACAACAGCGTTACGGAAAACGTTACGCGTTACGTTGGCTCCGTTACGCGTTACGTTACAAATGTTACGGTCAGAATCGAATCCATCAGCCATGAGCAAATCGGCCATCAGACAGACTTTTGGGTCTCTGTAAAGGTCCGTTCGCATCTTGATCCAATCTTCGGCCACGATTCTATCTCCATGCAGGTAAGATCACCCGATTGCTTTCCGCTATTGGGTTGATGAGAAACTCAGCGGTCACTGGCACTCCTCCTGGTGGGTTCCACCGGTTCCACATGAAAGGCGAGTTCACCAAACTCTTTGCGAAGATAGCCCAGAAACAGATGATTGAGATCCCGCCCGATGGTTGTTCGGGCATCGACAATGCAGGTGTGGTGCTCCGGATCGAGGTAGTGGGCCTGGTTTACCCGCACCTGGGATTCTCCATGCAGGCTTTCCACACCCCAGATTGCCAGCAGTAAGGTGGCTTCGACATCCTGCATTGAAATAGCAGGCTGAAAACGATAGCGATACACTGATTCTGCCAATTCGGATCCTCCGCGCAAAATTCCCTCTGTAAATAGTTGTTTGCCAAACGCGCGGAGATTGACGCACGATCTGATTAATTTTCCAGATATATTTTCAGACCCGCATTTTCGAAGCGTTTTCGGAGTTGGCTGACCCGGCGTTGTAAAGTGGTGCGGGGAACTTGCAACATGCGGGCGATTTCGCTGAGAGAATACCTTTGCAAATAATTCGCGAATACCCGCAGATCTTCTGGCAGGTCAGCAAACAGTTCTTGTAAATCGAGTTTCAAATGCAGCTGATCATGAAAGATTCTTCATTAATTCGAATGTGCTCACCAGCAAGCGAAACGGTTAGCCTCGAGCAGGATGATCGTGCCCTACTTCCAATCATGGAGAGAGTGCAACCGGTCATTCGGGAGGGTTGGGTAACTGATTTAGCAAATTGGGGTGTAAAAAGATGGGTCTTTCTGCGATATCAGGGGTTCTGACAACCAAACATCGCAGGAGACCCAATAATGATTATCCCAGACACATCTTCTTCAATCAACCCCAACTTCCTGTTTGGCCTATTTGATCGACTCGCATCAGAAGTCAATCGTGCTGTACAGGAATGCATGCCGATTCGTGATTTCGAGCAACATGTTCAACAATCGGTTGCTCAAATTGGTGCTTCAGCAATCTCGTTGTACCTGGAAATGCTTGGCGATGGCGACGTGGGAGAAAAGATCCAGACAGAAACAGGTGAAGTGCTTCATCGCAGCGAAGAACCCCGACAACGGTCCATCCGAACGATCTTTGGTGAGCATCGGTTTGAGCAGTATGTTTATGGCGTCGATCTTGGCCGCAAGATTGATTTGTATCCTGTGGATGTCATGATTCAGATGCCAGCAAACACATATTCTCCGTGGTTTCGCGAGGTCATGCATTATCTCAGCACAAAGATGTCGTATCAGGAATCATCAGATGTGATTTCTTTGTTGTATCTGCAAAAGAGTCCGGTCGATACTCTGGAACGAAATATCCACAATCTGAGTGAATCTGCAGAACAGTTTCTGAATGAGATCCCAATTCCTGCACCAACAGCAGAGGGAAAGATTCTGGTGGTGAGTGCCGATGCCAAAGGAGTCCCCATGGTTCGCAAGACGAAGGCGATTCCAGCGTTTGATCAACGGTATTTTCCTGGTAATCGGCGTATGGCGACGCTGGCGACCGTATATTCCGTGAATGAATATTTTCGAACGGCTGAAGAGATTGTCGCAGCGTTATTTCGAGAAAACTCGAATCGTGAGGAGAAACGCCCCGAACCGGTGGGCAAAGTGGTTGCGGGATTTTTGTCGCAATGTGATGCGGAGGGGTGCTGATCAGAGGCACGCACCACGCGATGGTGTGGGCAGCAGAACAGGTCGAACGTCGCCACCAATCAGGTCAGCCTTTGGTACGGCTGATGGATGGTCAGACCAGTTTGTGGGAAGCATCTGATGTCAATTTCGATTCATACGAAACAATTGATATCCTGGATATCATTCATGTTGCCAGTTATGTGTGGGATGCGGCAAAAGTGTTTGAGTCTCACCGTGAACATCAGGAAGCGTTTGCTCGAGACCGCCTATTGAGAATCCTGAAGGGAGATGTGAAAAGTGTGGTTTCGGGAATCCGTCAGAAAGCGACAAAAAGCGAATTGAAAGCAGAAAAGTTAAAGAAGATTAATCAGGTTTGCAACTACTTTGAAAAGAACTACCACCGGATGAGATATGACAGCTATTTGCAGCAAGGGCTGCCGATTGCAACTGGGGTGATTGAAGGGGCTTGTCGGCACCTGGTGATGGATCGAATGTGCCGCACGGGAATGAGATGGAAAACGAAAGGGGCCCAGGCAATGCTACACGCCCGAGCAATTGATCTGGCAGGTCGAACCAGAGATTTTCATATTTACCTGGCTAACCAGGAATACCAAAGAACAGACAGGTTCCGCAAACAGCTCAATCTGTCCCACTTATTACCCTTGCCCGGATGACCGGTTGCACTCTCATGGAGATTTTGAAACAACCACGAAACAGTGCTGGTTCGATATTAGGGACGGGGCTGGTTGTCACCACTGATTTTGATCACCGGGATGACTCTAATCTGGTCATCGAACAATGGACCGCCTGGAGGACATCATGATTCCCAGTTGCTGAAACCAGATCCTGTTCTGGTAACAAAAAATTTTAGTCGGATCGAGAATCTGAAGATCGAGCATGGCATCACTTCAGTTGGAACAGCGATAGCGTAGTAATGAATTAATCAAAAGTCTGGTTTCATTCTCCATTTTAGGCTCACTGTGCTAAAACAATATCTTGCTTAATTCTAAACTAGCTGGATTGATTATGTCGCAACTTTTACCTCGGAACACATTGTGTTCAATTTTAAGTTGTATTTCAATGGTGCTGTACTGCGGCTGTGACCGAGTGGTACAGCAAAAGAGTGGTATAGGATCCAACGGATCGGGTTCTCTTCGTGTTTCAGATTCTGCCCAACCTGCAGATCCCTATCCCGACGAGATTGTTTCCTTAACACGAGATTGTGAAACACAAATAAAAGAATCTTTTAAGCAGTATCCTGGCTATAAGATCGTATGTATTTCTGTTGCGGCAGAGCGAAATTGCACTGGTTTTCAACATAAACTGGATTTATCAGACACTATTCCTGCAAATACCATTGTCAGAAATTACAACGGTATTCAGCTTGCAATTGACAAGGATGATGTTGCTTTTCTCACGGGAACCAAACTTGACTACGTAAAAGGGCCACCTGGCGGGTTCAAATTCGATCACCCTCGGCCGGACACTTCTTTATTAACAGAATACCGCTTAAAGGCTGAAGAAGCAGCGCGTTTACGACCGATCGAAGAGGCAAAAGCAAAGCAGATCGACCCAGAAAAAGCCGTTGCAGATTTACTTTCCGATCGCAGACAGCAAGCGTACGATGATTTGAGATTATGGTGGAAATTCAACCAGTCGGAAGTCTGGTCAGAATACGCCAGTCCTGTCAGAAGCGTAGAACGTTACAAGCTTCCAACAGGAAAGTCGATTACCGTTGTATTCACAGGTTCCGAAGGTGATTCAGGTAGAGGTGTTGATGTAATAGGTGACGATGGACGAAACCGCCCTATTTTTGGTGGCCACAATTACATAGAGGAACAGGGCAACTACCTGGATGTAAACGGTGATTCTATTCCCGAAATTGTCAGTGATGTACTTCAAGCAAGCGATAAAAACCGAGATATTACTGCAACTTATTTCGTGATTGTTCCACTTGATTCCGAACGTCCACTGTTGAGTATAAGCTTTGATCGACGTCAATTCAGTGGAAATTCAACCTGGAAATGGAAGCTCGCAAAAACCAAATCCGGAAATAGCGATGTTATCCTTGAGCAACAAGTAAAAAACAAATGGGTTGAACGTGCAAGATTCATCTGGTCTAAAGAGAAATCGAAATATGAAGGCCCCAGTGGATCTTCGAAGGATGGATTTATTGCCGCACCAGGCGAGATTTCTTCTGAAGAGATAGATCAGTTTTTCATCGACGCTACTAAGGAATAGACCAGTATCTTACAATTCCCTCAGCATCAAATCTCGCACACAATGTCTTCATCTGTCTGCTGTTGCCCCATTAGACATCTTCGACAACGTCTTCTCAATCAACCTCTATTCCCCTCCTGAACCGATTGATTGGGAAACGTAGATTGGGCTGGATCAGTCAGCAGTCGTATCGAAGAGAGTTGTCGAAAGTGCTTAGATACTAGCCTGTTTTTTCAACACCTCCCACATTGCCCGTTGGTTCGCCCAATCGAGGGTGGCTGCGATCGGTTGCAGTTGAGCAAGGATGATTGCGGGTCTCCCATGGGTGATCCTGGGCAGAAACAGAATCTCTTCCTGAATATCAGGTGCCAGATGAAGGAGATTCATGATTTGACTAATCCGAGCCCGGCTCACTTGGCCCAGTTCCGCCAGCTGGCGATAGTTCTCCAATTCCCCCGAGGCTAATAATTGTTCACAACGTAAGGCCAAGGCCAGCAATTTTGCTAGCCGGGGAACCCGACCCGCAGCCAACGCAGCTGGTTTCGGTCCCCGTTGCAAGCGTTTTTCTCCACCCCGACCCCAGCGGTCGAAATGAATATCGATCTCCAGTGTCATCGCCATCAATTCATCTCCGCTTGTTCCATTCTGTCCATCAAACTCGAAATCCCGGTGGGGTGGAAGGCAATCGCGATTTTGCCCCGATCGCCATCAAAGGTCACTCGTTCCACCAGCAAATGGAGCAGTTGTATCTGGTCCTGCAAGGTCAAGTGGTGCCAATAGCGGTCAAATTGCTGCAAGGCTCGCTGGATCATATTCCGATCAATCCGGTTCCATCGTCGGTTTAATGTGATTTCCTGCAGACGCTTTTCTGCGATCCGAATCCAAGCCCGAAGTTCCGTCCCGGTCTCACCTGATTGTCTCTTCAACTCCCGTTGCCAGCCTCGGATCCGGTTCTCCAGGGTCTGCTTTTCTCTCTTCCAGGCCAGTCGTTGTTCCTCATCCTGTCGCTGGATCTCCACCAGCACCTCATCGTGCAGTTGTTCATCCTGTCCCAGGATCTGCAGTTGTTGCACCACCAGGTCTTCGATCTGGGCAGCAGGCAGGGAGCCGCTGGAGCAGGTAGAACGGCCAATCTTCTGGGCAGATGAGCAGATGTAATAGCGATACCGCTTGCCACCACGTGTCGTATGGGTGGGCGTCATCGCACAGTTACAATGGGCACAATGCAGGATTCCCTTGAGCAACGCACCAAACTTGTTCCGCACCATCGCACTCGCCGTTCGACCATTCCGTTTCAAGATGGATTGCACTCGTTCCCACAAGTCGGGCTCGATGATTCCGGTGTGCTCCCCCTGATAAATATCCGTCTTATGGCGGATCTTCCCGAGATAGGTAATGTTGGTGAGCATCTTGTGCAGGCTGGTCCGAGTGAACTTCAGTCCACCCCGCAGATTGCCACCATGGGTTCGCCATTGTTTATTGACCCAGCCTCTCCGATCGATCTCCTGGACCACCGACAACAGTGATTGTTGTTCCGCATACAGTTGAAAAATCTGGTGAACCTGATCGGCTTCATATGGTTCCACCACCAACCGGGTCGCATTCGGATCAACCACATAACCGAGAATCGGATAGCCACCCGTCCACTTCCCCTTCTTGCGGGTGGCAGCAATCTTGTCGCGGGTCCGTTCGCTGATCATCTCTCGCTCAAACTGGGCAAACGATAACAGCACATTCAGCACCAGCCGACCCATCGAATTGCCCGTGTGGAATTGCTGAGTCACCGAAACGAATGCCACCTGATGTTGATCGAAGGTTTCAATCAGGCGGGCAAAATCGAGCAGCGATCTGCTCAGGCGATCAACCTTGTAGACCACGACCACATCAATGTCACCCGCAGCAATATCCGCCAGCAGTCGCTTTAAGCCGGGGCGATCCATATTGGCACCGGTAAAGCCGCCATCATCATACTTTGTGGGCAGGCAGACCCAGCCTTCACCCACCATACTATTGATGTAGTTCATCCCCGCATCCCGCTGAGCATCCAGCGTGTTGTATGCCTGATCCAGACCCTCTTCGGTGCTTTTGCGGGTGTATATCGCGCACCGCATCGTCTTGTTCATTGTTTCCCTCGTGGTAATTTGAAGAAATGAAAGCCGTTACAATGGCCGCCTGTGATCACCTTCGCGACCGCACTCAACGAACTGTAGATCTGCCCCGCATACTCAAAACCGTCGTCTCGGATCAGGACCTGCAGAACTTTCCCTTTGTAGGTGCGACTCAAAACCGTACCTGCAGGTGGCAGGCGATTATCGGGGAGTTTGATGATGGAAGGTGGTTGGGGTACCGTCGGTGGGGGATTCAAACGTATTTCCGCATCATCCGCCAGTTCAGTGGCCCGTTGCTTCGCTCGGTCGGATAGCCCACCATGAGCCCGGACCTGCAGTCGCCAGGCGATCCGTTTGATCAGCCAGGCCTTGTTATTCGCCGTGGTCACTTCACCAAACAGATCCCCATAGAGCACCTTCAACTGTTTCACTGTTTTTTGCGGTAGTTCCGCAATCTGCTGTGGCAGACTGGTTCTCATCGGTCATCTCCTTGCTGTTCAGCACTGTGGACAGGTTGCAAGGTGTGCGCGACAGTTTCAAGTCGAAATAACTGATAATCTGAACACTCTTTGCAATCACGGATGTTCCGTAAAGTGCGGGCGAGTAATTGCACAATTTGTTGCCTGCGTTGCTCCTCGTTTCGTTCCTCGAAAACGGTGTCGATCATGGTCTGCTTTCTCCATTCAGCAGCCCACGGTGAATGCCACATGGTGGCCGATCAGTCGTCTGGCATCAAAAGTTCGGGACGATTTCCCTTACCAAGATTATTTGCAAACGGAAGGGAAAATGACGCGCGGCTGTTAACTAGCGGGTGGGGCAAAAAAGAGAGATCTCAGAGATATTTGGAGCAATTTTGCCCAAAGTTGGAGATGGACCATGCCAGGAATTAAAAATAAGCTGCGGTCTCTGGAGAGATTAGAGAAGAGAGCAAAATCTGTAAGTGATTGCAAATAAAGCAGTTACGTCAGCGAAAACGTGTGCTTATATCGCTGGAATGGGGCTGTTAACTGGCTTGGATGGAAAATTCGAAGAGAATCAAATCAGCTCCCCCGGTAGGATTCGAACCTACGACCCGCCGGTTAACAGCCGGCTGCTCTACCGCTGAGCTACAGGGGAATATTTCACCTAACTGGTGGCTTTTAGGTGTCCCAAAGGAACGCCCCCACCTAAGGAAAGTAATTTTTATTTACTGCGGGTAAGTCAGCAAGGGGTCTGCGCAATAAAATCTTAACTTCTCTCTAACTGGAGTATCGACAGTATGCGTCTGGCCACTTTAGCCACACCCGATGGTGCCCACCCGGCAGTATTTCTCGATGGTTTTTACATCGATCTTGTTGCAACGGACAGCGATTTCCCTCGACAGGTTCGCAATATTATTGGCGATGAGATCATGATGGCCAAAGCAGCCGCCACGGCACAGCGTGCGGATGCGGTGCGAATCCCCGAAGCGGGGGCTCAACTTCATTCTCCCATCCACGATCCTCAAAAAGTGGTATGTGTGGGCCTTAATTACCGCGACCATGCCATTGAAAGCAACATGCCGATTCCCAAAGAACCGGTACTTTTCAGTAAATTTCCATCTTCGCTGATTGGCCATGGCGAAGCGATTGTGATCCCCAAAGACAGCACCAAGGTGGATTATGAAGCCGAACTGGTGATTGTGGTGGGCAAACGCGGCCGTCGTATCTCCGAAGCGGATGCTATGGATTACGTTGCTGGCTATGCGGTGGGGCACGATGTTTCCGCCCGCGACTGGCAACTGGAAAAAGATGGCAAACAATGGATGATTGGGAAAACTTTCGACACATTTGCACCTGTGGGGCCCCACCTGGTGACAAAAGACGAAGTGCCAGATATTCACAAATTGCAGATTTCGCTGCGTCTGGATGGCAAAACCATGCAGAACAGCAATACCGAACAGATGATTTTTTCGGTGGCACAGATTATCAGCTATATTTCGCAAGTAATGACGCTGGAACCTGGTGATCTGATTTTCACTGGCACCCCACCTGGAATCGGCCACGCACTCAAGCCACCAGTATATATGGTGGGTGGGGAAGTTGCCGAAGTGGAAATCGAAGGACTGGGCGTGTTGCGAAATCCTGTGGTCGCAGAAAAGTAACGAAAAAAGACTGAAACCAGGTGTGGGCGACCTTGTTTTCAGTCAATCGTTTCAGACTCACACTGCGTTGGCATATTCGCCTTCATAAGAGCCCACTTTCGTGGGTCCCTCATTCATTTCTTCCAACACAGCCTTCAACCGCAGCCGGGCGACGTGCAACCGACGCTTGATCGTTCCTACCGGGGTAGAAAACTCGTCGCTCATCTGCTTCAAGCTCTGACCACGCAGGTAGAACGCTTCCAGCGTTTCCCGGTCCAGTTCCTTCAACTGCTTCAGCCCTTCCCGAAGTTCGGTGCGAGCTTCCTTCCGTGCCAGTTGTTCCTGGGGGGTTTCGGTATGCCCTTCCACCGCATCCAGAACTTCTGGTTCGGTACCCGTGAAGGCCCCTTTACGGGTCTTCTTGTTGATTGCCATCCGTGCGGTAATCCGACGTAACCAGCCGGCGAAGCACCGGGGGTCCCGCAGCTGGGGCAATTTTCGCATGGCGTGCACAAACACTTCCTGCGTTAATTCCTGTGCATCCACCACGTTATTCACACGGTCCAGTGCCATTGCAAAAACAGCATTCTGAAACCGCTTCACTAATTCTCCGTACGCTTCCCGATCACCGGTTTGAGCGCGCAGAACCAAATCATTTACTTCGATCCAGGTCATGATAATACTCTGTACCGATCCTTGTTCCATGGATCGCAGGCAAGTACATCGCACTTGGGAGCGGTGCTGGGATCAGACGGCACTCTGCTCGCAGGTACTTTGCCACCCGGACCGATTCCGTAAATGGAACCACCGTGCGGGGTGCATACAAGACCACGATTGGTTCGGAAAATGTGCACCAAGCCACCGACAGGCAGGTTGGTATACGCACCGGATTTTCCGGACCGCTGTTTTTGGTTGGGAACGTGGAGTTCCCTGGCTAATTCTGGAAGGCAAACCGATATAGGTCTGCAACGCAAGTTTCGTAACTGTAAGTACTTACGAGCAGTGTAGCTATACCGACACCTTCCTTTGGTTAGGGGTTAAGGGATTCAGCTTTTCACAATTTGTCTACCAGCGTGTCTTTGCTGATAGGCGGTTCCCATGGTATGGGTGCGATGCAACGACTGGTAATCGCGCTCGCACGGCATACTGGGTATCATCCGCGATGGTGAAATCTGTTTCCCCTGTTTCAAGCCAGGTCGTTTACACTTCTCAGATCGACCGATCTGTTCGGAAGTACGTTCCATACTATCCGTTTGATCAGTATCTGTGAATGGTAAATCGGTCCACAGGAACAAGGATGCCGTTGGGCAACCACGACCCAGAACCGCTACCACGTTGCAACCGGCAACCAAATTGGCTGCGTTGAGGTTGTTCAGAACGAGGTTCAGATTCAAATTGGCCATGACTAACCCTCCGACAAGTTAGGCGTTCTTCAATTGACGCCCGAGTGTTGATAAATCGAAACGACTTTCGTTTCGCAAAAGTAAAAAAATTAAGGGTTGAACAACAAAAGTTGAGTTACTCACATTTTCACTCAACAACCTATATAACGCTATTCGTTGAAAACTTGGGCAAGATTTTCGAAAAAATGCCAAATTATTTCAAAAAAGCGTCGCTAGACAAATCTCAGACGAGGTGACAGCCTGTTTGGTTCGCAGAAAAAGTAAAAATTCAGGAAGATTTTTTTCCAGTTTTTGCCACCACTGGTAAGTGGAGTGGAATTTTTGCCAAAAATTAAAGGGAACTCATTAATAATGTCCCGATTCAAAGGAATGCTTTCAGCAGGTGATATCGATTTTGGAAAAAAGTCGAAAAAAGTCTGCATCAACACAAGTTATTGTTTGGTAATAAGTTACGTCGACTAAAAATCGCCATTTTGCCTCAATTCAGAAAAAATCTCTTACTGAACGTATGACACGTGGATATATATTTATGTGTAAATTATACCACTTATGTGTGGTACACTCTTTTGAGACATTGTGATGGAAAAGAATTTTTCTGTAACCTGTTCCAGTCTAGATTTTAATCGATGTGGATTCGTTCCACCTGCCCGGTTCAATTCAACCAACGATTTTGGTTACGTACATAAGATGAGCCATATCAGGCAAGGCGAAATCATTGGCATGAGCACCATCAGCACGTTCGATATTTTCAAAATTGGGATTGGGCCTTCCAGCTCCCACACCATGGGTCCATGGCGGGCGGCCCTGGATTTTTTAACCCGAATTGGCCCACTGGAAGCAATTACCCGCGTGCGGATTGACCTGTATGGTTCGCTGGCCAAAACGGGCAAGGGGCACGGCACCGATTATGGAACAGTAATGGGCCTTGCTGGCTATGAACCCAGCACCTGTGCCGCAGAAGAGCTTCCTATTGTAACCAACCTGGCCTGGAAAAAGCACCAGCTTCATCTTGGTGGACAACATTCCATTGAGTTTGTTCCTGAACGTGATGTCGTTTTTCATTTCGATCGATTCCTGCCCCACCATCCGAACGGGATGACCCTAACCGCTTTTCAGGGCGATGGCACATTACATGCAGAAACATACTATTCCATCGGTGGGGGATTCATTGAACGCGAAGGTGATAGCCCGCATTCAGATTCCGAGCAGAATATTCCCCATCCTTTTGCCACCGCAGCCGAACTGTTACAGCATTGTCGCACGCACGGCACCAATATTGCAGAAGTGGTGCTTCGAAATGAACATGCACTGCGACAACCCGGGGAGGTGCAACAGCAATTAACACGGTTACAGGAAGCAATGCGTGCCTGTATCTATCGTGGCTGTCATCAGGAAGGGGTGCTGCCGGGCAACCTGGGCGTAGTCCGACGTGCTGCGGCAATCGCCCGCACGTTACTGCCAAATTCAGCAAAGTTAACAATCCAGGAATGGTGGGCAGCAATTGGTGCATCTGGCCAGCAGTTTTCTAAGGTATCGTTATGGATCAGTTGCTTTGCATTAGCAGTGAATGAAGAAAATGCAGCGTTTGGTCGCGTGGTTACCGCACCCACGAATGGTGCTGCTGGTGTGGTGCCGGCAGTGTTCATCTATCAGCAACTATTTTACCCAGCCGATGAAGAATCTGCAGCCACTTTTCTGCTGACTGCAGGTGCTGTTGGCAGCTTGTTCAAAACGGGTGCTACCATTTCTGCCGCGATGGGTGGTTGCCAGGCAGAAATTGGTGTATCCAGTGCCATGGCGGCAGCAGGTCTGACAGCTACTTGTGGCGGCACACCGGAACAGGTGTTGATGGCTGCCGAAATTGCGATGGAGCACCACCTGGGCCTGACGTGTGACCCCGTTGGCGGCCTGGTTCAGATTCCCTGTATTGAACGGAACACCATGGGAGCGATCAAGGCTATTTCTGCCAGTCAACTGGCCATGAACAGCGACCCCTCCAAAGCACTAGTTTCGCTGGATGCCGTAATCCGCACCATGTGGGAAACTGCACGCGACATGGGTACCAAATACAAGGAAACTGCAGAAGGTGGCCTGGCACTGCAGATTGCAGTGAATGTGAGTGAATGTTAGATTGACTTATGAGCCCACAGCACAGCTTTAACCGCAACTTTTGTTCAACTTCAGGAGAAGCTACCAATGAGTACCGATACACCCATTCGCCTGACCCAACTTGCCAAGCGTGCGGGCTGTGCAGCCAAGCACCCACCCGGATTTCTGCTGCCGTTGCTTGGGCAATTGCCAACGATTATCGATCCGAATGTGCTGGTAGGAAGTGCTACTGCAGATGATGCTGCAATTTACCGTTTGAGTGATGATCAGGCGTTGGTGTTTACTACCGATTTTTTCACGCCCATTGTGGATGAGCCATTCGATTTCGGTCGCGTGGCTGCCGCCAACGCATTGTCTGATATTTACGCAATGGGTGGAAAACCACTAATGGCACTCAGTATCGTGGGCTTTCCAGATTCGCTGCCTGTTCATGTACTTGGCGAAATCCTGCAAGGTGCCAGCACCATTGCTGCGGAAGCTGGCATTGCTATCGTTGGTGGTCACACCATCAAAAGTGAAGAACCCATTTTTGGCCTGGCTGTCATTGGTACTGTGCATCCGAACAAAGTGCTGAGCAATCAGGGGGCCCAGCCTGGAGATCAGTTGATTCTGACGAAACCACTGGGCCTGGGAATTATTTCCACTGCGGCAAAGAATGACAAAGATCTCCAGGGGGCAATTGTGCGTGCCATTGAAGTGATGACCACGTTAAATCGCACTGCTGCCGAAGTGCTGACCCAGTTTCCAGTACATGCACTTACCGATATTACGGGATTTGGTTTACTGGGCCACTTGCGAAACATTACCGCAGCCAGTGGCTGCGAGGCAACCATCTGGGCGGATGCCGTGCCGATTTTGCCTGCCGCACGGACGTACGTGGCACAAGGTATTGTTCCAGGTGGCACTCGTGCCAATCGTAGTTTTCTGGTTGATTGGGTGAAATATGACCCCACCCTGGGTGATGAGATTCAGTTACTTCTTAGCGATGCCCAGACTTCAGGCGGTCTACTGGCAGCAGTGCCGGATAAAAACCTGTTGCAGGTGCTCCGTGCGTTGACGGAAGCTGGCCTGCAACCCGCCCACGTGGGTGAAATCAGTGGTAAGGGTTCCGGGCAGATTCATGTGATTCCACGACAGGTGCTGTAGCTACCAAAATCAGATTGAAATTGATTCTTTCTGAAAAAGCGGATCAATTACTTTGCTCGTTTAAAAGTCATTGCAGTGCCATCGGAATCTTTTACGGTCAGGGTATCCCCACTGATCGAACATTTTTCCACATGTTTATTGCTGTTGCCAAGTTTCTGATCGAGATTCCAGGTAACGTTGTCACCCATTCCAAGTGAGTATTTTCCGGTGTATTTCGTACCAACAATGTCATAAACCATCGTTCCATCAGTGCGGAACTCCAGTGTCATGACGCCAGCTGGGATGTTGTTCCCCTTCACCACTGCTGCGTTGTTGACCCACTTTGTTCCTTCAAGCTTACCCTTATTGTTACTGCAGCCAGTAGCTACAAACAACACCAACGCCGCAACCATACCTGTAGAAAAAGTTTTCATGCGAGTCCCAAAAGAAAGCGATAGATTAATCAATCGAACACCTATTCACATGTTCTGAAAAAAAATCCATTTGGCAAGCAAATGTTACAAATCCAAAGATATTGACGGCATTAAATCTTCTCAAGTTGTTATCCAAGCCGTGAACCAGAGAAATACGTAAAACGCTCTTTTAGGAAGTTTTTGTAAGTCTTCTTTAAAGAAGAGGGTTTTCCATGGCGGATTGGCAGCGAACCCACACCTGTGGTGCGCTTCGGTTGACAGATGTTTCCAGCAAAGTAACCTTAAATGGTTGGGTGCATACCATTCGCACTTACAACGACCAGACGTTTATCGATCTTCGCGATCGTTACGGCCTGACCCAGATAGTATTTGATGGCGATCTGAAAGAACTTGCAGAACAGGCCAAAAAATTAGGCCGTGAATTCTGTATTTCTGTCACTGGAGAGGTGGTGGCCCGTCTGCCAGGGAAAGCAAATCCGAAACTGGCGACGGGGGAAATCGAAGTTCGTGTATCCTCAATGACTGTATTGAATGAATCCCGCACGCCACCGTTCGAAGTGACGGAGTTTGGTAACGAACTGGCAAATGAAGATCTTCGGATGCAGCACCGCTATCTGGACTTGCGGCGTCGCAGCATCCAGGAAGTGCTGCAAATGCGGCACCGCCTGTGTACCACCATCCGCACCGAACTGGATAAACAGCAGTTTCTGGAAATCGAGACTCCTCTGCTGGGGAAAAGTACCCCGGAAGGTGCCCGCGATTACCTGGTACCCAGTCGCCTTTTTCATGGTGAGTGGTACGCACTGCCGCAATCACCTCAGTTATATAAGCAACTGCTGATGATTGCGGGTTACGACCGCTATTTCCAATTGGCACGCTGCCTGCGTGATGAAGATTTGCGGGCAGACCGACAACCGGAATTTACCCAGCTCGACCTGGAAATGTCATTTGTGGAACAGGATGATGTTCTGAATGTGATTGAACAGCTCAGTGTCGCCATTTTCCGCGAATGCCTGGGAATTGAACTGCCCACGCCATTTCCAAGGATGACCTACGATGAAGTCATGCGGACATACGGCAGTGATAAGCCGGATTTGCGCTACGACATGAAAATTGTGGATATCAGCGAAATCGCTGGTGGCACCACGTTCAAGGTATTTCAGGACTGCCTCACAGCAGGTGGGGTCGTCCGTGGATTATGTGCCAAAGGTGCTGCAGGGCAGTTTTCCAATACCGATCTCAAACCAGGCGGCAAACTGACCAAGTTCGTGGCTGACTACGGTGCTAAAGGGCTGGCTTTCCTGAAAGTCGAACAGGACACAGTTTCTGGTTCTTTGGAAAAGTTCCTGACGCCTGAACAGGTAGCTGCCTTGAAGGCCGACATGGGTGCGGAAACGGGCGACTTACTGTTGTTTGTGGCCGATCAGGAAAATGTGGTGTGCGACAGTCTGGGTGCGTTGCGATCACATTTGGCGCAAGTCCTGAAACTGTATGACCCTACGGCGAAAATCTTTAACATCCTTTGGGTGATAGACTTCCCCAGTTTTATGTGGGATGCAGAAGAAAATCGCTGGGTTGCCAACCACCACCCGTTTACCGCACCGAAGGATGAGGATGTGCATTTAATGTCCACTGACCCTGGAAAGGTGCGTGCCAAAGCTTACGACCTGGTGCTGAACGGTTACGAAGTGGGTGGGGGAAGCATCCGGATCCATCAACCAGAAGTTCAGTCGAAAATGTTTGAACTGTTGGGGATGGCTGCCGATGAGGCCCAGGCTCGCTTTGGCTTTTTGCTGGATGCGTTGAAATTTGGTGCCCCACCCCACGGTGGGATTGCACTGGGTGTTGATCGCTGGGCGATGATGATTGCGGGTACCACCAATATTCGGGACGTGATTGCGTTCCCGAAAAACCAGAAAGCACGCGATTTGATGACCGGTGCTCCCGCATCCGTGGATGCCCGACAGTTGAAGGACCTTGGGCTGAAATAGAATTGGATCTGACCACAGATTCCAGCCGTTATCACATTTCCTACAGATCAACCCAGCACATTACCAGCTTTACGAAATAGACACAAAAAAACTCCCTGCATTTTCTGCAGGGAGTTTACGTTGTACAGAAGTCAGTGGAAAAATCAGTTTGCAAAAACCTTATTTGCAGCTGAAGCACTTGAACAGTCCGCAGCCTTTGAAGCTTTTGCCGCAAGAGCTACCGCAGCCAGCGGTGGTGCCACAAGGGGTGCCACAGCCTGCGGAGTAGGTTGCTGCAGGTGCACATGCACTGGTAGGTGTTGCACAAGGAGCTGCGGGTGCTGCACAAGGAACGGCCACTTTGACCATTTTCTTTACTGCAACGGTTTCGGTGTAGGTTTGGTCCATTTCAACAGTTTCGGTCACACATTCGTAAACGGTCTTGGTGACAGGAACGGTCTTGGTGACAGGTTTGCAAACAACCACGTCACGTTCTTCCTGAACGGTTACGCACTCATGCACGGTGCGGGTAACGTCTTTGGTCACAGGAACGCATTTGTAAACGGTAACCATTTCGGTTTTGGTTTCGGGAACCATTTCGCAAACGGTACGGCTGACTTTCTTGGTCACAGGAACGTATTTGCAAACGTTAACCATTACTTTCTTGGTCACAGGAACGCATTTGTAAACAGTGCGGGTGCCCTGCATGGTGACAGGAACGCACTTGGTCACAGGAACGGTCACGGTGCAGGTTTGAGGAACGCGGTCGTACACAGTGCGGGTACGGGTCTGGTAGGTCATGCAGTACTGAGTAGGGGTAGCACAACCGCTGCCGCAACCAAACTTACCGAAGCATTTGCCAAACAGACCACATTTGCCACAGCCAGTGCTGGGAGCAGCACAACCAGTGTCGCAGCTAGGAACGCGGGTCATCACGGGAACAGTTTCACATACGGTGCGAGGAACGCAGGCGTAGGTGGTGTGAGTGCGTTGTTCCATGCTGGTTTGCATTTCGTACTTGGTGTACGTGTAAGGAACTTGTTCTGCAACCTGGGTGTATTCGGTCACAGTACGCTCTTCCTGTGCATTGTGAGCTTCCATCACGGTTACCGTATCTTCAACGGTTTTCATGACTTGCTTGTGCACAGTGTAGGTGCGTGGTTCTTGTGCAGAAACCTGTTCCATCACGGTCACTTTGTCGGTGACTTGCTTGGCAACGAGTTTCTGAACGTTGAATTTTTGCTTTTCGGTCACGTTCACATATTCGGTGACAGTGGTGTTTTCCGTAACTTGCTTTGCTACTTGTTTGGTGACTTGAACGGGAACCTTGCGGGTTTTGGTCACACATTCGTAGGTCGTAACTTCCTGATCGACGTAGGTTACTGCGGGAGCACAAGGTGCGGCAGCGGTGGCACATGGTGCAGCAGCGGTGGCACAGGGGGATGCGGCAACGGTACCACAACCGCTGTTTCCACCTTTCCCCTTACACAGGCTGAAAAAATGTGCCTGTGCAGGGATTGCCGAGCTGATTAATGCAGCTACAGCGAGTACGAACAGTTTCTTCATAAATTCTCCACTTCACAGTTCACCACGATGTCGAACAAGTTGTTAGTCAGAGCGGAGAGGCCAGGTTGGTGGTGAACAACCAGGTTTTCCGCTACCAAAGCAGGATGGATAACCTATCCGCTCTAGGCACAATATTAAGTAGGAGTCAATTAGGCGACTCGCACACATTAGATAAGATAAGCGAATTGGATAATTTGGAAAGTCTGCAACGATTGGAATTACGGTAGGAAATGAAAATTAACTCTAATAATCCCTATATTCTGACTGATTGAACCCTCATGCGGGGCTGAAAACCGTGCTCATTACTTTTTAATGTGTTCAATTTGCAATATTCACACCACTTACCTAAGCTATCCAAACAGAAAAGAAGTAATTATTAACAAACTCTCATCGGAAAAACGAACGTGAAAACAACATCGATCCTGCTGGCTATGGTGGGAGTATTATGCCCCACCATGATGCACGCGGAAGAAAAGGACACCTGGACTCCGCTCTTTAATGGAAAAGACCTGTCGGGCTGGAAGATCCACCCGAAGCCGCATTCTTCCATTGTTGAAGTTTCTGAGAAGAAAAATGATGCGGGCAAAGTTGTGGCGTTTATGGGCAAGTTGAAGGATGACAAATTGATCCCACTTTGGCGAGTGGAAGACGGCATTATCATCGGTGGAGGGCCTCCTTCGCACCTGTTCAGCGAAAAAGGTGAATACACAAACTTCCGATACCGTGTTGAGGCGAAAATCAACGACAAAGGCAACAGCGGGCAATATTTCCGCACTGCTTTTGGCCCCGGTTTCCCCAATGGGTATGAAGCCCAGTTGAATGCCACCCATGGTGACCCGATTCGTACCGGAAGTCTTTATCCTGCAGGTGGTTTGGGCAAATATCGCAAAGAAATCACGGTCATGAACACAGCACCCCACGGTGCGGATGAATGGTTCGTGCAGGAAGTGACCGCAGTGGGTCCCAAAATCACCATCGCAGTCAATGGCAAAAAAACAATTGAATTTGTTGATCCGGAGCACCGATTCAAAAAGGGGCACTTTGCGCTACAGGCCCACGACCCGGGCTCCGTGATGAGTTTCCGAAAAATCGAAGTGATCGAACTGCCCAGCGAAAAGTAGCCAAAAACGCTTGCATCCTGCAACCGAAAGGCTATACTGTTCCTATGCATATTGGCATTGGTACCTTCACAAATGCCACGTACAATCTTCAATCTGTTTGTCTGCTGGTAACTCCGCCAGTGTAGACTCTGCTGCCAGACTACGGAACCTACCATGCTTTCCCGACGTGATCGCGCCAGACCGGTTTACGATGAGAATTTTTTTGAATCAACACGAATGTCCTTTGGAGACCACCTGGAAGAACTCCGGGTTCGCATGTGGCGTGCCCTTGTAGGACTGTTTTTCTTCCTGGTAATCGGCTTTATTCTCGATGGGCTTGGAGATTACTTCAAAATCCCACAATTGGGTATTGGCAAGCCGATGCTCAAAGTGATAACAGCTCCCGTTGAAGACAAAGTACGAGAGTTTTTTGCCAAACGAAATGAAATAGCGCGTGAAAAACTGGCCAATGCCCGAGAAAAACATGACATCAACCGCCTGACAGAAACAAAACCTATGCAGGTTCAGGTGCCTACCAAGGCATTCACCGATACTTTTGAAGGCTTAAAACTAAAAGATCCTGATCAGGAATATATCGACGTTACCTTGAAAGTATCCCCACCGGAAATTAATACGATTGCCGATGAGGGCGGCTCGGTACTGGAGAAGCAACAGTTTCTTACCAGTTTGAGTGTGACAGAAGCCTTCATGGTCTACATCAAAGTTTCTTTGTTGTGTGGCGTGGTGTTGGCGAGCCCCTGGTTGTTCTGGCAGGCTTGGGCCTTCATTGGTGCAGGGTTATACCCCCACGAAAAACGCCTCGTGCACGTTTACATGCCCTTCAGTATTTTTCTTTTTCTGGCAGGTGTTTTCCTTTGCCAGTTTATTGTAATCCCGCGGGCGGTGGCCGCATTACTGGTGTTTAACCAATGGATTGGGATCGACCCGGACTTTCGACTGAAAGAATGGCTGGGATTTGCGATTGTGATGCCGCTGGTATTCGGATTGTCGTTTCAAACGCCACTAGTGATGACTTTCTTCAATCGAATTGGGATGTTTACCTGGCGAGATTACCTCTCCAAGTGGCGACATGCGGTGATGTTGCTAGCCATTATGGCGGCACTGCTGACGCCTTCACCTGATATCGTTTCGATGATGTGGCTGTTTGTGCCCACCTTTTCGCTGTATTTGCTGGGTATCCTGATCTGTTATTACTCTCCACCCCTGGCATTTGAAGAAGATGAGGAAGAAGAGCTCATCGGATTTTAGAAGCTGGGCATCCAATTGAATAACTTTGAACCCGCCTCAATGGAATTAGCATTCCATCAGATTGGGATTACATTGCTATTTTTGCTTTCTGAGACGGTTTCGGATAGCCACAAAACGGTACGCACCAATTACTACAACCAGCATCCCGAAGATGATTAACGTCCATGCTAGGATGAGAATCAGGTTGTTCGATGGATACAACTGCAGCAGAACCGCACCCCCACCTGCCAACGCCAGTGCGGTGCGGATGTAAGCCAAAACGGTCCGTTCATTCGCAAGTTTGGTGCGTTCTACAGCAAGTTCATCCCGAAGCTGAGTTTCATTCATAGTTGTCTATATAGTTAATTAAAAATATAATCAGTTGATTTTATAACACTTTCTTCCCACATCCAGGCGGAAATTTCTACAATTTCCCTACTTCCAGGAGAACCTCTTCATGAAACATTTCACGTGGGTAATGTTATTGTGCCTTGCTGCACCGAACTTGTATAGTGCGGAAGATCCGATGCCATTCGGCAAGGATTTTCCTTCGTTAGACAATGCTGCCACAGGTGAATGGTGGACAAGAAAAGCAAAAAAGGCTGTTTTTAACCTGAATGTGCCCCGAAACAAAGTGGTGGCATTTGCTTTATATACGCACCACCGTGGGGTGTTGAAGTTGTCTGCCCAACTCTATCCTCTAATGCCCACTGAAGCAAAAGAGGTGCGACTCGAGTTCCTGAAAAATGGTCAGTGGGAACTGGCAGCCACTGAAAAAGTGCTCTATCCGGGCTGGAGTGCCCACTTTCGAATTGAAAAATGGGATTCGACGCAAAATGTCCCCTACCGCGTGCGTCATGGAGAAAAAGCAGTTTTTGAAGGGTTGATTCGTAAAGATCCAGGGAACAAACCAGATATTGTGGTTGGTGTTCTGTCCTGCAATTCGAGTCGGACCGATGGGCCACGTGCAGAAATTGTCGAAAATCTGACGGCACAGGACCCGGATTTACTCTTTTTTGCGGGCGACCAAAGCTACCACCACACACAGCACACGGCAGGGTGGCTGGAATTCGGAATCCAGTTTCGCGAAATTATGAAAGATCGCCCTACGATTACCATTCCAGACGACCACGATGTGGGCCAGGCAAACATCTGGGGCGAAAACGGCAAAGTAGCTGCCAATCCTGCAGGTGCCAATGGTGGGTACTATTACCCGGTTTCTTATGTCAATATGGTGCAGCGGTGCCAGACCTGGCACCTGCCCGATCCATTCGATCCCAAGCCGATTGAGCGGGGTATTTCAGTATATTACACCAGTCTGCTGTGGGGTGAGATCGATTTTGCCATTCTGGAAGATCGCAAGTTCAAATCGGGTCCGGAAGGAAAAATCCCCAAAATGGGCCCACGCCCCGACCATATTAATGACGAAAAGTACGATCCCAAAACCGTTGACCTGCCCACTTTGGAACTGCTGGGTAACCGTCAGATGAAGTTTCTGGAACAATGGTCACAGAAGTGGGCTGGGGCAAAAATGAAAAGTGTCCTCTCTCAAACTGCTTTTTGTGGGGCAGTACACATGCACGGTGGCAGGAATGCCCGCCTGCTTGCCGATCTGGATTGTAATGGCTGGCCACAGACTGGTCGAAATGAGGCTTTAAAGGCCATCCGCCGGACCTGGAGCACCCACCTGTGTGGGGATCAGCACCTGGCAGTGCTGGTCAAGCATGGGATCGATGAATTTGACGATGGGCCGTATGCCTTTACCACACCAGCAATTGTGAATACCATTTACGGCCGCTGGTGGCATCCCAAAGATGAAAAAGCGGGTCCGAATGCTGTACCAGGTTCGCCACTGCCATGGACGGGGAACTTTCGCGATGGTTTAGGCAACCGCATTACGATGCTGGCCTATGCCAATCCAGCGAACGTCCAGGATGAAAAGCAACGTGGCGACGGCTACGGGATCGTGCGCTTTCAGAAAAAGAGCCAGAACATTACTTTTGAATGCTGGCCACGCTTCGCAAAAGTAAGCGAGGGCGACACAGCACAGTATCCAGGATGGCCAATGACGGTAAAAGCAGCCGATAATGATGGTCGCAAAGTGACTGGGTATCTGCCCACGCTGGAGTTCAAGTCGATCGCCGACCCTGTGGTGCAAGTGATTGATAACTCAAGCAAAGAAATCATTTACACAATACGGATTGCCGGAAAGACATTTTCCCCAAAGGTATATGCCAACAGCACCTACACCATCCGTTGGGGGAAAGATCTGCCTGAAAATCAACTAATGACCACCGCGAAGCCAGGGACGAAGGATGCTGCGAAAATGTTGGTCGAATGAGGTGTCGATAGTTGATCAAGTTCACGACTGTTGACCGCAGTTTGCAAAACCCTTTCAGTATTTGGTTTGTAGTGTCTGCCCAATGTACTGGAATCACTGCAGTTTGTCGCTTTCAATGGTGGGGCTGGGCTGTATTTCTGTCTTTACTTCAGGCGCGCCTTCAAAAGTCTTTAATTGTGTGCCAGAATGGCCAACTGCACGATAAAGCCGGAATTGTGCCCGGTTGTAATCGGCTATAGCCTGATAGTAGTCCTGATACGCTTGCTGCAACATACTGACCGAAGAAATCGCTTCCTGTGGGCGGATTACCAGCAGAATCTGCTCTCCGACACGTTTTGTCTGGCTCAGACCTGTCAGGTTTTTGTCCGCCGAAGAGACTGCGTTTTCCAGACCGGAACTGGCTGCTTCCATCCGTTTCGCAGCCCGAGTCAGTTGTGCGTGGGCCTGGGTCACATCGGCAATAACCTGGTCTTTCATTCGCAGCAATTCCAGCATCGATTGTCGCTGTTCTGCTTCCCGTTCACGCACGCGGGCGGCATTGCCGAAACCCAGATTCTGCAGTTCCCAAACTGCCTGCACATCCACGCTGAACCGACCAGCAAAATCGCCAATGTAATTATCGATGCCGCCCCCAAAGGTACCCCCAGCCAGTCCGGGAGTATTGGAACCCACCCCACGTACGGCGATGGTGGGCAGAAATGGTCTGGCTTTTTCCTGATCCAGACGTGCCAATGCTGCCTGAATTAGCGCCTGGTGGGCAGCCAGTTCAGGACGGTGCGTCAGTGCCAGTGGGCATAATTGGTCGATACTGGCATCACGTTGAAACAGATTCAGTTGCAAAGCCGGGTCTTCTACGGGTGTCAGCACGGTATTTGGCTGTAATCGCAATAGGCGGGCTAATTCTGCACTGGCTACCTGCCAGTTTTCATATGCGGTTTCCAGACTCTGCCGACGGCGCGCAACTTCCGTTTTCACGCGATTGACTTCGACGTCTGGTGTTAAATCGGGTGCGAGTTTTTCAATACGTGCAGCTAATTCCTCAGCACGTTTCAAAGAATCCAACGCACCAGCAACTTCGCCACGGTGCTGCTGAACCTGAAAATAACTCAATGCCACCTGCAAAGTGGTGTCGTTCCGTTGTGCCTGTGCGGTGGCGATACTGGCATTTAACCGTTGCTTCGCCACTAAAGGTTCGTGGAAGGCATCGCTGACTGAAACAATTGCCTGTGGGCCCCCACCTGCCAGAAAAGATGACCGATTGGTGGCAAAAACTGTACCAACAATATCCTGGATCTGCCCATCGTGGCGAAAATAATCCACACCAATGTTCAGGTTGGGCACCCACATGATGTTCGCACGATCGAGCTGGGCCTGGGCAATTGCGATCTGTTCTTCCGCAATCTGCACATCAATTGGGCTGGCATCTGCCAGTTTCAGTGCCGCAGGCAGATTAATGGGAGATTTCTCATTTGTGTCTGGCGTTACAGGTGGGGGCATCGTTTCACCTGATAACCCAGTTCCTCCAATAGTGATTTTGTTCAAGCCACCGATTGGTGGGACAAATACTTCGTGCACAGATTCAGAAATCGTCGTTTCTGAAGTGCTTTCTGGTAAAGGAGTTACGACAGAGGATTCCCCACGTTCAATGTGCACCATAATGCACGCTGGCAGTGGTACCAGTGCGACACCCACCATTATCAGGCGAACAATACGTGAATATCGGATTTGGTGCACGAACAACCCCATGCCACTTGAGACTTTTCGTGCTTATCGGCATGTTTGGCAAAAAAGATGAACGAATAACTGATTTCTTCCGCAAAGTTTGCCCAAAATACCATCAATGTGGGCATATTATGAGAGTAAATTCATTAATTTGAGCCCATGAATGATTGGGGTTATCGCTATTTTTCAAAAAAGTTCAAAAATTTTTCGTTTTCATAAGTTCATTTTATTTAGGTACTTACGTTGATTGATTTTCAATAGTTGGCCCATAGGTGTCAGAAAAATGTCCCAATTTTACATGTACGTGGATATATTATATATGTGAATATAATTCCACTTTTGAACATTTCACCTGATGTGGGCATTTCGTGTACCACTTTCGCCAACATTCGTTGGAAGGATTTGTTAAGATGAATAACAAGTTGTTGCCTCTCACGATCCGCAAGGAGGAAGAATTGAAGACCACCTTTCCATTCCGCATGCACACTGCCTGGTCGTTCGTCTTCCTGGTAAATATTGTCGTTACGTTCACACCAAATGCTTGGGCCGATGTGATCATTCTCAAAGATGGTTACACGATTCACGGTAAGGCACTCAAAGAGAAGGCAACCATCCGCGATCCGATTTCCGGTGATGCGTTTGTGACCGATAAAGCCGATGGCTTGACAATGATTGATGATGGGGCACGCTATGTGATTATTCCCCAACGGCAGCAACTGGGCGATATTGGTGCCAACGACCGCTTTCAGGCAATGTCGACTTACACCTACCAGGGGAAGTTTTTCCCAGGCAACCTGCGTTTTCCAGGCAACGTCCATTCGCCTGAAGTGGGAAGCTGGGATTACGCGAACTGGCGTCGCAACATTAAGTACATTGATGGGGATAAACCTGCGTTCTACCATTTGCTGAAGCAGCAGATTACGCTGATTTCGCCACATTACATCTACATTAATTCGTGGTCGCACTTCATCCAAACTTCTTATTTGACAAAAGAATTTCCGATTGCCGATCTGCGGGGTCTGCTGCAAAATCACCCGGACCTGGTGGAAAAAGCTAATGAAGTCGTTCCCGCACGTCGCGAGCGTCTGTTCCGATTCTGGCTTCAGGCAGAATTGTACGATGAAGCGGATGTTGAGCTCAAGAGATTGCAAAAGGATGCCCCACAGGAAGTCGAACTTATCCAGAAATTAACAGCAGAATTAAATGAAGCACGTTACAAGAAGATTCTGGATGCCATTACGGTGGCCAACAAAGCCAATCGCCACGAGTGGGTGCAGCAGCAGTTAAAGCAATTGAACATTGCCACGTTGCCCGAAAATTCCAGCATTAAAGTGGCCACCTGGAAAGCAGAATATGAGACGCTGGAAAAAAAACAGGCACGGATGTTGCATCAATTAAAGTTGTGGAGCAGCAAGCTGGATGGCGCCGATCCTACTTTTTTGAAGCCGGCGGTGGCAGCATTGCAAAATGAAATCCACCTAAGTGCGTTGACACGTCTGGATACTTTTTTAACTTTGGCAGAACAAGCGGAACGCGATGTCCAAAGTGGGCGAGAGCCAACTCAGACACCTGCAGAGTTGCTTTCTGCTGCAATTACTGGCTGGCACCTGGGCAAAATTGGGGCAGAAGCAAACACTACCACAGCGAACAAAGTGTGGAATACACGTTTGATGGCTCTGGAATATCTTGCAGGTGGTTCACCACGCGAACGACAGGTACGGATGGAAAAGTATCTCGCTTCCGATCTGAAATTGCCTTACGACGAACTGGAAAAAGTAATTGAAGCGCTGCCTCCACCATTATCGCCTGAAATGATTACCACAGAGCCCTCTTACCAGAATACAGGGCCATTAGTGAACGTGCCGGAGGGTGTGCGTTACTTTTTGAAATTGCCTAAAGAATATCACCCCAGCCGACCGCACCCCTTGCTGGTGCTGCTGCCGGAAATCGGCCAGTTGCCGCACGACATGGTGCGTGAAATGGGGAATATGGCCTCCGACCATGGGTATATCCTGGTATGCCCCATCTGGTATGAGAAAAACCAGCCGTTTTACATGCATTCTGTCATTGAACAAACTAAAGTAATGCAGTTCATTCGTAGCGTGCGACGCACCTACCAGGTGGATGCAGACCGCACTGCGTTGTGGGGCTTTCGCAATGGTGCCAGTCTGGCAATGGACCTGGGTGCCTCCCACCCGGATATTTTTTCTGCCATTGTGGCCTACATTCCGAACCTGTTTACCGACTTTTACATTAACTCGGAATACTGGCTGAATTATCAGAACCTCCCACTGTATATCGTCAGTGGGCAACGTGCTGGTCATACCGTTCCAGGTATTCAAATGGCGATGTCGAAGTTTTCGTCTTCTGGTTTCCCCGCGATTACCAGCATTTATAAAGGACGGTCTTCTGAATTGTACAAAGAGGAAATACCGTTCATTATCGACTGGCTCGACCGGAAGAAACGCGTAGAGATACCCCAGCGGATTGCGCTAGTTTTGGATCGATGACAGTAGGGTTCCGCACCGTGCGTCCAACTGATGAACGCTTTTACTGGTTAAGTGCCAGCCAGCACAAGAAAGGCTTTGAACTGGATTACTCGCAGATTATTCGAAACAGCCCACTTTATTCGGATCAACTGCCGATCATGTTGCCAGACTACCAGCTATTACTGAAAACGTCTCAGAATCGGCCAAAGAATCGGTCTTACCCAGCAAAACTGGCAGCAAGTATTACCGAAGGCAGCATGATTACCGCAAGAGTCCTGGGAGTGGAAGATCTGTCGATCAGCTTTTACCGTGGGATGCTTGACTACTCGCAGGAAGTTCGAATTAAAATTAATGGACAACCTACCACTAAGCATCTGGTGAAGCCCGATCCCGCTGCATTGTTGGAAGACCTTTACGAACGTATGGATCGCCAACGTCCTTATTTCAACAAGTTAACTTTTGAAGTGAAATAACCGTTGCACGAAACCCGTAATTTGGGTAAATTACGCAACACTCTCTCGCAAAATGGTTATTTCCTCAGAATCGTCTTAGGGATACAGATTTACTGTAGTCATTGAGCTATTAATGAAAAAAGATGAAATTATTCCCATTTTCATCTTATTTTAACCCTTATTCGGTTTTAATGAGTTTTTAGAGACACCAGAGGAGAATATCAATGATCCTGACCAAACGTTCATTTGTTGATCACCCCACTAAAGCGGTACGTGGGGCATTTACCTTGCTGGAAGTGCTGGTCGTGGTGACCATCATCATGATTCTGGCATCGTTTGCCACGGTGGCAACGTTCAAGGTGCTGGAAGATAACAAATACACCACCGCGAATGTGCAGTCAGAAACTTGGGCAAAGGCTGTTTCTCAGTTTATCGTGAAAAACCAGGCCAATCCAGACAACCTAGAACAAGTGGCCACCTACATCAGTGGCGATGAACGTTCCTTGGTGAACCCCTGGAACAACCCCTACACCATGACGATTGAAGATACCGAAGAAGGGCCAGTAATTTACATCAGTTCCGATTCACCAAAAGGTCCTATTCAGGTGATGAGAAGATAAGCCGGTAACAGAATAATGCTGATTTCACGCACCATTACTCCCGAAAATCAACTGCGTTCCGGCTTTACCGTGCTGGAATTGCTTGCAGTAATGGCGTTAATTCTCATTCTGGGTGCGGTGGCGATCCCCACGTTGGATGCGTTGTATGGTGATGTGCCACAAAAGGCAGCAGCAGACAAATTGCGTGAAATGTTCGCCGAGGCACGAAGTCGTGCCATTGAAGATGGCCGAGTCTACCGTCTGGGGATCAAGCTGGATCAGGGTGATTACCGTATCGCACCTGATAACGAGATGTACTGGTTAGGCGGGGATGAAGGTGCTTCCGATGATACGGGAGTCCCACCGTTAATTCGTGAAGGGGTGCTGGAAAAAGGGATTACATTCTCCGTCAGCGGGATGAACAGTGCTGAAACTGAATGGTTTCCGGTAGTACTGTTTAATCCGGATGGTTCCTGTTCTGATGATCGTGAAATCATGTTGATGGCCAAAAAAGCCGCACCGGTCGTGCTGCAGATACGTGCCTTAACCGGAGTCATTCAGGTTGTTGATACCAGGCAGCAGCTACAGCAAAGTGGTACGGGAGCAATTCCATAATGCGTCTGCACCACCCCCAGCAACGGGAAGCTTTTTCGCTGATCGAAGTGATCGTGGCTACCGCAATCTTTTTGTTGTCACTGGTCGCAATCAGTAGTCTGGTGGATTTCGGCACCGACCGTGCCGTTGAAGTGCGTGCTCAAAGCCTTGGCACCCGCCTGTGTCAGAGCAAACTGAACGAGTTTGCTGCCGGCGTGGAATTGCTGGAAAATGCCGCCTCCGGTGGCAGCTTTGAAGAAGAGCCGAACTGGAGCTGGGAAGCCGAAGTGGTTCAGGAAGGTGCCCCGAATCTCTATCGCGTGACCATCATCGTCACTGGGGTCTCGCCAGAGATACCCACTGGTCAGATGGAAGTGCAGATGACCCGCTTTATATATGATCCGGCAATGAAAGGCCGCCTCAGTGGGAATTCAACAACAGATGAATCGACCACATCTGGTAGTACTTCAGGGAGTTGATGATGTTACTGCACCGCCAAACCCGAAGTGCCTACACCTTACTCGAAGTAATCGTGGCGAGTGCCCTGGCGCTAATTCTGATGGGCGCCTTGTATGTGGCTCTGGATGTGCAGTTACGTCTGGCAAACGCGGGCCGGGATGCACTTGATGAAGCAATTCTTACTCGGGCGTTAGTGCAGCGGATCGAAAACGATCTGAATGCCGCTCTGACACCTGTTGCACCACCCAAAGAAAGCGAAGAAGACCCACTGGCAGGGATATTGCTTGATGAAACAATTCCGGTGATCGCAGGCGTGGTGGGAAGTGTTGATACTCTGGTGATCTACGTTGCCAAACCCACGACGGGGCGTGTCACGGTCAACTATTCTGTCGAAAATGCGGAAAATATGGCCGACATTCGCAGAATTGTATACTGGATGGCACCCACGGGCTTGGCCAGACAGGAAGTCCCCTGGGTAACTTCAGAAGTATATTCCTCTTCCACCGAACCAGTAATTCTGGATGACCGTGGAGAAGATGCCTATGTGATTGCCCAGGAAGTGACTGAAATCAGCTTTGAATACTTTGATGGCTCTGCCTGGACCGATTACTGGGACGGTGCGGTGCTGGATGAAGATGGCTTGACACCGATCGGCCCACCAGCAGCGATTCGTATTCGTATGTTTGTGTTGGTAGCAGGCCCACAGATTGGGCAGAAAATTGAAAAAGAAGTGGTCCATGTGGTCGCACTGAGCACTGCACCCGGACCTTCAGCCAGTGCCCTGGATCCATTGGGTATGGAAGAAGCAGTTCCTTAATTTGTGAAGTTGTGATGTTGTTACAGAGAGACCCCCATGACCGGAATGCTCCCAGACACGGCTATGTGTTATTAGCGGTGCTGTCCGTGATTGTGGTGCTGACCTTGGCAGCTTTTCAATACAGCGACCTGATGCAGGCAGAAAGCGTTGCAGCAGATCGTCTGCGAAAAGCCACCGAAGCGAAGGCATATGCCGATTCCGGCATCCATTATGCAATGGCATTTTTGTCCGATCGGGATTCGTTCTTAAATACTTTGGGATCTAATCCTTACGATAACCCCACATTTTTTGAGGCGATCACTCTGACCGAAGGCCCATCCCCACGTGGGACGGGGATGTTTTCTCTGTACACACCGGATTACTCTGCCGATGCCAGCACTGGTGGGCAGCTACCAATGCGCTTTGGCGTGACTGACGAAGCCAGCAAGATCAATATCAACGCTTTATTTGACCTAGATTCCACAGGAAGACTGCTTCACGACACACTGATGAAGTTACCTGGGATGACCGATGAAATTGCCTACTCGATTGTGGATTGGCTGGACCCAGACGACCTGGAACAACCAGGTGGGGCAGAACGGCCGCATTATACAGGACTGGAACCTCCATATTCGCCAAAGAATGGCCCACTGTCGACATTAGAAGAGCTGTTATTTGTAAAGGGAGTGACGAAAGATCTATTGTTTGGGACCGATCTCAATCGGAACGGCCGCACCGATGCTGGAGAAGATGGTGCAAACGGTTTCAGCCCAGGTTGGGCGGCTTACCTGACAGTTTACAGTAGAGAAAAGAATGTCGATAACGAAGGGAACGCACGCATCAACATTAATGGCAACGATCTTGCAACACTGCAAACCGATTTGATTGAAGCAGTGGGTGAGGATGTTGCCACGCACATTCTGGCGTATCGACTCTATGGTGCGAACCCACCCCAGCAAAGCGGAAAAGGCCAAAGTATTACGCAAACTCAGGCAAACTACATGGCCATCAAGTTGATCGTTGATAAAGCAATTGCCGATCAGCAGCAGGGACGCAACAGAATCTCCTCGTTGTTCGCACTATATCAAGGTGGGATTTATGTTCCTTATGCAGGCGCTGACCAGAATGGTCGACCAGTGAATATCACCTTTTACAAGGAATCTTTCCTGGCTGATCCAGGTTACGCAGCCGAGATACTGCCATTAATGCTGGACAAGCTGACGACACAGAATGCGACTGATCTGCCTGCCCGGATTAATGTGAACACTGCCCCACGCGAAGTGCTGCTGGCATTACCAAGCATTACTGAAGAAGATGTCGACGCGATCCTGTCGGTGCGACCAGTTTTCTCCGGTGGGGAATCAGTAAGCGTTGATTACGATACTCCCGCCTGGTTGATTACACAGGCCAGCCTGCCCCCTCAGGTGGTACAGGCAATGGATCGTTATATTACCGCACGTTCCAGTGTTTTTCGCCTGCAATCGATCGGCTATTTTGCAGAAGGTGGTCCCATTGCCCGCGTGGAAGCAGTAATTGATACAAACAACGGTTTACCAAGAATTCTGTATTATCGGGATTTAACCGAAATGAGCCGTAGTCTGGATCCAAGGATTGTTCCATAAGTTGAATGTATCAATCAGGACGATTGTGGGTCGTGTTTCATGATTCATTCATGAAGTGGTCTGAAAATAGAATGTAAGCCCAATCCTGGGAGGTTTGTGTGTCCAGATTCATCATCCTCGATATCGATCAGCAGCATGTGCACGTGGTCAGCGGGCAGGCAAAGGGTAAAATGGCCTCGGCCAACATTGCCATTACTGCAACCTTTTCCAGCACGGATGACACCACCTACCAACTTGGGAAGCAGTTGCGGGAGATTCTGAAGACCCACCGCATTGCTGCTGCACCAGTGATCGTCGTGGTGGGCCGCGATAAAGTGGTTGTCAAGGATTTGAAAATCCCTCCGGCAGAAGCCCACGATGAACCGAATCTGGTCAAGTTTCAGGCCACACGGGAATTGAATGAAGCACCCGATTCCGTGATCCTGGATTATACCACCCAGACCAGGCTCGATGCAGATGGACAGCGAAAGGTGCTGGTCAGTGTCTTGCGGAAAGATTCGCTGAAATACTGGAAGGCGATCTGCGCTGCTGCCGGGCTGGAACTCGCAGGGATTACCTTGCGACCCTATGCATTGCAGGCTGCGGCTAGCCATGCGATTGCTACCGGAGAAATCACCGCACCGGAAAACAAGTTTGCTTCCCACGCGGTCATTGCACGTGGGGAAAGCTGGGGCGAACTGATCATCTGTCGCGACGGTGAGGTCGTTTTCACCAGATTACTGCCAGCACTGGCGTTACAATCGGAAAATGGACTACTGGGTGAGATCCGGCGTAACGTTGCTGTCTATAACGCATCGGCACGGCAACAACCCGTTGAAGCGATCTATGTTGCCGAAGCCTCAGGCAGTATTGCTTCGTGGGGTGGTCGACTCGCGAGTGGATTGGATATTCCGGTCCAGGTCTTTAATCCATTGGCGAATGTCCCCAATGACATTGTCCCACAGGAATATGGCCGGTTTGCTGGGCTGGTGGGTGGTCTGGCACTTCGGGCTGCCAGCTCAAAGTTGCCGATTAACTTTGTTACCCCACGCAAAGCCACTGTAAAAAAAGATCCTTCCCAGATCAAATTGAAGTATCTGGCTTTTGCAATCATCGGATTCGTTTTTCTGGCACTGGTGGGTGGTGCGATTTATGCCAGCACGCTGAAATCAGAAGTAGAGCGATTGCAAAAGAAGGTTGCTGGCCTAGACGAGGACTTGAAGAAACTGGAACTGGACAAGAAAAAACTGGATATTCTGAAGGATTGGAGCAGTAGCCGAGTCTGTTGGCTGGATGAACTTTACGATATGACCGCGCGGTTGCCCGATCCAAAGCAGGGTTACCTGGACACGATAACCTTTGCTACCCGCGCACCTGAGAAAAACGCCAAAGTGCGTTACACTGGCACCGTAGACATGAAGATCTACAGCACCTCGGAAAAAGGGCTGACTACGCTGAGCTCCAGCCTGCGTGGTGATGTGAATGCACGTTACCGCAATGTGATTATTCAATCTGCCAGCCGGGGTGTTGCCCGGGGCAACCGGGGAGTCATGCAGACATTAAAAATGGATGTCAAGGCGATCCCGCAGGACAAGTTTAGTGCAGTAATCAACGCAAGTGTGCCTGAAAAACCAGGCGCCACCCCACCGAAAACGGATACTCAGGGAACTCGCGGGCGGTTTTCCAGTCGCACTCCGGGTGGGGAAAGTCGACCCGCTGGTTCGGGAACCGTCCCAGCTGGTACCACGCAACCAGCAGAAAAGAAAGACGATAATGCCAATGTTGCCCCATCGGGAGAACAACGCTAATGACTCAACGTGAAAAAACCCTCTCGATCATTCTGTTGGGTGCAATGCTTTTCTTCGTGGGCGGGGCACTGGGATATTTTGTGGTCCTGTCACCCATCATGGAAAGCAAAGCACAGATCAAAAAGCTGAATTCGGATATTGAAGACAAAGAGCTGGCACAGGAAAAGATCTACGCACAGCAGCGACAAATGAAGGCACTGACAGAACAATCGCTGCCAAACGATGTTCCCAAGTTTCGTGGGATTTACAGTGAGTTTCTTGCACGGCTTTTCCGGCAGGCAAACTTCGAAACGGGTACCGTGCGGATTATCAGCAAAGATCCTGATGAAAAATCGGCCCCAAAGATACCCACGACGAAAAAATATGCCTACACCCGCCTTATTTATGAAGTGGCTGCACAGGGTGATCTCTACCACCTGGTGGATTTTATGCAGATGTTTTACGGTCAGCCGGTGCTGCACAACATCACCAAACTGACAGTATCCCGTCCATCGGAAGCAAAGCTGCAGTCATCACGTGAGTTGACCATTAGCATGACGGTGGAAGCACTGGTGATGGATGGTGCCCCCAATCGGCCAACACTGTTTCCATTACCGTCCGCGCCTGCATTACTGGCTGGTGGTGGGGTGGCGAATGTGGGAATCACCAGTCATTCTGTGACATCTGTCGGCCCAGGTGCCCCGCAACCAATTCAGACGATTCTGGCCTCGCCTTCCCGCCCCTATCTGGCAGTGGCTGGTGCCAACCCGTTTTATGGTCCCCCGCCAAAACCAGAGCCACCTAAACCGGAAGAAAAGAAAACCACACCGCCTCCGCCACCACCGGAACCATCTCCGGATGAAACACCTTACGTCTATATCACCAGTATCATTGGTGATGATGCGGGGCTGACAATCGCTTCACTGTGGGATCGGGCGAACAACTACCACTATTCGGTAGTGAAAGAACCAAGCGGAAATATCTATGTGGAAAGCTACTTTATGTTTGAAGGTAGTCGAAGTACTCTTCACAAGACCAGCCGCGAAATCGTCGTGGGAAGCACCAAAGGGCTGAACATGCGTCGTTTCCGGGTCTGGCAGGTCAATGACGATTCTTTGTTGCTGGAAGAAATTGAACAGATTCCTGCGGATGTAAAAGAATTGCCAAAACTTCCCGCACAATCATTTGTTGCGGGTGGGCTTGCTCAGGCAAATATCCCCACAGGTCGCGTGGGTTTGATGACGCTGGATGAGCCGCTCAGCAACCTGAAAAAGGTCTGGAGTATGGACATTCCTGAAATGATCTACCCACGGTCCAGCGCCCTGCCACCGCTGAAGTCCAGTGGTCGCTGAGCAGTCAGTTGAAAAAAAGATTGCTTTCAAGCCCCAGTTTCACACAATATGCTTTTCATCAGAACCTTCTAGAGAATAGCGATGCCGATCAAGTTTCGTTGTGTTTATTGCGACAAACTTTTAGGAATTGCCACCAGAAAAGCGGGTACCACTGTTGATTGTCCGCAGTGTTCCAATGCTTTAATCGTCCCCACGCCACTACCAGACTCAGTGGATAAAGATGATGAGACGGTAAAAAAACTCTTTGAAGACGATATCGATGAACTGTTGCAGGAAGACCCCAGTGAAGAAACCCCCTCGTTACAGGCAGGTGGGCCGAAAACAACAAAGCCTGCGGTGGCACCTCAACCCGCACCGATTACAGCACCGTTGCCAGTGAAGGAATCTGGTGAGGATTTAACCATCAGCAAAAGTCTGGCCATTGTGATGATGGTACTGTTTGCGTTGTTGCTGTTAGGTGCCTTTATCAGTGGCTTCTTTTTTGCCCGCTCGGGTACGTAGAGCAGGGTTCAATATTTTGAGTTCATTTTGATTGAATTACTATCGGCGACAAATATTTAATGCTGTTGATAGCTACAGGAAATTCATGAATCAGGCTGACGTGATTATTAATTGAATTTGGCCCTGAAGGGGCCATTCTGTCAGCCCAGGGTGAGCGAAGCGAGCACTGGGTATGTCGTACAAAAATCATCGGCCCTGAAGGGGCCGTTCAAGTGTGAAATGATGAACTAAAGCATTTTGATGTTGAAAACAGATCCATTTTGAACGGCCCCTTCAGGGCCGCAGGTATGGTAATTTCTTTTCCCAGGGCTCGCTTCGCTCACCCTGGGCTGACCCTTCAGGGCCAAAAACTATATTCGTTAAACAGCCTGGATCACAATTAGTCGAAACCAGCTCTAATTTTCAATAAACCAGTTTTCGAGAGGTGGCACCAGCTTCCAATTGAGCTGTTACCTGTCAATCATTTCTTCTTCGGTGGGTTCTTTTTCTTCTGTGCTGGCAGATCAGAAAATGGTGGCTTGTCAAACGCATCCTGTAATCGCGGATCGCTGTTTACTTTCAAGATTTCATCGAGCTGAGCAGCCAGTTTCGCTTTTGCTGCCTGATGTGCTGGATCACTAGCCACATTTTTGATCTGGTGCGGGTCTGTTTTCAGGTCGAATAACTCTTCTAATGGTCTTTTGGCAAACGCATAATCAAAATGCCATTTCCATTCCGGCTTGTTGCCGTTCAGCACCAGCCAGGCTTTGGCGGGGCTGGCATCCATATCGGCGTAGGCACGATAGGTATCGTTTTCCAACTGATCCCATGAGGGTGGGAGGTCTCCCTTTGCAGCCACCCCCATTGGCCAGCGATCTGGCTTGAAATTACGGATATACAGATAATCGGCGGTGCGAATCGCTCGCTGGGGATAGGGCATGTTATCATCGCGAGTGAAGGCAACGTGCCGTTCACGACCTGTCAACATCCATGAACGGTCAGGATCGACCTGCCCGGATTTCGTGGATTGCAGCACCGCCACAATACTTTTGCCGTTGATATCTTTGAAAGCAGCAGTTTGCGACAATTCCAGAAAGGTGGGGCATAAATCGATCAGCGAAACGAAATCATCGACCACCCGATTACCAGGGACCTTTGGTCCGGAAACCACAAGACTGACGGCAGTTCCGAAATCGTAGAGATTGCATTTTCCGCCAGGAAAGCCAGGGGCACCGTGGTCTCCACTGATCACAATGATTGTGTTTTCCAGTTCGCCACGACGCTTCAATTCTTCGATATGCACGCCGATTCCTGCATCCCAAGCCTGGATTTCACCCAGATAGTCCGCAAAATCTTCCCGGATTTCGGGCACATCTGGCAGAAAAGGCGGGAGTTTGCCTTTCAATGCTTCTGGATCGATCTTCCAGAGGGCCTTGCCGGAGCCTTTCACCCATTTTCGGTGCACGTTAGTGGGGCCAAACCAGTAGAAAAACGGTTTTTTCTCTTCGCGAGCATCCAGAAACGATTTGAAGTTCCCACCCACTTCCTGATAAAGTTCCTGCTTTGCCTGCTCCAGGGGAGTGCCACCTGCCACCATTTTGGTCACATTTTGTGAGAAAGTATTAAAACGCCCACCCGATTTCTGATAGGCAAAGCGATTCCCACCGAACGGTGCATCTGCGGGAGTGCCTGGGCTCCACACTTTGTACGATTTGCCAATATGGTAGCCGTTTTGTTGTATTGGCAGGGGGAATGACGGCAGACCTTCATCCCACACCGCCCCCTGTAGAATGGCAGCAGTGTTGGTGCGGAAAAAGTAGCGGCCAGTCAGCAGCGAACTACGACATGGCGTGCAGGACGGTGCGTTCACATACGCATTGGTGAACAGCACTCCCTGTTTTGCAATGGCATCAATGTTCGGCGTGCGGATAACTGAGTTGGGTCCCGGTTTTGCTTCCGTTTTCGCATAACAACTGGCGTATTTCCCCCAGTCATCTGCAAAGCAGAAGAGAATATTTGGCCGTTCCGCCCCAGCGACAGGTGGCAGGCAGCCCAGTACGAACAGCCAGATCCAGAGAGGTTTTTTCATTTTATCTCGACCTTGTTTGTTTCAAACTTTCCCAAACGGTTTGGGAAGACATGGACGCAGTTAGTGTAACAGATGTGAAAAGAAAAATGAACCGTTATAAGTAGTCATTTTGAAACGAACGCGTTTTTATGTATGACCTCCAATTTCTCAGCACCAAAATTAGATCAGAAACCAAGCAATCTCCTATGGAAAGCACTATCAAGCGCCACAACGCAGGCCGCTTATAGTATAATTCGATTTGTATACGTACTGTTTACAGGATTTTGCGATGTTCCCACACAAGTTCGTAACCGTCGCTTTTTTATCATTCTGTTTCACTTCTATTGGACAAGAAAAGAAAATTGAAAAAGCCCCATTCCTGATTTATGCCCCGAAAGCTCCCGGCGATTTCACTGAATTGCAACGGCTGACACACAATTCAGAATATCTGGAATATATCGTCGAACTGAATGCAACCAGTGTCGTTTCTAACCAGCATTTTATCGATACGAAAAAGCTGGACATGGAAGCGATTCACCGTGCGTTAGTAGACGCGCGGAACAACAGGCCTAATCGGATATTGAAGCAAAAAGTTCATTTTTCATTGAATTATTACAATCAAGAATTTGTTTCAGATGATGTCAGATCGCTTCTAAGAAAGTCTATGATTGGTCTGGGAGTTGATGTGGGTTTTGAAAATTGCAGTTGTATCAGTTTCGTAACCCGAGATACGTCAGCATGGAAAAAGCGAATTGCTTTTCACAAAGCGTACCAAACAGTTGGTCCAGAACAGGAAAAAGAACCAGGCATTGGCAATAAACATGTTACAGCATTTACAGTCTTAACAGAATACAGCAAGCAACTACATGATGGATCTGATTGCGTCGTAAAATTTAACGAACCGTTTGGGGAAGAATGGGATGGAACACTTAACGCGGAACAGATCCAGGCTGTTGAAAAGGCAGTACGTTTAGCTGATGTGAAAACCAAGCAGTATATCACTTTCTGGATTGTATCTCGTTATGCAAGCAATAAAGCTCAACAGAATTTTAGTGACAATACAGTCCCTAGCTTACTTAAAAAACTTGGTTTCGCAAGTTCTGCGATCATAACCAGCCATTGAACCATTACTCTGATTGATTGGTGTGCTTGAATCAGTTTCTTAAGTAAATGCGGCGCTGGCAAAACTAACGCTTTCAAACCCATCAGCATGCACGAAGCGGTGGTAATTCAGAATCTTACCGGTGCGGGCTCTGGCGGCTTCCAATGCCACGTATGTGGGGGGTAGTCCGCAAATTCTTCGACAATCTTCTTCTTCCGCAATCACTCGAAAGTAACCATCGGTGTCAGCCACTTCCAGCCGATGCAGTAATTTTTCATCCTGCGTTCGACTGTGCAGCAACTGCTCGTCAGAAACCAAGTCCGGGTCATCAAACTTCGGTCCGATGTGGGCAAGATCCCCACTGATCAGGTAAACTACGTTACCACCAGCTTCCTGTTCTGCTTGTCGCAATGCCTGAATCATTCGGAAAACATCGTCCTGGTCGCGTGGGGTGGCTTTTCGCTCAACACAATCGAAAAACGATCCCACCAGTAGTGGGACAATCCGAATCGGTTTTCGCAACTGATACAGGTACTGTAACATCACCACTTCGAGCTCGATGGAATGTTCTGGCACGTGGGCAAACGGATCATCAAACAGGCCATCCCCAAAATGTTCGACGATCGAATTAATGTACTGCTGATCGGCAGGCACCGTGCCAAACGGGGTGATAAAGTTCTGCCTCGATAATGTGAATCGGTGGGATGAATAGTGGGATGTTGCCACGATTACAAAAATATCGGCTGTGGTGCGTTCCACCAATTCCTTAAACCCATGTCCGTAAGTGGTACCACCACGCTGATAGTCCATGTGGGGCACCAGCACTGCACGCACCGCACCTTCCTCGTCGACTCTGCAGCCCGATTCGGCTGGTAAGCCTGGCCCATGGCTGCCACCAAAGAGTTTTTTCAGCTGTTTTGCGGCTTTATCGGGGTCTGCATCGTAAACGCCCAGGCACGCAGGTGGGCGGTCTGCCTGAGTAATGCGATTTCTCAGTGCGGGAGTGTCTAAAAATGTTGCCTGTTCGAGTCCAACTAAAATATTCTGAATGGTTTCTAATGGTACTTCCTGGCCTTCAAATAATTTGGAGGCTTCCGCACGAATCTGGTTGATATTTTTCTTGCCATCGATCAGACGAACAATATCGAACGCTGCACGAGATAGCTGCATCGCAGAACCGATGCGAAAATCGTCCAGAAGCACCACTTTGCCTGGCTCATCTGCCAAAACGGGCCGCAAACCAGGCCGAAGTACCGGAATAGAATCCAACAGCATTGCTCACCATCCGTGACAATTATTAACACCGTGCTATATAACCGCAATAGCATCGAGCCGAGTGTGGGACGCAACGGGAGAAGTCACGTGGGCATTTGCAATTAAAAATTTTCCAACAAAGGTCAAACACCCATGACATTGTAGCCACAATCGACAAAAAGCGTATGCCCGGTCACGGCGCTGGCCAAATCGCTGCACAGAAAGAGCGTGGCATTTGCCACTTCGTCTGGTGCAATCGCGCGTGGCAATGGGGATCGAGCTGCAGCGTAGGTAATCGAATCGTTGAAATCGGAGCGAATCGATCGTGCTGCACGCGAAGCGTATGGACCTGCAGAAATCAGGTTCACACGAATATTTCGTTTGCCCAGGTTGCTTGCCAGTTGGGCAGCATCAATCTGCAGGGCAGCTTTCGCAGTGCTCATTCCACCACCATAATAGGGCACGACGCGAGTGCCACCTAGGTAAGTCAGGCCGACAGCACAGCCACCCCCGGGTCGATTTTCCATATGAGGTGCAGCTGCACGCAGCATCGAAGTGAGGGAGTAGGCACTAATCCCAAGTGCTTCAAAATATGCCGAGCGGCTTGTTTCGACCATCGGCTTCATAATTTCACGGCTGAAGGCGATGGAATGAATCACGATATCGATGCCACCAAAATCTGCGGCACAGGCATCAACCACTTCTTTGATGGCATAGAAGGGGAACTTGTTATAACGTTTGTCGTTGCGGGTGGCTTCATCTACATCGTCCATCGTGTCGAACTTGGCATCGCACGCATAAACCTTTTCCGCTTTCAATTCCCCACCGGTATAAGGCAGTATGCGGGATTCCGCATCCATTTCCCGTGTCAGGAAGCTTTCTACAATCCCCACCACGCGAGGGTGGCAGGCAAGTGCAATGCGTGCACCGGCAGCCTGCAAGGTTTTTGAAATATACCAGGCGAAACTGTCGTTATCACCCACACCAAAGATGAGGGCAACCTTGCCACTCAAATCAATCGGTACCATATCTGTCTGGCTCCGTAATGCTTTATCGCAATTCTGTTTTCTAAAATACGTCCTAACCCACTGTTTTAGGAACTAGTTGGAAAAAAGCATGTTTTGGGTGCTGTGGCAGGTTCCGATCAAATATGAAGTTCAAGTGATCGCATTTTGATCCTGGATTCTGGCCTTTTTTCAGTTTGCCGCGAAGACTACCTGGGTGATGACCCAGCAAAACGAAAAACAGAAATAGAGCCAGAACAATTGATCGAAACCATCAGCAATTTGTTTAGAAGGCTATTTAGAAATTGTTGGGCGAATATTCGATCAAGAAATGAAATCAACCGGGAAAAAACCGGAAATCACGTTACTTCACTTCAAACTCGGCATCCATCACATCATCGCCTTTCGCAGCACCGCCTGCACCTGCGTTACCAGCATCTGCATTGCCTGCATTGGCCTGTACTGCTGCACCCATTGCCTGAATGGCCTGTTCCAGTTCGCCCATGCCAGAACGAATTGCAGCCACATCCTCTGCGTCTTTCGCTTTGCGAAGTTTTTCAATCGCGGCTTTGATGGGTGCCTTGTCGGCATCACCCAGCTTATCGCCTGCTTCAGTCATGGTTTTTTCAGCCATGTGAATCATCGATTCCGCTTTGTTCTTTTCTTCGATAAACTCGCGTTTCTTCTTATCGTCTTCGGCATGCAGTTCCGCATCGCGTTTCATCTTTTCGATTTCGTCTTCGCTCAGACCCGAAGAATTCTCAATGCGAATGTTCGACTGCTTGCCGGATGCCTTGTCTACCGCGGTAACACTCAGCACGCCGTTGGCATCCAGATCGAAGGTCACTTCGATCTGTGGCACACCACGTGGGGCGGGGGCGATTCCTTCCAGGTGGAAGTCGCCAATTTTCTTGTTGTACTGGGTCAGTTGCCGTTCCCCCTGGAATACCTGAATCTGCACACCGGGCTGATTATCCGCAGCCGTGGTATACGTCTGGGTTTCCTTGGTGGGAATGGTTTTGTTGCGTGGAATCAGCACGCTCATCACGCCACCTTCGGTTTCGATACCCAAAGAAAGCGGAGTCACATCCAGCAGCACAATGCTCGATTCGCTGCCCAACAGTAACTGTGCACCCTGAATTGCGGCACCAATGGCAACCACTTCATCCGGATTCACACCTTTGTGGCCTTCTTTGCCGAAGATTTCCTTCACCAGTTGCTGCACGCGGGGCATCCGTGTCATCCCACCGACCAGCACCACTTCGTCAATCTGGTTGGGCTTCAAGTTCGCATCTTTCAGTGCGGCAAGTACCGGCGTTTTGCAACGTTCAATCAACGGTTCCACCATTCGTTCAAATTCCGAACGAGAGAGTGTCTTTTGAATGTGCTTCGGTCCAGTGGCTGGGTCCATCGTAATAAACGGCAAGTTCAAATCAGCAGTCGACTGACTGGAAAGGTCTTTCTTCAGGCGTTCTGCAGCTTCTTTAATCCGCTGCAGTGCTGCCGCATCTTTCCGCAGGTCGATGCTGGTTTCTTTCTGAAACTCATCGCACACCCACTCGATCAGCACATCATCGAAATTATCGCCCCCCAGGTGGGTATCACCGTTGGTCGATTTCACCTGGAAGGTGCCTTCATCGTCGATATCCAGAATCGAAATATCGAATGTACCACCACCCAGGTCGAAAACGGCAATCTTCTGATTCTTTTTCTTGTCGAATGCATACGCCAGCGAAGCCGCGGTGGGCTCGTTGATAATCCGCATACGCTGCTTCGATTTCGTCTTGGTCTTGGGATCTTCGATTTCCCATTCCGTATCGAAACCAGCAATCGCTGCAGCATCAATTGTAGCCTGGCGCTGGGCATCGTTAAAGTATGCTGGCACGGTAATAATTGCTTTACGAACCGTGTGCCCAAGGTAAGATTCGGCTGCTTCTTTCAGTTTGCGAAGCACAATCGCCGAAACTTCTGGTGGGGTGAACGGCTTACCGTCGATTTCCACTTTCACCAGATCGTTTTTGTTGCCAACGATTTTGTAAGGGACCAGTTTTTCTTCCTGTTCCACTTCCAGGTGCCGACGACCCATGAACCGCTTGATCGAATAGATTGTGCGGTGGGGATTCAGTGACGCCTGACGCTTCGCGGGATTGCCCACGAGACGCTCGCCTTTGTCTGTGAATGCCACCACGCTGGGGGTGATCCGATCACCTTCCTGATTGGCGATGACTTTCACTTCGCCGTTTTCTTCCATCACTGCGACGCAGGAATTGGTGGTTCCCAAGTCGATTCCGATAATTTTATCTTTGGCCATAATCATCTCCCTCCTACTCTGTTGCAAGAATGTATAGCAATTACAGTGCCAATTAGAAATATTATTCGCAAACGTTTACCTAATAAGAACTTAAGAAGAAATTATTTTCAGGGAATGAATTTCGATGTTCTACAGGCACTGCCATTTTGACAGGAATAATGTACATATATACACTTTTACTGTCATTTTGTCAGTAACTACTGGTGGGAAATTATTCCTGCTTAGTTCAGGCACTATTGCACCAGGATTGTGGGACAAAGTTAAATATTTTGAACGATTTTGCCATTTTCGCAAACTTTTTTACCTGTTCGCTCGTTTATCAATTAACGTATGGTTTGGGAATTATTTCTCTGGTAGAATGTTCCCAACGGTGGTGATTACGAATGACAAGGAGTGAGTGAGATGAAAATGACAGTAGCATCGGCAATTGCTGTGCTCTTTACTGCCACATCTGCATTTTCGCAATTTCCACCACCCCCGCCGCCTCCGCCACCGATCATTCAGCCGATACAACCCGGTTTTCAACCTGGATTTGAATTGCCTCCAGGGGAATTTCAGCCCGGTGAATTGGAAACAGTCCCAGATTTCCGCAATTGGTTGCAATCGCGATTAGCGAATGGAAAAACAGAACCGGGGGACCTGGATCAACAGAAACAGGAAACTTTACAGCAGTTACTAAAGCAACTGAAAGATCAGCACAACATCGGGCCGGACCAGATCAAAGATATCATCAAAAACAACAAGAAATTTCAGGATCCGGAATTTCTGAAGAAAGTTGAAGCTCTCACCAAATCAAAAGATTTTCCGAACAATATTCAAAACCTGCTGAAAAAGCAGAATGACCTGCAACCACCTAAAATCGATAATCCTGACCAGTTGAAACAGCAATTGGATCAAGTGCTGAAACAACAGCCGAAAGATGTTAAGAATCCTGTCGATCCAGACGTGAGCCTGCCCACTCCGGAAGAGAAGCCAAAGACAGGCCGCGAAAAGATGATGAAGTGGTTGCAGGAACAGATGAAAGACTCCCCACAATCGCAGCAGATGATAGAAGACTTATTCAATGAATTGGGCAAATCGAGCGATTTCGACATTCTGAAAGAATTACCCGAACTCCAGAACGGTGCCTGGAAAGATCTGCTGCAATCGGGCGAATCCACCGCAGAAGACATCATCAAAGACATTGATGGTGGGGAAGGCTTTTTCAGCAAATGGAAGTTTAACTTTCGCTGGGGTTCAGGTGGAGGCGGCGGTGGTGGGGGCTGGAATATTGGTGGAGGCGGCGGAGGTGGCGGCAGTGTGGGTGCCCCGGAAGGCAGTACACTGACAAATGTGATTCTGCCAATTTTTGGCTTGATTGGTGTGGCTTTTATCGCCTATCTTTTGCATCGGCGATGGCGAGAACAGACCCGTCAGGCAGAATTGCTGCAAGCTTCATTGGTGTTTCCTGTTGATTATTTCAACATTCGAACTCGTGAGGACCTGGTTCGTGTTTTTGATGACTATTGCGTAAAAACACTGGGTGCCGAATCCTTACACTGGAACCATCACGTGCTGTTATCGCATCTGGATCAGAAGACGTTGCTGAAAGAGGAGTTAGCGTTACTGGGTCGATTGTACGAGAAGGCACGTTACGCACCGCTGAACGAAGAAATGACTGCTAGTGAGTTGCATGTGGCAGAGGAATGTATGCACCAATTGTCCCGAGGTGCCTCTATATGAGAATGCCCAGATTCCTGATCTTTACTGTGTTTTTCCTGGGTCTGTGCCTGCCCACAGCAAATGCACAGGAAAAACCACTGCCCGCTTATGGCACGGAAATTTTTCGTTTTCTGCTGCACCTGAATGGGGTCAATCCGATCTCATCGTTTCAGGAATATCGTGAAAATCCTCAACCACAGAACACGATTATTGTCTGCCACGGTGATACTGATTGGCTGAATACGATGGGTGAGGACTTTGTGGCCCAGTTTATCAAAGCAGGTGGGGCCATTGTGATTGCATCAGAAAATCCCCCAAGCCGTTTTCCCAATCTGCGAATCCCTGGCTGGAATGAGTCGTTGGGAATTACGATCAGCAATCAATATGTGGAATCGCCTAATGAATCCTGTTATCATCAGTTGGGTTATCAGCCATACCTGGTGCCAATGTGGAAGTTCGCCAAAGTAACGCCTGGCACCCCACATGAGTTGTTTACGGAAACAAATAATCAGGGTGAACTATCACGAGTGCCCAGCGTGGGGCCAAACGCAATTGCAACTTCTGGGCCTGTTGATCTGCTGATCTATCAACAGCCTACCCACCGCACACTACAGACAGCTGTGTTGTCGAAGTATCCTGCAAAATCGTTCTATTTTCTGAATAACAACCGCATGGCACCTTTACTACAAAGTAACAGTTCTTTGGTAGTTTCCGATACTGATTCCGGTGGTTTTCTGTTGCTGTTTGGTAGCCGTTCGCTTACCGATAATTCGATGCTGAAAGGCACGCCGGATCCCAATCAACCACAGGACATTGTGTTTGATAATGGCAATCTCGGTTTTCAGGAACGTCTGGCGAAACTGTTAAAAACTGGATCTGGTGGCAACCGGACCAAATGTCTCTTTGTGGAAGAAGGGCGAGTGATCGATAAATTTGCGGTCCCGCAAATTTCGCCCAATCCAGACGATTTTGATCCTTCGATGATCCCACCGAGCTTGTTATTGAAGATTGCTGATGCAGTGACGGAACCAATTGCGAATTTTGTCGAAGAGAAGCAGATTCCTGATCGCATCACGAATCGAATCGTCCCCACCCGGTGGGTGCGGAAGCTTCTGATCTGGGGCATGATTTTATTGCTGGTAGGATTCATCCTGAAGTGGCTTGGGGTCGTCGGTAAACAACCTCTGTCACTCAGTCTGGCATCGTTAAAGGCCTATCGGCGAAAAGCAAACCGGATCAACCCAGTGTTAGATCGTGCTCGCGAACAGTTGGATAGCCAGAACTTTTATGATGCTGCCCGTCTGCGGGTTCGTTACCACCTGGATATCATGGGTGGGGAGCCGAAATATGATCTACAGATGCCCGAATTACTGATTGCCAGCGATGCCCGCGACCGGAAAGAACTACATGCAAAGATCAGCGAGTTTTGGGAACTTGCTTACGGTACTGAAACGTTTGAGATTTCACCAGAGCATTGGGACCGTTTGAATGACGACCTCGAACGAATCATGCGTCTGGCACAACGGGGTTTCTGGACCTTTGCCCGCTGACGATTATTTTCAATTGCTTGGCATAACGATGTCGATTCATATACTTTCCAGAAGTTGTCCTGGTTATCAAAACACTCGCAGCGATCCTTTCCAGATGAATGTTCGAAATTCAAAACTGCTGCAGAAGAATGATGTTTTGATAGCAAAACTACACAACAACTCTGAATTACTACCACGAACAAAGTTGAGTGATACCCACAATGATTCCAGCTGCAACTGAATCGGCCAAAGAACTGGCAGCGAAAGGACGTCAACTAGCAACACAGGTCACCCAGGAAATTGGGCGTACGGTTGTGGGTATGGACCACGTCACCCACCAGTTGCTCATCGCAATGATCGCAGGTGGGCATGTGCTTCTGGAAGGTGTCCCTGGGGTTGCCAAAACAACCCTCTCAAAAGCATTTGCTCGGTTGTTAGGGTGCCAGTTTTCACGCGTTCAGTTTACTCCAGACCTCTTACCTTCAGATGTCACCGGGACATCAATCCTCGATCGCACGAAAAACGAGTTTGTCCTGAGAAAAGGCCCAATTTTCTGTCAGGTGCTGCTTGCTGACGAGATTAACCGGGCACCTGCGAAAACTCAGTCGGCTTTGCTGGAAGCGATGCAGGAAATGCAGGTGACGGTGGAAGGCACCACTCTGCGATTACCAGAACCATTTCTGGTGCTGGCCACCCAGAACCCCGTTGAACAGGAAGGTGTGTACCGCTTGCCCGAAGCTCAGCTCGACCGATTTCTTTTGAAAATAGAAATGGGTTATCCCGGACATGATGCCGAAGTGCACATGCTGAAGGTGCACAGCCATGCGATTCCGGAACAGCAGCCAATTTTTAACCCCGACACCATTATTCAGATGCAGTCGGTGTTGAATCAGGTATATGGTGCAGAAGAATTACTGCACTACATTGTTGACTTGTGTGAAGAGAGCCGCAAACATCCTGATCTGCTGCTGGGTGCCAGCCCACGTGCTGCACTGTGTCTGTTGCGGTCCGCAAGAGCTCGGGCGGTATTGGAAGGTCGGTATTATTTCACCCACGAAGATGTACAGGAAATTGCCATCCCTGTCCTTGGCCACCGGCTGATCATGAAGCCTGAAGCAGAAGTGGAAGGCCGATCCGTTGCCGATGTGGTGAGGGATCTGCTGGCTGCGGTGCCTGTTCTGGAAGTTGCCGCATAATCCAGAGGGAACCATGCTGACCAAACGTGGCAGAAATCTGCTCTTTTTTCTGTTACTCTTTCTCTTTTTCGGCATCATCATGACCAAAAAATTTGGTTATGGTCTCTTTCTGATTGCCAGTATCTCGCTGGGTTGGTTTCTGTTGGAATGGTTGCAATTTCTTTTTCAGGCGGTCTATGTACTGCCTCGCCTGAGAATCAAACGAACAATTCAGGATGGCGATCACCACCTGCCAGTGTTGTGGTCGAATCTGGAATGTGATGTGGTGATTACCATTAATGGTGCTTCTGGCCATTTGCCCCACCTGCAAGTGGAAGAGATTGTGCCGCAAACTCTGACGATAGTCGATGGTAAACCAGTTCAGTTGGCTGCACTGCCCAAAGGTGGAACATTCTTCCTGACTTATCGAGTGAAGCACGAAGCTCCCGGTGTGATGCACTTTGAAGGTATTCGTCTGAAAGTAATTGACCACCAGGGTTTCTTTTATCGCAAGAAGTTTCATCGCGAGCCAGTCGAGTATCTGGTGCTACCACGTTTAGCAGGTTACGAATCGAATCAACGCACTGGGAAACGCCACAACATTTTTCCGCCACCAGGGATGCACCGCCTGCACCGTCCCGGTGGTGGCAGCGAGTTACTGGATTTGCGGGATTACATTCCTGGCGACCCGCCTAAAACGATTGCCTGGAAGCCATCGGCACGCAAGGATAAGTTGATCACAAAAGAGTTCGAAACAGAAATCCCACTGCGTGTGACCCTCTTTCTGGATGCTTCCGATGCCATGCGAGTGGGCCACCCGAAAAAATTGCCGATCCATCGTTTAGCAAACCTGGGCACGGCAGTAGCAGAAGCGGCGAATTTGCGTCGGGATCATGTGGGTTTGGTGACTTTCCATGCTGATGGTCATGCTGTTGTGCGGCCTGGCCGGAGTCGCACACACCTGATGGATTTGTTGCGGATTCTGGCAAAAATGTGTGGGCAGACAACTCCCACCAGCACCGTGAACGATGCGAGCTTACTGGCAAAATTTGCCTATCCGGTTGCATGTGACCTGTACCCGGATCTGATGGATCCAGCCAACAATACCCTACCACGCGGGATGTTCTGGAAGCCAATTTCGGACAGCAATCTGCGGTGGGTGGCGTTGCTGCTGCTCACCCCATCAGTCTTCATGTTTTTCTGGCTTGTAACGGTTTTCGTTACATTCAGTATCGACCAGGTGGGCCCCACCATTTGGACATTGAAAACGTTATTGCCACTGTTTAAAGATATGGGTATCCTGGGCACCCTGAAGCTGTTTGCGGTGATCTCAGGAATTGGAAATATATCCGCGTTTCTGTTGTGGTTCGTTTATGGTCTGACGGGTTTTCTGCAGAGTCACCGTACGCCGCTGATCTATCGCAAACAACTGGCTTTGTTGTTTGCCCAGTTGGATCAGGCTCCAGCAGGGACAGAATTGCAATATCAGTGGAATGATGAACTGTTTGCACGACGAGCATCCCGATTTTTAACGGATCACCGCGTACGCCACCCAATCAGACTGCATGATGATGAAGGAAATTATCTCTACTACCAGCCTTCGAAATTGGACCATTTGTGCGAACAGCTAAACAGAGCAGTCGGCCTGGCAAGAGATAATGAATTATTTGTCATCGTGGTTGATTTACTGGAATATGGGTCCAATCTCTCAAAACTGATCAAATCAGTTCAGGTGGCAATCGCCCGGCGTCATCAGGTGATCATTATTCAACCCTGGTCAGCGGATATTGACCTGCCACAAAAGCAGATGTCAAAACAGCTGCCAATTCCCGCCGAACCTGCACTGAAATACGAACGCTACGGACTGGAAGCGATTCACGAGCAGGTTATGCAGGACATCGACGATTTGTCCAGTATTGCCTATGTGCGAGTTGTGCGTGAACTTGGCCGAGTGGGTGCCACGGTAGTGCGTGCAGATGAAACAGAACCGATTCACTTAATCCTCACACGACTGGAGAAATTACGTTCCGGTGGGAGGAAATGGTGACCATGGCCGTCAAAAGCATTCGAACCGTCAAGAAAGTAAAGAAGAAATCAGAATTCTTTGAAAATCTCAAGCAGCCTGCTTCGTTAAACTATCTTCTGGTGGCCGTGGTAGGATTTGTCATTTTTGCGTTTGTATTATCATCGCGCGGTAACGATCTGGTGATGCTTTTGTGCGGTGTCCTCGCCATAGCAGGATTGTTGCTCCGCTGGTCCTATGTCCCAATCGTGATCATGTTTTTTACAACCTATGTGTATTTTGATCCGGGACTCCAGGGGCTGATTTCACTGATTAGTTTCGACAGATGGTCAAAAAACTACTCGGCCACAAATTATTTTGAGTGGGATATGCTGGTGGCCGGAATAGCCTTCGTAGCCTACCTGATGGGACATTTTCGCTTTATCTCACTGACTCAGCATTGGATGCCAGAAGATGTGAATCCATGGGCAAATCCGAATTCGGAAAAAATCAAACGCCCATTCTCGCTGGCCACAGCAGAAGAATTAAAAAATGCTTTGCAGACACTTTTTCTGGGTGCGGCGATTGGGACATTGGCCTGTTGGCTGATTGTCCGATTTCACCCCACATACTGGAATCAGGTTCTCAGCCCGGCGGGTTCTTTGTTTTTAACAGGATTACTCCTGGTGACGATCTTTTTTGGTCTGGGGACAGCACTGTTGCAATACCTGCACTGGCAGAGAATGTCTGTAGCAGAGGCGCGGATGATTCTTCGAGACACTGCTTACCATGAAGTGCGAAGGGAAACCAACCGCCAGTTTCGCTGGATCACCTGGTATCGCAACAAACAAAAACGAAAAAATAACAAGTGAGGCAGACAATGTTTTACATCCGTGAGATAATGGGGTGGGGCCTGATGGCGTGTAGTGGCTGGTGCATTTACTACGCCTATTTTGTTTTGCTGAAACAACCGATTCCACGGGTAATTGCCTCGGTAATGCTGACCGTGGTAGCACTCGTCGTTTTTCGTGGGGCAATCCATTTGTTGAAAACTTCGGTTGCTGCCCGACTGGCAAAACTCCCACCAGATATGCCTGCCAACACGGGGTATCGACCATCGCCGAAAGTAGAAAAATCACGCAAACCAGTGATTCCTGGAAAAGTAGCCCGCTCATAGCCTTTGCTCGCAAAAGTAGAGCTGTGATCATTTTCCAAAAGATTCAGCGAATTCAGTCGGGTCACCTCACTACAATAACTGTTTACGTAAAAAAATTGACCACCAATGGCAGAAAAGACCTTTAGTTTCGTTAGTCTGGGGTGTCCCAAAAACACCGTCGATTCGGAACGGATGTTAGGAAAATTAGTTCAGGATGGCTACAAGCTGGTTCCCGATGCGATGGGAGCAGATGTAGTCATCATTAATACCTGTGGCTTCATTGAATCAGCACGGCAGGAATCTCTGCAGGTGATTAATGAAATGCTCGACCGCAAGCGAGCGGGTGAATTCCGCTCTGTGGTGGTGGCAGGCTGCCTGGCAGAACGACAGCGGGATATGTTGCTGGAAACCGTGCCGGAAGTGGATCAGATTCTTGGTGTCTTCAGTCGTGAAGAGATTGTACAGGCTGTAGACCGTGCCCACCTGAACGTGGTAGAACAACGCAGTCTTTTCCGGCCAGCACCGGTTCGTGCCTTAGAAGATACTTCCCGCCTGCGGATCACCCCACGTCATTATGCTTATCTGAAAATTTCAGAGGGCTGCGACCGCTTATGTACGTTCTGTGCAATACCAAAAATGCGTGGCAAGCATATTACCAAGCCGATGGAGGAAGTGGTTCGCGAAGCGAAAGAACTGGCGCAGGACGGAGTGCGGGAACTGATCATCGTGGCACAGGACAGCACCTACTATGGTATGGACCTGTATGGCAAAACGCGTTTGCATGAATTATTGCAACAGTTGGACCAATTAGATGGTATCCAATGGATACGCCTGCTCTATGCCTATCCAGAGCACGTCACTGATGCCTTGCTATCAACTCTGGCGAAAGCGAAAAAAATTATTCCCTATGTGGATATGCCATTACAGCACATTAATGATCGTGTGCTGAAGCGGATGCAACGCCGGGTAAAGCGGGATTCGACGGTCGACTTGATTCAGAGATGGCGAAAGGCGGTCCCCGGCTTAACATTCCGCACCACTTTTATCGTGGGATTCCCTGGTGAAACCGATTCCGAGTTCCAGGAATTGTGCGATTTTGTTCAGGAATCTGCTTTCGAACGTGCTGGTGTCTTCACTTATTCTCTCGAATCAGATACTCCCGCAGCCAAACTGGACGGCCATTTGACCGAAGAGGTGAAGCAGGAACGCTATCACCGACTGATGGAGATCCAGCAACAGGTCGCTTTTGCCTGGAGTGAACGTCAACTGAATCGTGAAATTGATGTGATCATCGATGGACCAGATCCTGAAATCCCCAATTATTATCAGGCGAGAAGTCACGCGGATGCACCGGAAATTGACGGCCTGATCCGACTAAAAGGCAAAAATCTGCGAGCTGGCGACCTGATCCGGGCCAAAGTTACTTCTGCCGATGGATACGATCTGTCAGCACGTGCAATTGGCAATCCTTTCTGATGATATGGTGTTATGGCAAGTATCTGGAACTTCCCCAATATTCTGACCATCAGCCGAATCCCACTGAGTGGTGTGCTGTTTGCCACGATCCACTATGGTTATTGGCAGATCAGTTTGTTGCTGTTTGCACTGGCATCATTTACCGACTGGCTTGATGGCTGGTGGGCCAGAAAATTCAATCAACTGACTGTTTTCGGACGCACTTTTGACCCACTGATTGACAAAATCATGGTGGGTGGGGTGTTTATTTTTCTGATTCCAGTTTCTGCTGCCAAAATGGCACCCTGGATGGTGGCTACCATTATCGGTCGCGAGATTCTGGTCACTGGAATTCGTGGTTACGTGGAAACTCTGGGGAAAAAGTTTGGCGCTGACTGGTTCGGCAAACTCAAAATGCTGTTGCAATGTATTTTGATACTTTTATTCCTGGTATTGATGGCTGGCAAAGATTTCGCCCTGTTCGCACGCCTTGCCTCCAGTGTTTTTGTCGTTTACGAAATACTGCTGTACATCACCATTGCTGTCACGGTTCTCAGTGGAGTGCAGTATTGCTGGAAAGCCAGTAAACTGGTTCAGGGTGTGGAACCGTTTGCAAAATAATTCGGTCTGTGATTTATCGTTGTTTGTAACTGATGATATGTTCGAGCTGATAATCTGAACGAAAACCACCAGAAACCGGAATCCATTCGTGGGCTTTGTCGATGCCGTTCTCTGAAAACCAGACGGAATAATTTTGAAACCAACGATTATTCTGAATAAGTGTGGCAGGAATTTCGAAGCAGGCGTTACCCAGCCCGGGGTCTACCTCGACCCACCCAATCCGTGGCAAATAGACTTCGGCCCATGTATGAATGTTGGTATAGTCTGCTCTCACTTTTTGAAGCTGGCTGGTCACACCATCCGGAGCATACAGATTCAAACCCCACACAGTGCGATAGGGAATCCCAAGGCTGGCGGTCATCTGTTGCAGTACGGATGACTGGTGCCCACAGTGCCCACATCGGTTTTGCATGATGCTGTCAATATCATCAAAATTGAACCTTACGCTGGCATCATAACGAAGATTGGTTTTGATCCAGTCACACAGTAGGGTGACTGTTTGTGCCGGTGAATTGTTTGCCTGCAACTTTTTGGCGATTTGTACAACATCAGGATGAAGTTTATCCTTCACTTTGACATCGATGACCGCTGTCTTGTCAGCTTGTGTGCGGAGGAGTTCTTTCCAGTTGTTTGGTGTCGCCAACAGATTCAACGACCTTTTCGGTGATGGAATCGTCATGGTTGTTGTAAATTCCAGATTTTCCCCTGCTTTCAACGTACCAGGCGTCTGCCATAACACGTAAACGCTGTTTGTGGCAGCATGAATCTGCTGTTTACCACTTTTTGGCTCCAGCAGATACTTGCTGCTCGCACCGTGCTTCAACGCACGATTCTGCCAGGGACGCACCGTCGGCAGTGCATGATACACTCGCAGGTTACTGACTTGTTTTCCTGCGGGTACAACCAACTTTGTGGTCATCGTCACTTCGAATGTAGTAGCCGGATTCAGTTGAATTGCTTTTGATAATGTTTGGGCGTGGGCTGTCAGTACCATGTTCAGGAAAATAGAACAGACGATCGTACTTTTGATCATGCGTGTTGAAATGAACTGATTGAGCATGGAAATTTCTCATCTTGAATCGCTCATCTGATTATACAAATCTATTTGAATTATCGAACAAATCGAAATTCGGATGAGGAACAGATTGCCCAGAGAATATCGGTGAGAATTGTTTCCCTGTTGGGCTTGTTCTCTGATAACAGACCCACCAGTAATGTGGTTTCCTCTGGTGTTGGTCGGCGACTGTAGGCATGCAGGTAAAGATCCAGCACGAGTTTCTGATTCTCAGGTATGGTTTTGAGTTGCTCCAACAAATTTCCACGGTTTGCCCGAAGCCATTTTTGCATCGTTTCATTGTAACTCAGGTAGAGAGCCTGGGCTGCCGTTGCCTCAAAGTTACTGCCATCCTGTTGAAAGCGAAGCACCAGTTTTCGATAATCTCTGTCGCGTTCCATCTGCATACGCACCGCGACTGTCTTATCCAAATTACCCACAGGTTTGGTTTTCGCAGCGATTGCCTGATAGTGGCCCGTCACCATCGACAATGACGTGGCGAACTGATTTTCTGTCAGTGGTTTGCTGGCAGAAACAGGATAAAGTTCTTGTTTTGGACGTGTTTCACCTGCCCATTGGCTACTTCGCAAGTAGGCTTCTGAATGCATCATATCAGCAATCAGATCTTTGATACGAAAACCGCTTGTGGAGAAGTGCAGTGCGAGATCCTCCAGCAATTTCGGGTGGGTGGCAGGGTTCTCTTCATGTACCTGATCCACAGGCTCCACCAGGCCAATCCCAAACAGTTGCTTCCAGACTTTGTTGACCATGGACTTGCGAAAGAATGGATTTTCTGGAGAAACCGCAATTTGTACAAGTTCCGCCCGTCCGTTGGGTGTATTGGGATTTTTTGGCTGTTGATTGTCCAGAAAGAGCATTGAAGCGTTTTTTTCGCCCACTCGTTTGCCAGTGAATAGCAACGGCTTCGCTGGTTTATCCTGCACGATATTGAGATTGCCTTTCTTCCCACGCACGGTGGTGTTAAAAAATGCTGCCAGACCGTAATAATGGTCCTGTTTCCAGCGCGTTACGAATGGATGATCGTGGCATTTGGCACAGGCGAGCTGAATGCCAAAAAAATTGCTGGATACGGCAACGGTTATGGAATCAAGCTGGGCTGTGCGATCACCGTCCAGCCGACTGGTCAGATAATACGAAGCCCCTGGCGTTTTCCCTTCATCAGGATCTAGTAATTCGCGGGAAATCTGGTCCCATGGACGATTTTCTGAAAGTGCCTGAAACAGGTATGTTAGATGCTCCTGACGTGCGGGTGGTAGTTCTTCTTCAATCGGTGGGTTGAGCCAGCGATCCAGGACCCCTGCCCAGTAAAATGCCATTTCTGGGTGCTGCAACAAGCGATCGATCAATTGGTGGTGCCGATCGGTGCGTGAATCTTCCAGAAAAGCAACTGTTTCTTCTTTGGTGGGGATGCGACCCAGCAAATCGAGGTAAATTCGCCGCACCAGATCTTCGGGTGGGGCCAGTGGAGCAGGCAGTACTTTCGCAGTTTCCAACGTGTGGGTGATTTCTGTATTGACGATGGTGGTGCCTTGTCGCTCTTTCGCACCAATATGCCCGCCTGACAGCCAGAAGGTGCTGCCAACAAGAAGGAAACACCGCAAAGAACCTAATAAGTGAGAGATTATTAATTTTTTCATAGCAGATCCCACAGTTCAACAGTGCCATCGTCTTTGCCGCATGCCAGCGTGCGTCCATTTGGGTGAAATGCCAACCCACGCGAGAAGCCGCCTAACTTGATTGAGGCGATTACTTTACCAGGAATGCCCGGAGTGGGGCGTGATTTTGCGTTTTTGGGCATTTCCACAGTTTTGAATTTGCTGTCTTCATAATTCAGGACCTGAACAGTGTCGGAACCTTTCGCCAGCACCGCACCCGTGGGGCTGAATGTCACCTGTGCAGGGGAATTGTCCCCAGCCACCTGATTGCCAGTCGCCACATCCAGAATGATGGTTGATTTCGCGCCAGCAACAGCCAGCCATTTGTCGTCGGAACTGACAAAAATGCCATGAATACCGCTTAGTGCGGGGGTTTGCCCAAAACCATCATTGGCTTCGCCATATTCAAACGTGCGTAACAATTCGGTGTTTTTAGCATCCCACTGAAATAATTTGCCATCTTCCCCAGCAGAAAAGAAATATTTAGCATCGTGGGTCCAGGTAACGCACCTCACATACCCCTTGTGTTCATGAAATCTTTTTAATAATTTCCAGGTGGGGAGTTCCCAGAGTGCCACGGACTGGTCTGCCCCGGCACTAAGTAGACGTTTTCCATCTGTGGAAAGTGCCAGAGCTTCCACCCACCCCACGTGGGCGTTTTCCTGCACATGAGCCACTTTAGTGGTATGGTCTGAGTGTAATTGCCATTGTCGGATGGTGCGATCGGAGCCACCCGTCAGCAACATTGAGCCATCATTATTGGTACAAAACGAGCGAATCCAGCCCAGGTCGTGTGGGCAGATGAATTTCGCCAGATTTGCTTTGCCTAGTTTTTTGAGATCCTGCACCGGACCATCGAGATCCCAGCAGGCAAGTCGACGATCGCTGCACGCACCGAAGAGCAGGTTCTGGCTGGGGTGAAACGCCAACTGATAGATCGTCAGTGGCCCCCGTTTCTCCCCATCGTCTGCCAGCAATCGGAGGTCGCGTTTCGTTGCTTTGGTGAAATTTGCCATAAAGTTATGCCGGCCATGTGAAATATGAGAAAAAATTCACTTTAATTCAGGAAATAACCTCATGAATTACTTTTGCAGTGCGGTCTTCCACCAGTGGAATGGGACGATCTTCGAACTCCAGTTCTGTTTTGGGATTAATACCCAACAATGTGTAAAACGTGCTGAACAGATCAGGAATCGTCACGGGTCTTTCAGTAATTTCCGTTCCTATTTTGTTGGTGGCACCTAACACAACACCAGGTTTGACCCCACAGCCGCCCATCGACATCGACCAACTCTTCGTCCAATGATTCCGTCCGGGTGGGCCTTGTCCCTGTATTGTGGGGGTGCGGCCGAATTCACCCATCAAAATCACCAGGGTTGAATCCCAGAGTCCGCGATCGATTAAATCATCGATCAATGCTCCAGCAGCCTGGTCGAATTCGGTAGTCAGGTACCTCTGATTTTCAAATGCCCGCCGGTGCTTATCCCAGGCAAGCCCGTTCTGGTGCATCACCCGCACGAAGGGAACGCCATTTTCTACCAGCCGCCTTGCCAGAATACAGTCCTTGCCAAAATGGGATGGGCCATATTTTTCCAATGTGGACGCAGATTCCTCTGTAATATCGAAGAGCTTATTCTGCGATAACAGGTTGTTCACCGTGGCAAACGACTGGTGGTGTTGCTGGATAGGCCCTGTTTGTCGATGCTGATCGAATGTTTTACTGAGTTGTACACGTAAGTGATTACGCTGCTGGAACTTCAGCCGATCTGCATCGCCAATAACCTGCGGAAGATCCTGGGGACCTTTTCCCCCACCTGGGCAAACAAGTGCCTGATATTTCGGGCCAAGAAAACCAGGTCCTGGATTGGCCAGGTTCCCACCACTTTGTTGTCCAAGCATCACATATGTGGGCAATCGATCCTCGGCAGGTCGTTGCTGTGCACATACAGAAAGCCAATGAGGTGGGCTGGCAAAAACGTTTATCGGTGGCAAGCCAGTCTGTGCGAAATAATGGGCTTCCATGTGATCACCCAGTTCGCTGGTCATGGAACGAATAATTGCCATTTTGTCCGCAAGGCGGGCAAGATTTGGCATATACTCGTCCATGCGATAGCTTGGGATGGTTGTCTGAATGTTCAAGTGTGGTCCACCAGTGGGAGCACCCGTTTTGGGATCCCATGTTTCAAACTGGCTTGGCCCACCACTCATGAAAAGCAAAATGACATTTTTGGACTTTTTCTTTGCTTCCTGTGCGTTCGCAGTGCCGAACAGCGAACCAAAGCCCCCAAACGCCATCCCACCGGCAAGCAGGGAGCCCTGGAGGATGCTGCGGCGTGATAAGTGTTCACTGAATAAGGACTTAGGTGATTTTTTCAGCATAAAAATCCCATCTGCTCAGGCGGGGGAAACAACTCTGCATTAAATATAGGTTCTACGCACTACAATTTAGGCGAAGAAATCTGCCGAAAGGCCTGAACCTGTTGGAAAAGTGCTTCCGTGTCTTGCATCCAGAATAGCCTGCGCTAAGATAAAAATAGTTTGACGCACGTTGATTCGATGTTTTCACCAGTGTGAAAATCAGAATCGCACCTTTCCATTGTTGAGGAGTTACATCATGAAGGTAAACCGTATTCGCAACATTGTTGCTGTGGCAACGGCCTGTTTTGGTGCCTGGATTGTTAATCAGCAATATTCGCAGGCAGACACATCTACCAGTGATGTTGCATTCATGGTAGATCAGGATGTGAAACTGTTGAAAACGATCACGACCGATTATTCGAAAGCAACTGCTGCCAAAAAGCGTGTGGTGGAGCGAAACGGTTCTCGTGGGATCACTTCTACTGGTTTAGTGATGGCATATTACGCCAATAGTGCAATTGATGGCAAAGATGCTGCTAACGATGCAAAAATGGCAACCTTGCGTGATCTGGGCCTGAAACTGGCAAAAGCTGGCAAAGATAAAGATTTCAAAGGTACCGATGAAATTCTGAAGGCAATTGCTGCTGGTCCGAAAGCAGACCCCGCAGCCAAGAAAGAAAAAATCGATTTGACCGCTGCCATCAAGGGAATGGACCTTTCTGTGGATGATACGATGCATCACTATTTCAAAGACCGTTCTTACGGAACAAATGTAGAAGACATGATCAAGGAACAAGGCAAAAAAGCCACTGTGAAGGCGCAGGAAGCCGCGGCAATTGCCCACCGTGTGAAAAGCCTGGCAGTGTATTCCAAAGTGGTGATGAATGCGGAAAACGCTGGGGCAAAGAAAATGTGGCTCGATTACACCAAAGAAATGGATGAGGCAGCAGATAAACTGTTACAGGCCAGCAAAGGCAAACCTGCCGACCTCACCAAGGCATTTGTTGCTGTCGATGTGGCCTGCACCAAGTGCCACAACGAGTTCAAATAAGCATATTACAATATTGCAAAATTATCGATTGGCAAATTAGTAAAATCAGCTCAGCGATTTCATCACTACCTGTGCGGCATTTTCGCCCGATCTTACCGCACCTTCCATGGTGGCAGGCCACCCTGTTGCTGTCCAATCACCAGCTAGAACCAAGCCTTGCACGTTTGTCTGTGCGGAAGGCCGACACTGATCGATTCCCGGGGTGGGGGAAAATGTGGCGTGATGTTCCGTGATCACTTTTGAACGTAACACTTGTTCGGGTAAGGCTTTCGGAAAAATTTCGCTTAGTTCCTGGATGATCAGTTTGGCGATACCAGCACTCCCCAGAGTTTTTAATTGTTCTGAGGCACTGATGACGACCTGGTAATAGTGGCCAAGTTCGAGGTGTGAACCCCTGGCAAACAACCACTGACTGTGGGTATCGAGCAGCACCACGTGAGGATAGGAAGTGATCGGCTGTTGATACCACAGATGCACGCTGGTTATGGGCGAATTCTGTAGTGACTGAACTTTCTTGATTGATGTAAGTTCTTCTGATATAAGGGCTTGTAGTCGATGCACTGGGATGGCTGATGCAGTGATCGCCCAGTTGCATCTCTCCATCTCGAAGTTCCAGCCCAATGAACTTTCCCGAACGAATGTGGATTTTTTTCACCGCCTGATTCAGGCGAATTTCAATCTGATGCTCTTGCAACCATCGTTGCATTTCCGCACCGTACAACTCGTGCAACGGCACCTTGGGTACGAAAACCTGATTCGCTTTGCGACTGGAGAAAAATGAATCAGCAAACACCTTCCGTGCGTAGTGCGTGCTCACCTGATCGATCTGTTCGTTTAACGCACTGATCAGTACGGTTTCCCAGAAACGTTTGATCGCACGTTCCGATTGATTGTGGTGCTGCAACCAGATGAGAAAATTCCCATCTTCCTGAGGGGGCCACAACCAGAGTTTCAGCAAAGCACGCCCGACTGCTAGCTTTTCCCACCAATTGAGAAAATGTAACTTCAAAAAACTGCGTGCCAGATGTAGTGGTGCGGGGAAGTGATCTGCAGAAAATTCAGAAACCCTACTATCCTTAGTCATAAAGTAGAGTTTTGGTTGTGGCTGAAGATAATGTTCAATCCCTACCGTGCGGCAAAAATCATGAAAATGGGTACAACAGCCCATGCTGACGTGCTGACAGTTATCCAGCCATTCACCCGAAGTGCTGTCAAAAAAAGAGCCCGCTCTACCACCCAGGCGGGAGTTGGATTCCAGTAGAATCGCAGGGATTTTTCGCTTTCCCAGTTCGACTGCAGCTGCCAACCCAGCCAGACCACCCCCCACGATATAAACAGGTTTCATGGGATGAGGGCAGTGCTCGAAGTGGGAGAAAAAGTAATACCGTGCCCAACGCTTGTGGCAGGTCGTTGCTGGCCATTTCGCCATTCGACCGCACTGCTGAAAATATCATCCAAGGTGGTGGCATATTCCGTTGAAGGAATATTTGCCAGCCCGCAAGTCAGGTGCATACCAATTGCCCCACAGAAACGCGGGATGACTGGAATATGATAGACTTCTGCGAGGTGGGCAAGTTTGATCATGTTGGAAATCCCACCGATCTGAAACAGGTCAGGACGCAGCACGCGGGCAAAGCGTGTTTCCAGCAGGCGGGCAAACTGGTCAATCGATTGCAGGCGGGAACCCAATGCCAGTGGTGTTTCAAGTCGCTCGCTGAGGCGACGATAACCGCTTTCGTCGGTATCCGGAACCGGGTCTTCAAACCAGTCTGCACCGATGTCTTCGTCAAGAAACTGTCCAAGTGCCAGCGCGGTGCCCAGATCGTATCGAGTATTCCCACGAACTGCCAATAGTGGGCCATCACCCAACTCTTCCCGAATCAGTTGAACACGATCCGCGTCGAGTTGGGCATCGCAATCACCTACATCCACGATCAGTCCCGTAACTCCTTGCTGGATCAGGCTTTGCGCTGCATGAACCACTTCTTTGGCGGTGCTTTTCCCACTACCCACATCGCCCAGAATGGTGGGGGCCGAAGGTCTGGCCCCACCCAGTAGTTGCGCCAGCGACCAACCGGCAATTTTCGCCCGCAGATCCCACAAGGCAATATCAAGTGCGGCCAGAAGCCGATTAAAAAGTCCCCCACCGGCGATACTTTGGAGTTGGTGCTGCAGGGAAGCGATGATGGCGGTTGCCTGCAGCGGATTTTTTTCCTGCACGTGGGAAGCTAACAGAGATTTTGCCAGCAGTGCTGCCGATTCACCAGCAACTGGAAATGGAGCAAAGCCCACCCCTTCCAACTGATTGTCTGTAACCAGTGTGATCGTCAAAAGCTCAGGTGGGTGAACTTTCGGTGCTGGCACCGCATCGGAAAGTGATATTTTCGTGGGCTTACCAATTCGAAATCGCTGCACATCCAGCCGAATAATTTTCATCGATTTTTAACCAGAATTCTGTGAATTATTCCCCAAGGTAGGCAGCCTGGATGCGGGGGTCATTGAGTAAGGTCGATGCTTGATCGGAAAAAGTGATCTGCCCAGTTTCCAGCACGTAGCCACGGTGGGCCAACTTCAAAGCAAGGCGGGCATTCTGTTCTACTAACAGCACCGACATCCCCTTTGAGTTCAATTCTTTGAGAACATCGAAGATTTTCAGGATAATCATCGGTGCCAGGCCCAAAGAGGGCTCATCGAGCAATAATAACTTCGGTCGGCTCATCAGGGCGCGGGCAATCGCCAGCATCTGCTGTTCCCCACCGGAAAGTGTCCCACCAAGTTGAGATTTACGATCTTTCAATATGGGAAAATAATGAAAGGCTTTGTCGATATCTTCCTGAATTTCTGCTGGATTAGTGCGGGTAAAGGCACCCATCTGCAGATTTTCCAGCACAGTGAGACGTGGAAAAATCTTTCTGCCTTCCGGCGATTGAGCCAACCCCTTTTTCACTGTCTCGTGGGCAGGAGTTTTGGTGATCTGTTCTCCATTGAAGACAATCGACCCACTTCGCACGGGCACGCAGCCGGAAATGGTCATCAGGGTGGTGGTTTTTCCCGCACCATTGGCACCAATTACGGTGACAATTTCACCCACATCGACAGTTAATGAGATATCTTTCAGAACTTCGATCGGGCCATATCCCGCCCGTAGTTGATTCACTTCCAGCAGGGGCATCAGCTCACCTCCTCTTTCCCAAGGTAGGCTTCAATCACCCGTGGGTTGTTGCGAACTTCTTCCGGTGTTCCTTCGGCAATTTTGCTGCCATAATCAAGTACAGCAATGTGATCTGAAATACCCATCACCAGGCTCATGTGGTGTTCAATTAACAGGATGGTGATTTTGCGATCGCGAATTTTTCGAATCAAATCCATCAGTTCCGTGGTTTCTTTCGGATTCATCCCAGCTGCAGGTTCATCCAGCAGCAATAATTCTGGCGACGAGGCCATCGCTCGGGCGATTTCCAGTCGCCGTTGATCGCCGTATGGCAGGCTTTCAGCCAGTTGGTGCACAGACTTGCCCAGCCCCACGAATTGGAGAAGTTCGTAGGCTTTTTGCTGTAGATCCTGTTCGCGGCGACCAAATCGGCATCGACTGATAATATTGAAAAGGTTTGTTTTGTTGTAACGATCCATACCGATCAGCACATTTTCCAGCACCGTCATTTTACCAAAGAGGCGGATGTTCTGAAACGTTCTGGCGATGCCTTCTCTTGAAATCACATCGGGGGTGCGGCGATTCCGGTTCCAGACAACAAATGTTCCAGCACCTGCTAATACTCCGCAAACGATCCCAACGATCAGGCCCAGCTTCAAGCGACTTGATTGGGTTGTATACCATTCAGTGTGCTTGGAGATAAAATTGTCACGAATATTCTCTGCCGAGGATTCAAAAACAATTCGATCACCCGCTTTGGCCACGAACTTTGTCCCCACCTGTTCTGGCTTGAGGTTATCGTTTAATAATAATGCCCTCACCAGATTGGCTTCATCCGCTGTGGAGTATGTTTCAAACTCATAGGCTCCATCAACAGACACGACTCGATGCCCGCGTAAGCCTAGATTTTCGGTAGTAAGTGACCCACGCATAAAGGCGAGTGTATCGTCAAAAACGCGACTGATGGTAAAGTTCTCTGGGGTGGCATTGTGTCGCTTGATCGCAGCTCGCCAAAGCCGATCAGGATTTACCGCGAGTAGAAAACCAGAAAGCATCGCGACGAAACTGACCAGAAGGCACAAAAAGACAATCCGCCACGTAATGGGAAGCCGAACTGGATGCCCCTGAAAATAAACATGGCCTGAGGTAGGCTGATAAATTCCTGTGATGGTGTTGAATGCTGTCGTTTTGCCTGCACCGTTTGGCCCAATGACCGAAAAGATCTCGCCGGACTCCACGTGAAACGAAACATCGTTTACTGCGGTCAGTCCACCGAACTTCATCGTCACGTTTTTCAATTCAAGAATGGCCAAGAACGCAACTCCCTTGAGTGTCTTTGTTTATCGATCACGCCGTTCGGGTACCAGTCCTTCCGGTCGAAAACGCATCACCACCACCAACACCAGGCCAAAGATGAACATTTTCCAGAAGCCGGGGAGCATATAAAAATGGTCGTTTTGCCCAAGCTGTTGTTTCAGATGCTGGTCAACGGTGGGGGCTACAATATTTTCAAAACCCACCACAAGTAATACACCGAGAACTACTCCCCAGCGGTTGCCAAGACCACCAAGGATCAGGCAAACCAGAATCAATACAGAGGTATTGAAGCCATACTGGTCGGGAAATGACGTGTTGCTGAGTTTGAATGTGTACAGGCTGCCTGCCATGCCTGCCAGGCCCCCCGCAATCGCAAAAGCAAGGAGCTTCAGCGTGCTGGATCGGATGCCCATGCAGGTTGCAGCAAGTTCATCTTCACGCACTGCAACCCAGGCTCGACCGATACGAGATCTTTCCAGGTTTCTGAGAAAGAGAAAAACAGCAACCAGCAGCACCAGGGTAACAAAATACCAGCATTCATAACTCTGCCAGTTTAATGTGAGCCCGAGTTGTTTTGCTGGCCAATCAAGAAATTTAGGGCTGGATAATGGGCCGAGTGTTTTGGTGCCATTCGTAATTTCTTCAAAGTTTCGCAGCACGTATCTGGTAACTTCACCAAAGCCCAGGGTGACCAATGCGAGGTAATCGCCACGCAACCGAAGCATCGGAGCGCTGACGACCACTGCAAGGGTGGCGGCAACCAGCATTGAACAGATCATGCAGGGAATCAAATCAAATTGAAAAGGGTAATTGGCCACTGCCAGAATGCCCGTGGTGAACGCGCCGACCGCGAAAAAAGCACCAATACCAAGGTGAAGAATACCCGCATTGCCAACAACGACGTGCAATCCGAGTGCGACAATGCAATAAATAAACAATGTAGGCATTTCGTTCCCGATATCAGTACCGATAGAACGGAAAATGTTCTGGTTTAAATCAGGTACGAATGGGTACACGACTGCAATCAGCAATCCCACAATACCAACGATAGCTGCTAATGGCAGTTTTTTGCGGGGCGGGATAGCAGGTTCGTTTGTCATACCTTCTCCCTGGTGCGTGCCCCCAGAATACCTGACGGTCGGAAAATCAGAATCAGGATGAGTGCCAGAAAGACCATCGCACTGGTCCAGGCTTCACCGACGTAAGCAGATCCGAGTGCCCTTACCATACCGATTACCAAGGCACCTAATACAGCACCGGGTATATTGCCAATGCCACCCAGAACCGCCGCAGTAAAAGCATAGAGACCATTAATGAAGCCAATCTGGAATGATGTTGAGTTCAGATAGAGGGCATACATGACGCTGCCCACACCAGCAAGTGCTCCACCAATCGCAAACGTGACTCCAATAACAGAATCAACATTGATACCCATGAGGCGGGCTGCAGTCGGGTTCTGAGCCGTAGCCCGCATCGCCTTGCCTGTTTTGGAATATTTCACGAACAATGTTAAAAGGATCATCATTGGGATCGTAATCCCAAGGATCATCGCATCTTTCACGGAGAATCGTAACTGGGTGTCTTTGCCCAGGATCGCTGGCAGAAGGTTTCGATCTGGAATCAGGTTAGGGAAACTGCGAACGGAGGCTGCCTGCACAGATTGCCCATTCTCTGGTAACAAACCATTCCATAACTGGCCAAGATTCATCAGCATAAAGCTGACACCGATTGCAGATACAATTAGTGCCAGTTTGGGGGCCGACCTGAGTGGGCGATAGATCAATCGATCAATCCCAAAGTTAAGACCAGCAGTAAATATTGGTACCGTCAAAAAAATCAGCACAACACCGGTGATGATCAGGCTGGTTTTCGCAGTGGTAGCACCATCACCTGCCAGTCCCAGCATTGCCAGCACCGTCAGGGCGAAAAACATGCCCATCATGAAGACATCGCCGTGAGCAAAGTTGATCAATTCAACAATGCCGTAGACCATGGTGTAGCCAAGCGCTATCAAGGCAAAAAGTGCCCCAAATGTCAGCCCTTGAATTAATAATTGAATCAGTACCAGTTGCGAGGATGGAGAGGAGGTTTGAGCAAACAGCCCTGGCAACTCGAATATCGGTTCGATCACACAATACTCCAGTGAAAATTAATCACCAATCGGTTTGTCGAACGGTTCAAACTTTCCTGGTCCAACTTTCACTCCGTTGACAACATCAATCGTGGTATCGCCATTCTCGTCCAACGACCACTTACCTAAAGCACCTTCTTCGAAGTCTTTGATGGTGAAGGCCGCTGCGCGAATTGCTTCACGATCTTTTTTACCAGATCGCTTGATCGCTTCAATTGCCACTTTCCCACATTCATATCCATAAATAGCAAATGCTTCGGGATCTTTACCATATTTCTGCTTGTAGCGATCTACGAACTCTTTCCCTTTGCCAGTTAATTTTTCTGGAGCAATACCGGGAAAAGTGAGGTAGCAATCGAGTGTTTTGAAGGTATCCGCACCAGCAGCCTGGATAAATGCCTGCTCAAAGCAGCCATCTGGTCCCATCATTTTGCATTTGTTCAATCCTACGGCGACCATATCTTTGGCAATCTGGCCAGCGCCTGATTGCGAAGTGGCACCTACGTATAGCAGGTCGGGGTTAAGGTTTTTGATCTGGCTTAGTTTGGTGCGGAAGTCGGTCTGCTTGGGATCGATGCTGTCGTGTCCCAGAACTTCAATACCAATTTGTTTGCAGGTTGCTTTGAAGATATTGGCAATACCCTGACCATAAACTTCCTTATCGTCCAGAATGTAAACGGTTTTCACACCGAGCGATTTTGCCCACTTGGCCCCTTTCGTGCCTTGCAGGTCGTCTGCGGGAACAACGCGTGTAAAGGTTTTCTTCCCACCTTTTTGATAAACGCCTGGTTCATTTGCTTCCCCTGTGCCAGGTTTCGTGAAGCCAGGGTAAGTCACTGCGGGACTGATCTGTAATAACCCACCTTCATTCAGGATTGGTGCAGACACTTTTGCAGCACCAGAGTTATACGGTCCAATGTAAACCATCACATCGGGATTCTTAACGGCATTGCTGGCGTTAGAACTTTCCCGTTGGGCATCCCATTGTCCCTGGGTGGGCGTGGCATCGTCGATATCCTGGTATTCGATCTTGAACTCGACACCATTCAGTGTGATTTTGTTATCTATTTCTTCCAGGGCCATTTTGATGCCATTCACGATGGTATCCGTTTGCCCCTGAGCGCTACCAGTACGTGGGAGGCTGGAAACAATAATGATCGTGTTTGCAGAGGATGCCTTGTCGTTGCAGCCATTGCAACCAGTGGCTAAAGGAACTGCGCAAATCGCCAGCAGGAAAAATTTCAATAACCGCACCATTGGATTGTCACCCCCATGCCACAAATTCTTCAAAAATACTGGCACGTGATTACTTGTACACAGAAAAAAGCCAGAATCAACCGCTTTGTGGGAATTGAGTTTATTTTTACTCCATTTTGGTGGTGGGGGAACCACATTTCCTATATCAACCGTGGGATTTACATGAAAGCGGGATGTGCGGTGCATGGCAACACGTGACTGGGCGGTGATTTGGGACGTGGATGGTACCTTAGTCGACACGGCAAAACTGCACCACGAAGCCTGGGTGCTGACATGTGCCAGACTTGGCAAACTCTTTACACCGCAAGACTTTGCGGATACTTTTGGCAGGCGTAATCCGGAAATTATCCGTCATCTGCTGGGAGAACATCTGACTGATGAGGAAATTGCTCAGATTGGTGCAGATAAAGAAGATCTTTACCGTACAGAGGCCAAAAAAGGGGTAGAACTACTGCCTGGCGTGGGACAATTATTAAAAGGTATTCATCAATTGGCGGTTTCGCAGGGGATTGGAACGAGTGCACCCCGAAAGAACCTCGAACTGATTCTTGAAATTACTGCCAGTACCCATTTTTTCGCCGCACAGGTCGCCATGGAAGACACGACCCGCGGTAAACCTGATCCGGAAGTCTTTCTGAAAGCGGCAGCACAACTCAACATCCCCCCACAGCGGTGCATCGTGCTGGAAGATGCCATCGCAGGAGTGCAGGCTGCTAAGGCAGGTGGGATGAAGTGCATCGGCGTGACATTCGTGGGTCATCACCCACGCGAAAAATTAATCCAGGCGGGTGCAGACCACGTTGTACATTCGTTTGAAGAGATTGACGCCCGCTTTATTGAACAATTGCTCGTATAATAATTGTGTGATATTACAATATTATTGTAAGGTGATTTCGTGATGCTTTCTGCTAATGAATTTCTGAAGATGACCGTCCACGATCAGGTGGGTGCTGAAATTCCCTTACGAAGTCTGGTCACTCGCCGCACATTGTTCATCTTCATGAGGCATATTCAGTGAATCTCCTGTCGAGCGCACCTGGTTCAGGTGCAGGAGATTTTGCCCCAACTACTTGAAATGCAAGTAGATACGATCGTTATCACGATGAGCAAGCCAAAGGCTATCGAAAGCTTTTTAAGAGAGTATCCGCAACCATTTCCTCTTTATGGGAATCCTTCGCTGACTCTTTATATTGCAGTGGGGTTTGGCCGCACCAGTTGGTTGAATTTTTTCCGTCCCACGGTGGTGTGGAAGTACCTGAAAATGATCTTCCAGGGCTTTCGTGTGCGGGCGATTGCCGAGGGAGAGGACGCACTTCAGCTGGGTGGGGATCTGCTTTTTTCGCCCGAAGCGGGCATCGAATGGTGTTACGCGAGCAAAGATGCGGTCGATCGACCTAGCAATGAAGAGATTTTAATGATTAGCCGAGCTCAGGCAAAATAATAGACTAATAATTCGCGAAATTTCCTACCACACACGTGTCCCGCCTGGATTGACGTAACTCTTTACTCTGCAAGAGGTTAACTAACAGTATGACAAGGCTTTTTTTCGTCTGTCTGATCACAATTTCTGCAATCAGCACGGTGCTTGGTCAGCAATCCGATTCTTTTGACGCTCTGGTGCCGAACAGTGCTCTGCAGCGGGCTGTGGAAGAGCAAATCCCCATGGTATTTGTTTCCCGCAATAATCGTGCAGAATGGAATGCGTTGAAGCAGTATTTTACCCTGACTGAACAGGACGCTGTCCACCCAATCAGTGGGAAACCATTCAAGCAGAAAGTGCTGAAAGTGAAACTTCCATTGGGAATCAATCTGCCACCAGCGGTACCCGTGGAAAATCCCATGACCTACACGAAATGGCAATTGGGTAAAAAATTGTATTACGATCCAATTCTTTCCAGCAACAACAAGGTAGCTTGTGCCAGTTGCCACAACCCGAAAATGGGCTTTTCGGATGGTTTTCCCACCTCGGTTGGAATCAACGATGCTGTTGGTGGGATGAACGCACCCACGGTGATCAATTCTGGTTTCAGCCCACTGCAATTCTGGGATGGACGTGCCGCTTCGCTGGAAGAGCAGGCTCAGGGCCCAGTGGGCAATCCCATCGAAATGTTTAACAACGAAGGTTCAGCATGGGAAGCCGCCATTAAGCGAATTCGTCTGAATCCGGATTACAAAGGCTTGTTTGAAAAAGAATTTGGTCATGCTGCCACGCGTGACGCTGTGGCGAAGGCCATTGCCACTTACGAACGCACGGTGATTGTGGGCAATTCAGTACATGACCGTGCCGCAATAGCCGCCCGTGTGCGTGCTGATGATGAAGGTAGCACCAAATTCGATCCCATTGCGGTTGATTATGAGGAAATTCTCAGAGAATGTTTCTCCAGCAAAGATACCCACTCCTTGAGTGCTCTGAAACTGGATCTTTCCAAGGATGAGGCCAAAATTGGTGAAGTTGCTGCATCGATTGCCAACGGTCGCCAGCTCTTTTTCAATAAAGCACAATGCAGCAACTGCCACGTGGGCGAGAGTTTCTCTGACTTTACCTTCCACAACCTGGGTGTGGGGGCGAAAGACGGCAAATTACCTGAAAATCAGATGGGTCGCTTTGCAGCACAGCCCACCGGACACAAAAATCCGTTGTTTGTCGGGGCATTTAAAACCCCACCTTTGCGTGGTTTGCTGGCCAGCAAACCGTATATGCACGATGGCAGTGAAAAAACACTTGCCAATGTGATTGAACTGTACGATCGTGGTGGCAATGCCAATGAATTCCTTGATCCCAAAATGCGCGATACTCTCGCCGAAGCGGCCTACATCACTGCCAAGGCTGCTGGCGAACCATGGAAAGGGGAGCCAGTCACCGTCTTTACTCGTGGCGGACAGCCGATTATTCCCAAGAAATTGAAACTGACCGCACAGGAAAAGATTGACCTGGAAATGTTTATGAGAGCATTAGAAGGCAGCCCAATAGAGAATGTGCTGCATCCCGACTCGAAGTAACATTCCCCGAAGTCTTTATTCGCAAAATTCCGACGTTCTGATTGAAGTCAGAAAATTGCATAGAAAGTTCAATCTGGTCAAATAGATCACAATATTCTACGGCTTTGCTAATTCTCGCAGATCGTAACAATAAATGCCATCACCACCGCGTACGAAAAGACGCCCGTCTACAACAGGATAAATAATTGGTTGTGAGTTATATGCAGTTGTTGCTGTGTTCTTGGGAAGCCACACTGGGCATGAATCGTTCAAATTCTTGTCAAGGAATGTCAATTCTGCTGTGCCATGCTGTCCCTCTGGCAAAAATAATAAACGGTCAGCAACAACGCCTAGCCAGGGGTTAGAACCTGGTCCATGTTTGTTGAACTTCCTTTCCACCAGTAATTTGCCAGAAACCACATCCAGACAACGAATCGTCATTCTACCTAGAAAATAAGCTCGACCATCCACTACAGTGATGGGGACATTTTCATCGGGCTGTAATTCAACGTCTTCCCAAGCTTTCTCCAGCCCTTTTTCGAGAAGTTTCCAGCCCTCAAAATGTAGTTCAACGCTGCTCCCCTTCTTTTGCAAAACAGGTGCGACAAGCATGTCCTTATGCACAACCGTGCTGAGTGGTGCGCCTCTGTCACCTAAAGTAAATGGTGACTCTTGCTTCCATAATACGCTGCCATCGATTGGATTGATGCAATGCAGGTATTGTTTAGGCCAGCCATTGAAGCTCAATAATTTTTCCTTGCCAGCGTGTATCCATGGAATGATGTAGCCACCGTGGCCAAGATTAACAGTCCATTTCTTTTCGCCAGTAACTGGGTCAAAACCAGAGTTATCCCAAATGATGTGACCACCCATGTACAACGGCGATGGATTTGCGGGTCCACTACCAGCCTGCATCGCGATTTTCCCATTGTCGAAACGATACTCCCATTTCAATTTGCCAGTGACACGATCCAACGCGTAAAGCCGGGATGCCAGGTTGGGAACAAAAATTGTGTCGCCATGAACAAGCGGCACGGGTGAGATCCCTCGATGCTTGTGGGTTTGATGGTTGGGAGAGCGCATTGGCATGACGGTTATCCACATTGTTGCCCCAGATGCAGCATCCATTGCCACGATCACGTCATCAGCGACAGGACGAAAATGATTCAGAAGCCAGTTTTTTTCGCGTTTGTTTGCACCGGCAGTCACCATTTCCTGCTCAAACATTTCCATGGATTGATACTTTCTTTCCCAGTAGGGATTTCCAGAAAGTACAGGATTTAACTGTGTGCTTGGTCTAAAAAAGGTGATGTATACCGTATTGTCGAAGATTACAGGAGAACTCCCACCGCCACAATTGCTGCTGGTAAGTGCACGCCAAAAGTATCTACTATCGGGTGCGTTTCCATAACCTGTTAATATGTAGGCTTCGCTACGCCAGACTGGTCTGGCCTTCGCAAGATCTACGATTAATTTGGGCTGTTGCCCTCCAGACATGTCAAGGTCTGTTCCCCAAAAACTAGTCCATGAGGAAGACCGAGAGAGATGATCGTTTGCTGGCAATTTCGTATCGTAAGTGCCGTTAACTTTGCCTTCGTATAAACCAGTCGTGTTCTTGCCAGCTGGCTTGTAAGCAGTGGCACTCAAATCCAATGAGTATTGCCCAGTTACTGTTTCATCTTTGACTTGCAGATCAAGTGTTAGCCACGCCGATTTCTTGTCTATGCGTAAGTGCAGCTTACCATTGATCCTGCCTTCACTTTCAGAAATGGTCGATTCCTCCAAGTGAATACGCAAATCCCCTGCTTGTGGTGTAACGAACCAGAAATTTACGAGTTTTCCATCTCGCAGTGCCAGGAAGAGAGGTTCAGCTTTTCCACCCAGCCCGGCTGGCAAATCCAGGCGAGCAATAGAATAATCTCCCCGCGGGATCGTAGTCACTGGTTTGAATTTGGTGAATTCGGGATTGGAAGGTGCCTCACCCGTCATTGAGTATTGCAATGCGGATCCGCACAATAGCACAATGAAAAAATAACTAATGTTCATGTGTTGTCACTATTCTGAGATAGTAGGACCGAGGAGGCTGGTATCTGTTACTTGATTGCCGAATAATCGGTGCCTTTCAGGAAGACGCTTTCCACTTTTTTCACCAGCCCACCATTCTTTTCACTGGCGGCTTTGGCGGCTTTCCATTCGGGATCATTCACAAAAGCCTGCCAGGATTTTTTTGCATCCAGTTCGCTTGGGAAGGCCAGAATGTAAACCATCATCTCTTTGGCTTTGGCTTCATCGGTGGGGCTCCAGAAGCCTACCAGCGTCATGCCATGTTTTTCAAACAACTTGCAGGTGTGATCGCGAAACCGTGCGTGCAGGGCATCCATTTTGCCTTCGTTTGCATAGTAAGTTCGCATTTCAAACACCCGGGGCAGGGGCTTTGATTCCGCCACAGACCGATCCATACCCAGACTTAGGCAAAAACAGCCCACAAAGAAACCTGTTACCCACTTTTTCATGCTGCTACTCCGATATTGTTGGTGATTTTCGCTGGCACTAATGTACCAGAAAATCTGCAGCGTGGGAAAGCAAATCGTTGAAATTGCGAAGAATCTGGCTTGCCACCATCAATGATAAAATAATTGGTGGCGAAGCTATTCGGAAAAGAGTGCAACTACATCGAGCTTCGGGATTACTTGATTTTTTCCAGCAGGAAGTCAATTTCACGGTCGACAGTGGCTGGGTCAACGCTTGTTCCAATCCAGTTTTTGTGCACCACACCTTTTTCATCCAGCAGCAGGAAACCTGGGATTGCCCGCACATCCCAGTCGCTGGCAATCTCCTGATCGGCATCATGAATATTCTTCCAAGGGTGGGGGCTGCGTTTCAGAAACGATTTCAGGTCGCTCGCGCTGTCATCAATTGAAATGCCAACAATTGCGAACGGCTTTCCTTCATATTTTTCTAATAATTTCTTCGAATGTGGGAACCATTGCACGCACGGTCCGCACCAGGTGGCCCAGAAGTCAACCAGTACAATTTTCCCACGGTAGTCGGTCAGTTTCACTGTTTCGCCATCAACCGTTTTTCCGCTGAATACCACCGGATCTGCGATATTCGCCTGACTGTTCGCTTTTTTCGGTTTACGGGAAAAAATCTGGTCGCACCCAGTCAGTGCAACAAAGAGAAAGAATCCTAAATATATAGCAGGTAAGGATTTATGTCGATTTTTCATGATTTGAGGTCACCTGGTGGCTTTGGGATAATAGACGCTCGACGTGGGCAATTAATTTCCGTTGTGGGGTGCTCATCGGCAGGGCTTCAAGTTCAGTCAGTGTTACACAGCGTAGTTCCAGATAATCGTGGGGCAATTTCTGAATCACTTCTGATGAAGCTATATGGACGTAAAGCTTTACTCGATAACGAGTTACGGGATAACTGATTGAACCCAGTGCGGTTGAATCTGATGCGATTTTCCGAATCGCTGCAAAATCGGCCATTTGCAGTTGCGAATCGGCAAAGGTGGGAATTCCCACATCGAGGCCCATCGCACGTTGCGTGGGCGTTGACATACCAGCACTCGAGACCGGTCGATTGCGATAAACCCATACTCTGTCAGCAGTTGCGGCTTTTCTCTCGCCTGCAGAACGGGAATATCATCGACCGTGTTTTCCCGATATGCAACGCATTCTTCCTTCAATGGGCATCCAATGCAAGTGGGATTTTTTGGCAGGCAGATGAGTGCTCCCAGCTCCATACAGGCCTGATGGAATTCACCGATCTGCTTTTCTGGCAAAATTTCCTCTGCAATCTGCCAAAGCCATTTTTCTGCGGTTGAGGATTTAAGATTTTCGCGATAGCCAAAAATCTGGCCCACAGGCGGCGGGTATTTGCTTCAACGATGGGCAGTTTTTGCTCAAAAGCCTGTGCCAGTACCGCACCCACGATGTATCGCCCCACCCCAGGTAGGGCAGTCCAGAAATCCGCATCGGCAGGTGGTTCTTCGCCATACTTTGAAACGATTGTTTTCGCCGCACGGTGCAGGTTACGGGCACGGGAATAATAACCTAGCCCCTGCCACTGGTGCAAAACATCCTGTTCAGAAGCATTTGCAAGATCACTCAGTGTGGGAAAACGCTCGATGAATGATGCAAATCGACTTTTCACCGTTTCCACGGTTGTCTGCTGCAGCATCACTTCGCTCAGCCAGATTGGGTAAATTTCTCTGGTGGCACGCCAGGGGAGGACACGCATCTCTTTACGAAACCAACGACGTAACTTTTGGACGGTTTTCGTTGGAATCTTATGCATAAGAAGGAATGCGAAAATTATGTTCTTGGGCGGCGGAAATATTTCGAAAGTGCATCGGCAGCAGCAGAAGAACTATCCTGAATTGGCTTCTTCTCATCCGGTTTTTCGCCAGGTTTCGCACCCAAAGCAGGCATTTCCATGACAGTTGTAGCTTCCGCATTGAACTGTTCTGTGGTGGTTTCTGTTGAAGAATCTGATTCGTCATCCAGCAACATCATGGCTGCCATATCATCGTCGGCCTGTGCGTCAAGGCCTTTAGAAACAGCTTTTGTGACAACTTTTGCAGGCATTACGATCTGAATTTTTGAACGCCAGCGGCCCCACCTTAACCAGATCGTCCTCTTTAATTTCCCGTTCCCCAGCGATTTGTTCACCATTGACAAAAGTGCCGTTGGTGCTGCCGAAGTCACGTACAAAAACACCTTCTTCACGAACAAAAAAACCGCAATGTTGTTTGCTGATCGCAGGAGAAGCAGGTCGCAATTGGCACTGGGGATCACGGCCAATTAAAAACTCCCCAGTCAACACGGGGATTACTTTCCCTGCATGAACACCATCGGCTACAATCAGGTTCAATTTCATCACTTCACCTACCTAGTAAACTGCTTGGCGATTGGCGGAGAGACTTTTGGCAAAAAATATTAAATTACGTGGAACTTTTCCAATTGTACTTTCGTCCAAAATAATGCACGAGTCCAAAAGATTAAGATTCGCAAACGCAATCTCATATCCCTATTGTACCAAAATAGTACCCGTATTATCTACGGCAGTAACCTATTATTCACATAAGCTTATTGAATCGGCAACCGATCATGAGAAATTTCCAATTTCTACATCCAAAAAATCTCATCTTGCATCGGCAAACACAATTTACCATGGTTATCAGGCAAATTTTGTGCCTAACCGTACTAATTTTCACCGCCTGTGGGGAAAGACCCACTACTTTAGATCCGAAAACACCCAGTAAGTTTCATGAAATATCGATGAACTGCTACGTGGTGGGCGATTTTGATCCCGAATTGCTGCGTCAATTTGCCGAATCCTGGCAGGCACAGCACCGTGCCAAAATTCAGGTAAAAACTGGCCCCTGGGACGGTAAAGACGGCTTTGCACTGATCAATCCTGCAACACTTGGCCAGTTTGTTGATCAGAATTGCCTCATTCCAGTACCAGGAACCCTTACTGGGTTCTCTTCAAATTACCGCTGGGACGAAATTTTATACTCCCGCCAAATTTTGCGATGGAACGATCAGGACTTTGCGCTGCCTTTCAGCACGCGGTGCCTGTTAATGGTCTATCGCAAAGACGCATTTTCCAAAGAAAATGCCGTGCCGGAAACGTGGGAACAATTGGTTTCTTACTTGAAAAATAACAGCGGAAAACTGGCCCACTTGCCAGTGGCATGGCAGCAATGGCTTTTTTACCAGATAGCCGCCGACTACGATGCCTCTGCAGTGACCCAGATCGCCCCGGGTGCGACAATTACCGATGAATTCTTCGCTTTCCATTTCGATCCTAAAACAACACAGAACCGTCTGGATCGACCGGCATTTGCCGAAAGTGTGTCTGTATTGCAAGCACTTTATAAAAATTCTGCTGCAGAAAATGCCTTGCTGTCTCAATTAAAAGACAAAACCGCCACCTGTGCGTTGGTGACACTGAAAGAATTAGGTGAAATAGCCAACGATCCTGAACTGCGGGAAGCAATTGGAATCATCGCGCGCCCAGGTGCTGAATCGACTTTTTCGCCACAAAACCAACGCCTGCCTGTACTTACGAGCAAAATGAATCGCCTGCCCTACGTGGGTGATGGTGGGGTTATTGCGGTGGTTTCAAAAAATTGCTCTCACCCCGAGGCAGCATGGGATTTTCTCACTTCTCTAACCAGCCCCGCAGAAAGCATCCAGAAATTGATTGCCAACCCACGTGGGGGTGTCGGACCCACCCGTGCGGTCCACCTCGACCCTCGTTCACGCGATGCCTGGTTAAGTTACATGCTGAACAGTGAACAAACAGAACAACTAATGCGTGCTGTGAAAGACAGCTATCCCGCTGGAGTACAGAATGCGAAAAAAGTATTGCGACTGCCCATAAACGATGAACTTGGTGCGATTCTTCAACAAGAATTACAGCGGGCGATAAAGGAACAATCTCCCGCACCAGAGGCTGTGAAGAAGATTTCTGAATCCTGGAAACAGAAGATGGCACCAATTCCTTTGCCAGACCGACTATTGATGCTGAGCAAAAATCTGGGGCTTTGACAGTTTTTGCCCAGATTGTGCCATTAATGGTTAAAATTCATCCAACAAAGCCGATTGATGAGAGGATTCTCATTAGGTCTTAGTGTTAGTGCAGCATTTCCTATATCACCATACCTGATCTTAAGTTCTTGCCAGATAAGTGGTTGCAGCAATGGTATCGAGTAGGTCGAAAAATTGGTAAAATATCTCGGACTATACTGTAATTCGGCACAGTTATTGCATTAGCTTAGATACAAGAATTACGTGCAGAAAGCATCGGAGGGGAAAAATGCGTCTTCTTGCAGCATTACTACTGATAGTGACCATTGGGTGCGACGAACAATCAGATCAAGCAAGTGCTACTGGCAGTTCCACCGTACAGAAAGGGACTGGCGCTGGATCGAATTCAACGAAGACTGGTTCACCAGGTTTTGTGAAAAAAAGTTCAGAAAGCACGCAAACGGATTCTACCTCCGTTTCATCGCAAGAATTGACGCAACAGCCGCCTGTAGAGAAGACAGATCCTCCTGAAGAGCCGCCAATGCCCAAACCGGAAAAAGACCCACCGATTCCAGAAAAGGCGAAACCGCTGAATGCCGCGAAAACGCTGTACTTCGAAAACATTGATGGGGTGCGGAAAGTTCATGTTCTGGCGGAAGTGTGCCTGCGCGAAGGAATGCTGGAAGTGTTGCTCTGCAAAAATCAGACGAAAGAGCACGAATCGATTCTTCGCACTGCCGTGGATGCCCGCGAAATCCATTTTGCACTGGTGGCGATGGGTGCCAAACCAGGTAGTGTGGTGAAATTTGTACCAGAATTTGTGGCACCAAAAGGGCCAAAAATGAAAATCAGTCTGACGTACCATATTAATGGAAAGCTATCAACGGTAGCAGCTCAGGAATGGATTTTGAACAAGAAAACTGAAAAGGCTCTGGAGCACCCCTGGGTGTTTGCTGGCAGCCGATTTTTGAAAGATCCAGATCGTCCCAATGATCCGCCTTTTTATACTGCAAACAATGGTGAGTTGATCGTCCTTTCTAATTTCCCTGATGCCATGCTTGATTTGCCAATTCGCAGCCCGAAAGAAGAAGCGGATCTGCTTTACGATATTCGCACAAAATTGGTGCCCCCACTCCTGACAAAGGTGCTGGTGACGTTTGAATTGGCTAAAGAAGAAAAATAGCCACAAAAATGAAAATGCTTTCACATGTCAATTTGTGCCGATTTTGCCAGTTTTCCCAGCCTGCCTAACTTCCGTTAATTCTTGAATTTTCGTTCAATCATGCTTAAATGCATTAAGGTTGATTCACACCAGTTGAGAAGACTCCATGAATAAATTGTTCACTTTTGCAGCACTGGCTTGCTTTGCCAGTTCTCTCCACGCACAGGAAAGCACGTTTCCCACAATCGATAAAGTGGTGGCAGGCGCCAAGACTTATGATGGACTCTTCAAGCTGTATCAGAAAGGCGACAATCTGTATGCCGAGCTGATGCCCAACCAGCTAGACCGTGGGTACATGATTACCATTTCGTTCGCACGCGGTGGGGAAATGTTCGCCGGCCATTCCTGGAACAGCGATGAGCAGTGGGTCATTTATTTCAAACGGGTAGGCGACAGAATCCATTTGATTCGCAAAAATGTTCGTTATACTCCCGGAAAAGGACCATTAGCACGTGCAATCCAGACCACCTATACCGATTCGGTATTAAAGGCATTGGATATTGCTGCAACCAACCCGATTCGCAATTCGGTGTTGATCAACCTGAACGATATCTACATGACCAACTTTGCCGATCTGCCATTCGGTGCATTCGACCCACGCCGATCAAGCTGGCACCAGGTAAAGGCCTTCAAGAAAAACGTAGAGTTACAGGTATCTGCCGTGTTCAGTGGTGGCCGAGTTACGAATTCCGTCATTGATTACCGTGGCAACACAATGATCCTGCACTACGGCATCATTGAACTGCCAGATACGAACTACAAACCACGTTTTGCTGATGATCGCGTGGGCTATTTCGTTACCGCAATGAAAGATTTTAATAATCCCAGTCTGGATACTGCGTTCGTTCGTCTGGTCAATCGCTGGCGACTGGAACGAAGCGATGATTCGCCTTGGAAAGAAGGTGCTCGTCTGGTACCTCCGAAGCGAAAGATTGTGTTCTGGATTGAAAACTCAGTACCTGTCGAATACCGTGCTGCGGTGCGGGATGGCATTCTGGAATGGAATAAGGCATTTGAAAAAATCGGCTTCCGCGATGCCATCGAAGTGCGACAGCAGGAAGATGAGGAATTTGATCCGGAAGATGCCACCTACAGCACCTTCCGCTGGATTACCACCGATCAAAGTTATGCCATGGGGCCTTCACGTGCCAACCCACTGACTGGCGAAATCATCGATGCGGACATCATTTTTGATGCCAGCATGGTGCGTTATTACCGAAAAGAACAGCGTGTCTATCACACCGAACAGGGCTTCACCCGCCATGTGGACAGCACCATCCAGGCTGCCCGACGTGGTTGGATGGTGTTGCCTCAGGCCACCAAACTGGCAGGCAGTTGGGATACCCGCACACCCATGGGTGTGAATCATGACGACTATGCACGAATTCGCAGTCTTCGTTCCGGAATGTGCCAGTGTGCCTCCCACAAACAAAGTGAGCTGGGTCTGGCGTTAATGGCAATGCAGATGCTGCACAATCTGAAACCTGGCGATCCCATGCCAGACGACATGGTGCAGCAGGCAATTAAAGAAACCGTCATGCATGAATTGGGTCACACATTGGGGCTTCGCCATAACTTCAAGGCCAGCACAATGTTAAAAAATTCCGAACTGCACGATACTTCGATTACACAGAAGCGAGGTTTGGTGGGCAGCGTGATGGATTATAACCCTGTGAACATTGCTCCAAAGAATGTGAAACAGGGAGATTACTTCACCACAACACTCGGACCGTACGACTACTGGGCAATTGAATACGGCTACATTCCACTGGAAGGTGGAACATTTGGCGAAGCAGATGCACTGAAGAAAATTGCCAGTAAATCTGCCCAACCAGGTCATGATTACGGCACCGACGAAGACCTGATGAATGCTGATCCCTTCATTAATATGTGGGATCTCGGTAATGATCCTTTGCAATATGGCAAAGAACGCCTGCAGTTTGCCCAGGAAATGGCCAAAAAATTAAGCGAAACTGCAGTTACAAATGGTGAAAGTTACCAACGGGTAACAGATACCTTTGCAAAAGTGCTCCGACAGTACGGCGATGCCGCTTTTCTGGCCAGCCAGTATGTCGGTGGGGAAGCTGTTCACCGTGATCATAAAGGCGATCCGAATGGACGTGACCCTTTCGTTCCAGTGTCTCCCGCAAAGCAACGAGAAGCACTCGCATTTCTGCAATCGACGATTCTGAATGATCAGACTTTCCAGTTCCCACCGGAACTGTTGCGAAAGCTCACCACCGAAAAGTGGTTACACTGGGAAAGTGATGAAAATTTAATGAGAAGCCCCCATTTCCCACTGAATGAGCGGATACTGGGCATTCAACGGATTGCTTTCCGTGAATTGCTTTCCGATCGCACATTAAATCAGATTCAGAATGTGGCTCTGAAAACAGCGGGTGACGAAAAGCCCCTGACTGCGGCAGAAGTATTACGCAGTCTAACCGATGGCACTTACACCGATGCACCACTGCCAGGTGGGAAAGCAGTGGCCAGCACGCCCATCCGCAGGAATATGCAGCGTGCTTATCAGGCAGAATTAAAACGCCTTGCTTTGACTGGCAGCAATGCAGACGCACGCAGCCTTGCCCGCATGCACCTGCGTGAAATTGACCGCCGTATGCAGGATAGACTGAAAGAGAAGAACCTGGACGAAACAACGAGAGCCCACTACGAAGACTCTCACGAGCAGATTGCGAAGATTCTGGCAGCTACAATTGTGCAGGAATAATACAGGTGCCCGTATAATCTAAAAAATTACGGTAATCTATGTCGATTAGGAAGGTGAGAATATTTGTGCTGAATGTAGTGGTTGTATCAACTGAATAGCTCATTTAGATCGTATGATCTCTATTCATTTGTCAATTTGGACATCCTGCATGAATTACGCTGATTGGGCACAAAATACTATTTGACAAGCATAGAGAACTTATATCGAATATGAGTTGTGATAAACAATTCCTTTGGTAGGATTCGTGCTGATTGCGATAGCAGAACCGACATCAATGTGGCATTCTAATTGATAGAGTACGCCTGATTGCTAGATCTGTTAGAGCCAAACTATGTTGAATCCTCAGGATAATGAGGAAGGATTCAATTACGACCTGAAGGAAATAGGACCCATCTCTGATCCGCAGGATACTATTATCCTGGCGAATCAATCAACGTTGCCCGATATCCTGCCGCACGAAATAAACAGTGCGTTGCCAGATATTGGTTCGATGCTGAACGACTTCATCCGAATCGAAGGAGTAATCGCACATGCCAGACACAGTATCGTTTACAAAGCATTCCACCAGAAACTGGGTATGGAAGTTGCTGTAAAAATGCCGAATCTGCAGGATGCCCAGCAGATTTATGTGCTGCAATCGTTCTATGAAAACGAGGTAAGCATCCTGGCAAAATTAATTCACAATAATATTTCCAGAATCGTTTACTTCGATCAGTTCAATGACTTGCCGTACATCGTTACCCAGTATGTGGAAGGGAAATCCCTGACTGAGGTGATGAAAGCACACCAGATGCAGCCCCAGGTGGGCTACTGTCTGAAGGTAGCAAGCACCACCTTGTCTGCGTTAAACTTTGCCTGGAAACGGGGAATCATCCATCGTGATATCAAACCCGATAACCTGATTTGTCGCCCTGATGGCCAACTAACGGTGATCGACTGGGGACTTGCAGCTGAACGCGACGAATACCTGCCCGTACATTCGGAACGGAATATGTATCGCTATCTTGGTTGTCCGGCATTTCAGGCACCAGAACTGGCACGTCCCGGTGGACGGTTTGATTCGCGGGCCGATATTTACAGCCTGGGTGCGATGATGTATTTTCTGGTTACTGGCAAGTATCCATTTAATTACACCAAAGTGGAGCAGGTGCTGTATGCCCACCTGCACTACGAGCCAATCCCACCACATGAGTTGGTTGCGAAGCCGGGAATGTTGAAGTTGTCCGATCTGATTATGCGGATGATGGCCAAAAATCCGAACCATCGTCCCAGCATTCGCGAAATGCAGGAAGAATTCACACTAATTAGCGAAGTTGTCGCCCAACCCCGCACCCGCTATTTGTTCGGCCAATAATTTGTGGGGCTTTTTGTTTCTGCAGGGTTGCCTGCAAATCAAGGCCGGGAAAGTTCAGTTCGCTAACATTCTAACACTGTGTTGATGGTACGGGTTTTCGCTGGACTTGTCACTTCTGGCGTGGTATAATGTACACAACGTTTTTTTTGTGATCCTACCTACTGAATCATTCCGGCTGGAGCTTTGCATGTCTTTCCCTCTCAATCGTCGTGGTTTTTTACAGGCAGGTGCTTTGGGTGTGGGCTCGTTGTCGTTCTCCAACCTGTTGCGACTGCAGGCCGAAACGCAGAATCACAGTTCAAAAGACCACCCAGCGGTCATTTTGTTGTGGCTTCCAGGTGGTGCACCCCACATGGAAATGTACGATATGAAGCCGGATGCACCGGAAGACTATCGTGGGGCATTCAAGCCAATTGCTTCCAATGTACTTGGGATCGATGTTTGTGAGCATCTACCGATGCATGCCAAAATCGCCGATAAGTTTACTGTGATCCGTTCGGTGCACCACAATTTCAGCGACCACGGTGGAGGGCACAAGAAATTCCTGACAGGGCGCGACCCCATGTCACCGGTGGGGTTCGTCAACGATTACCCCATGGTCGGTTCGCTGGTTTCCAAATCATTTGAAAATCGCGATGTCGGAATGCCAAACTATGTGGCAGGTATGGATAACGGCCGGCAAGGAATTGACACCTTCAGCTTTGGTGCTGCCTATTTGGGTCGCGCCACCACACCGTTCATGGTGCCCGGTGACCCATGCGATGCTAAGTTTGGTGTGCAGAACTTGTCGATTCCGGCTGAGCTTGCCGATCGCCTGGGTGATCGGCGAGATCTATTGAAGAAATTAGATACTGTTCGTCGCGATATTGACCAAAGCGGGGCAATGTCTGCGATGGATGCGTTTGACAGAAAAGCAGTGGAACTTGCTACCAGCACGAAGGCTCGCGATGCATTTGATCTCAGCAAGGAACCGATGAAGCTGCGGGAACGCTATGGTTGGCACCGCTATGGTCAACGGGCATTGTTAGCTCGCCGATTGGTGGAAGCGGGTTGTACCTTTGTCACCATGGTGCTGGAAAATCCATCCCCCCCAGGAGAGTCTTTTCCAAAAGAAGCTACCTACAACTGGGATTCCCATGCGGTGAACTGCCACATCTTCGAAGACAGCAAGTTTCGTTTTCCCTATTACGACCGTGCTGTCACTGCGTTGATTGAAGATATTTACGCACGCGGGCTGGACAAGCGAGTGATGGTTATTGTCACTGGTGAGTTTGGTCGAACCCCACGGATCTCTTACTCAGTGGGCACCCAAACCAAAGTGCAGCAACCCGGTCGGGATCACTGGCCGCAGTCGATGTCAATGATTGTTTCAGGCGGTGGAATGACAACCGGGCAGATCATTGGTTCCACCGATTCGAAAGGTGCCCATCCAAAAGATCGCCCATTGACACCCAACGATTTATGGGCAACGATGTATGCCCACTTGGGGATCAATCCGGAACATTCTTTCCCAGACCATACTGGCCGTCCCATGCCAATTCTTCCCGAAGGAAAAGTTATTTCGGAACTGAATATCTAGATACCGTTCTGGTTTCAATTGCATATCATGCCAGTGAATACAAACCCAGCTTTTCCTGGATCTGAACACCATAATGAATCCACGACATTTTATCTATTCGCTTTTGACAACAATCAGTGTTATAGCTGTTTATTGCTATCTTCCAGCTGAAGACGCCAAGCAGGTTTCTAAATCGCAAACGCTGGAACAGGAGCTGCTGGCAGAAGGGGCTGCCTCGCTAGCAAAAGCGGCTCTAGCGAATGGCGATCCTGTCCGCGGCGCTACGCTGTTTTACCAGCCGTACCTTGCCTGCTCCAAGTGCCACGATCCGCAGGATCAGAAACTACGAATTGGGCCCGATCTTGCCAAACTTTCCAAGCCGACGACAGCAGAGCACCTGATCGAATCAATTCTGGAGCCTTCCAGGGTAATCCACAAAGGTTTTGAAGGAATCACTATCACATTGCTGGATGGTTCCACTGTAAAAGGTATGTTGTTGGAAACGAAGCCGGGTGAATTAGTTGTTCGCGATGCAGCTCGGGACTTCGGGAAAGTCACTATTGCAGTGAAAGATATTGACACCCAAAAACTGGATAGCGTATCCCTGATGCCCACAGGCCAGGCGAATCAACTGACGACGAGACAACAATTTTTAGACATTGCCCGGTATCTGATTGATATCAACACAAAAGGGCCTTCGCTGGCAGATGAATTGCGACCAAAGCAGATTTCGCTGGTGCGTGCTCCACTGCCAGCATACGAAAACGATCTCGATCATGCGGGTCTGATTGCCGACTTGAATACAGACAGCTTGAAACGCGGTGGGGAGATCTATTCACGCATCTGTATGAATTGTCACGGCACGAAAGATAAGCCTGGCTCTATGCCAACGTCATTGCGGTTTGCGGAAGGTGTGTTTAAAAGTGGATCAGACCCGTACAGTATGTATCGCACCTTGACGCATGGTTTCGGACTGATGCCACAGCAGACACTACTTGTGCCACGTCAAAAATATGATGTCATCCACTACATTCGCGAAACATTTTTGAAGCCAGCCAATCGTTCACAATACTTTTCCGTGAATGAACAATACCTTGGCAGATTGCCGAAAGGTAAAGGACGCGGCCCAGCACCGTCGACGATTTTGCCCTGGGTCGCAATGGATTATGGATCCAGTTTAAACAACACTTATGAGATCAGCCGCGATAAATCGAATTTTGCATACAAGGGAATCGCGGTTCGTCTGGATGATGGGCCAGGTGGTATCTCACGCGGTCAATATTGGATGGTTTACGACCACGACACCATGCGGGCTGCTGCAGCGTGGACAGGGAAGGGTTTTATTGACTGGCAGGGGATTCATTTTGATGGTCGACATCAGGCACATCCGCACATCGATGGTCAGATTCAATGGACTACACCGCCTGGGCCAGGCTGGGCCAATCCCTCCGATGGTACTTTTACCGATACACGTATTCTCGGCCGCGACAATAAACACTACGGCCCATTGCCGAAACAATGGCTGCACTACAAAGGCCAGTATCGCTTCGGTAACAAGATCGTTCTTGATTACACCGTTGGCACAACGAAAATCCTGGAATCACCGCGTCTTGCTGCAACAATGCCGGAAAGCGTATTCACACGCATCTTCAATATCGGTCCACGAGATCAGGAAATGGTGTTGCGAGTTGCCCAATCACCTGCAGGGGCGACGAAATTAGAAACGAATCAACATCCAAAAGCGGGTCATCTGGCTATCCTGGTGCCTGCCAAAGAAACTCAGCCGAAGGAGCCTGCAAAAGGTAAGATTCAGTTCAACGGATCATTGTATCTTGAAGCTGCCAAGCCAGATGATTTCGACATGACGCAGAAAGATTTCACGATTGCCGCTCGCATCAAGACGAACCGCACAGGCGTCATTTTTGCAAAAACCGCATCAGGCGAAAAGTGGGTTCCGGATGGCAAAGGGTTTTTTATTCGAAATGGCAAACTTGTTTACGATATCGGCTGGGTGGGTGCCGTCACAAGCCGACGTTTAGTGAATGATAATCGTTGGCATGATGTTGCGTTGTCATGGGAAGAAAAAAGCGGTATGGTAACTATGTACATCGATGGCAAGCGAGATTCCAGCGGAATTTTGAAGCCAAAAGCGGTTGCGAAAGGTCAGAAGGTACGCATCGGTTTTGCTGCTCCCAATTTTCCGAACCCCGAGCCGTTCCAAGGTGCCATCGCAGGAATACGGTTTTATCAACGCAAGTTAAGTGAAGATGATTTCAAAGCCGGTTTCGCAAAATTACCTGAAGATAAAGCACTGATTGCTTCCTGGAATTTCGATGCCGCCAGCTCTCCTCTGGTGAATGACCAAAGCGGTAATACCCATGATGCCAAGGTTGTCTTGGCTCTCGATGCAGATTCACAGCCGGGAATGCTGGTAGCTGGTCTTTCCGAAAGCGGGCAAGGACTCCAGTTTCGTATCGGTGTCGATGGTGATCTGCAACTGGTGATACCAGCGGGCAAAGACTCACTTCAATTTCAACTCTGGCTGTCGCGGATTGAAGACAAAACAGCGATCGACAAGCTGGGAACACAAGTCGCTTCGATAGAAGCATCAGTCGATTTAGCTCCGCTGACAAAAGGCGGATCACCGCAGTGGCCTGGGTTGTTGCGTACGCAGTTCACAAAGGGTGCTGATGATAACGCGTTTGCAATCGATATTCTTACCCTGCCAGTAAGTAATCCCTGGGCATGTCAGATTCGACTATCCGGCCTTGATTTTTATCCGGAAGGAAATCGCATGGTGGCCTGCACTTGGGATGGCGATGTCTGGGAGATAAAGGGTATCTCGGGCCAGGGCGAATTAACCTGGCAACGTATTGCATCCGGTTTGTTCCAACCGCTGGGAATCAAAATTGTGGAGGGAAAGATCTATGTTTGTTGCCGGGATCAACTGGTCATTCTAAATGATCTTGATGGTGATGGTGAAACAGATTACTATGAAAACTTCAATAATGATCATCAGGTGACCGAGCATTTTCACGAATTTGCGATGGGCCTGCAAACAGATTCAAAAGGCAATTTCTATTACGCGAAAGCGGCCCGGCATGCCTTGCCAGCAATCATTCCGCACCATGGGACATTGCTGCGAGTTGATAAAAACGGCTCGAAGACAGATATTCTAGCAACTGGCTTTCGTGCACCAAACGGAGTTTGCCTGAATACGGATGGCACGTTTTTTCTGACTGATCAGGAAGGCCATTGGACACCGAAGAATCGCATCAATCATGTGAAAGTAGGTGGATTTTACGGTAACATGTTCGGCTATCATCATCAGATCGATCCATCGGACAGCGCAATGGAATTGCCATTGTGCTGGATTACCAACAGCTTTGATCGATCACCATCGGAACTGCTCTGGGTACCAGAAAACACCTGGGGACCGCTTGGTGGATCGCTGATGAATCTGTCTTATGGCTACGGAAAAGTGTACGTTGTGCCCCATGAAACAGTCAACGGGCAGATGCAGGGTGGTATGTCTGAATTACCTCTGCCTCAGTTCCCTACGGGTACGATGCGTGGCCGCTTTAATCCGACTGATAAACAGTTGTATCTATGTGGAATGAATGCCTGGGGAAGTAATCAGCAGCAACCAGGCGGGTTTTACAGAGTTCGATTTACTGGTAAGGAAATGGCGGTTCCCCTTGATCTGCAGGCAAGTGAGAAGCAAATGACAATTCGCTTCAGCAGCAAACTGGATGCGAAAGCTGCTGCCGACGCAAGCCAGTATCAAGTGACGGTGTGGGATTTGAAACGGAATGCCAATTATGGCTCAAAGCATATCAATGAACGAAAGTTGGAAATCAGCTCAGTTGATGTAAGCCCCGATGGATGCTCAATTACATTGAAATTGCCGAAATTAGAGCCCACGTGGGGGATGGAAATAAAATATTCGTTGAAAACCGCCAGTGGACAGTCTGTCCGCAATTCGATCCACAGTTCGATCTATCATTTGAAACCGAAGAAGTGATCTGTTGAACAATTTTTGCTAATATTCCAAGTCTTATAATCTAACAACAAATAAACTACCGAATATTACGATTCAAGATTCGGGTGAATCTCATAATTCCATTCACCATGAAACTTGTTCCGCTTAATCCGGCAGGTTGACAATTCTTGATCACTCACCTTTCTACCAGTTTTATAGTCTGCTTCGTCCAGCCATGCGTGTACTTCTAGAGCAAATTCAGGATCATACTTGCGCCCTGTAAAATTGTATGCTATGCTGGTGAAATTCGTTAAACGGGCTCAATCATGCGTGCCATTTCACTCGATTTACGAGAGCGGATCCTTGCAGATTTTCGCAAAGGAATGAACTTTGCTCAGCTGGCAAAAAAGTATACCGTGAGTGCCGAATGGGTACGCCTTTTTATTCGTAGATTTCAATCAACGGGTGAAGTTGCTCCAAGATCAAAACGAGTGAAGAAAAAACCGTTTCATATTCGTTATGAGGCTGAGCTGCCTGCAGCAGTTGCGGAACAACCTGATTTAACTTTGGAACTTTTAAGAACGAAGCTGGGAGTCAAAGTCAGTGTTGCCACATTGCATGCTTCCCTGGTCGCGCTGAAGATCACGTTTAAAAAAAACGCTAAAAGCTGCAGAACAAAATCGACCTGATGTCGCTGCAGAGCGAGCGGAATTTCACACAGCTCAGAATGTAGGAATTGACCCTGACAGATTCGTATTTCTCGACGAAACATGGGTCAAAACCAACATGACCAGACCTTATGGATGGTCTCCTTCTTGTGAGAGATTGATTGATTATGTGCCTCATGGGCATTGGATGACCACCACTTTTTTAGCCGCACTTCGCGCAGATGGTTTATTTGCACCTTTGATCGTTGATGGAGCCATCACTGGAGATATTTTCCGAGCATGGGTTCAGCAGCACCTAACCAAACAGCTACGAGCAGGTGATATTGTGGTAATGGATAATCTACAAGTACATCGAGTGGCAGGTGTTGTTGAAGCGATCGAAGCAGTAGGTGCATTTGTATTATTCTTGGGCGACCGTTGCTGTCGATGGTGCCGAGGTTGATAATGTCGGAGAAAATCGTCAGATCACGAACAGCTCCTTCGAACACTAGTCGACCCGTTGGTCCGATGACAATGGGTCCACCCGCAGTTGATTCCAGGCGTCCCAGTCCACCAGCCCCGGTGGTGTCGATGATGAGCGTGCCATTGATGATGGTGCCGTCGGCGATCTTCAATAGCGGCGGCGTGGTTCCTTTTGTTCTGGCAATCACCATTTGTCCGGCTGCCAAGTTGCCGGCGATTACGCTTGTCGACAGGTTGCTTTGCACGATAAACGTGTTCACATCGGTGCCCTGAATGTCCAGCCGACCGCCATCAATCACGATGGAGTTTCCGGTCACTGTGCCGCTTTGAAACAGCAACACACCCGGTGGATTACTTCCGCTGACCAGGACATCCAAGCTCCCGTTGTTGACGATATCGCCGTTGATCGTCAACTGTCCAGACACATGGAAGTCTCCATCATTGGTAATCAATCCGCCGTTATGCACCATTGAGGTGCTCACGCCTTGCGTCCATTGGGCAGCAGCATCGACATTGATGTTTCCTGTGTTAGTGAAAGTACCACCGAAGCGGTGTGCGCTGTCAGCGTTGATGTCCACCAACCCCTCATTGACGATATCGATGTTGTCAAAATTGACTTTGTTGTCCACCTGAATCACACCGGTCGCGGTGTTGACAATGCTTCCTTTGGCCGTGGAAAAGGAAGTGTCGGTTGTCGAGGAGCGATTGAGCAACAGCAATCCGTTGTTCACAAATCCCGGAGCGAACGTCGTGGTACTGGAAAGGTTCGGTTGCTTCAAGACCCGCACCGTTTGACCTTCCGCGACAACGCCGGAGACCGTATTCGATTGTCTTAACTGCACGTTGGCATCATTCGGTGCTTCAGCAGCGAAATGGGCCGTACCATTCGTGACAACAATGGCGCGTCCGTTGTGATCCCCACCGGAAATGATCAGGTTCTTGACATGGAAAATCTCGGAGCCTGCCGAGTTTTCGTTAAGTACACCCCCAGACATGTTGAAAGTGCCGTTGTTCTCCAGTCGCACATCACGTTCATTGTTGAAGACTCCTGCGATCTGGTTATAAGTAGCATTTTCGCCAAAGAGCCGTCCTGTCGATGCCACGTTCACCGTGCCATGATTATTCAGTACGGTGCCAACACCATTAATCTTGCTGTTGTCTTCCAGAATGTTGATCGTACCAAAATTATCGACGGTACCCTGCAGAATTGACGTACCGGTACCGCTTCCCATCAGTATTTCGCCATCTGCTTCGTTTACCAGGGTAGAACCTTCGGAAAGTATCAGCGACGCGTTCACATTATTGGAGCCGGACAGAAGAAAGTTGACCAGTCCTTCATTGTGCATTTCGCCATTGAAGTTCAACAATACCGCACCCTGGGCGGCAGATTTCACCAGTTGCACGTCCGAACAGTTATTTCCAGGATTGGAGACCGTAATAAGACCAGGATATCATTGTCGAGAAAGCAAACAGAATAATCGCTACCGTCAGTACATACCGGAAACCGGTTAAGGTTGAATCAAAAGCGGCCGAGGTTAGATTGACGCCTGAAAGCGGGGTGCCACCATTGTTCAGGATAACTTCATTGGCCGGGGTCAGTTTACCGTAGGTGAAAATAGCCTCGGGCCCTGTGGCCCCCATATTGAAAAAAAATGATCACCAGCGCCGTCATTGTACAGATAACTACCGTATCAATAAAAGGTTCGAGCAGGGCTACGGCCCCCTCACTGGCCGGATATTGAGTATTGACAGCTGAATGGGCAATGGCGGCAGAACCCGCCCCAGCCTGGTTTGAAAAGGCCGCACGTTGGAAACCAACGATTAGAACCCCGATCAAACCGCCGAGACCAGCAGTCGTTGTGAAAGCTCTTTCAAAGATCAGGATGATCGCATCATCTAGGTACGTATAATTGGACAGAATGATGATCAGCGCTGCACCGACATAGATAATCGCCATAAGGGGTACAATCTTTTCCGTCACACTGGCGATGCGTTTGATCCCGCCAAAGATGACCAGGCCGACTAGTGCTCCGTCACGACTTAACTGTCGGGTAGACCGATTTTAATTTCGTTCGTGCTTCGTCGATCTTCATTTGCCAGTCAACGCCACGCTGTGTGGTGTTGACATCGTTCGACCATGCCTCGGTTTCTTCACGCAACGTGTCGACATCTTCAAAACGTCGATCTGAGACACATTGGCGGGTTAACGAACTCAGTTCATTCTCGGCGATGTTCAGCCAACTGCCATGCTTGGGCGTGTAGCAAAATTCGATCCGACGAACCAAATCACGAGCACGTGCAGGTTCAAATGCTTCATAGAACGCGCCTTTGGTGTGGGTGTTGAGGTTGTCGCACACCACGATCACTTTGGTACATGATGCATAGCGACCCTCCAGCAACCGAGCTATTTCGATGGCCCAGTCGATCTTCGTCCTCCGTTCGCGAACGGAGACTTCACGCCAACCGACCAGCGGTTAGGTAAACATGAAGATAGCCGCCGTGCCCGCTCGTTCGTATTCGTAGTCGACCCGCTTGGCGTGGTTGGCCGTGGCGGGAATGGGAACGCGTGTTTCTTTCAGCAACTACACCGGTTGTTCGTCCATGCACAGGACCGGCACGTTCGGATCGTACGGTTTTTCGTAGGTTTCCAGCACATCTTCCATATGGGCGACAAACTCGGCGTCCGCCTCCGGAGGAATCACCCAATATTCAATCTTCCGATTCGTCATGCCATTTTTTTTAGCGTGCGTCGGACCGTTTCATAGCTCACCGACTCCACGATTTCCAACTCCACGACCTTGCGTGCCAGCAACCGAAGCGTCCAGTTGTTGTAGCCTTTCGGAGGCGGCCCAAGCCGAGTCGCGATGATGCGGGCCTCTTGGTCGCCCGTCAATAGCTTATCCACTGGCGGTTGCTGACGTTTAGCTCGGTTGAGCGTTTCTTCAAATCCTTGCTCGACAAACCGCTGGCGAAGCCGTTCCACGGTTCTAGTCCGACACGAAAACGCCTCGGCAATACGCTCATCGGTCCAATTCGGACCATCGGCATCTGCCTTCAGCAGAATCTGAGCACGTCGAACTTTCTGCCCGGTTCCCTTCAACTTCTTGACGACACTCTGAAGCTCGACTCGTTCTTGATTCGTCAGTCGAACGATATACAACTTCCGCATGGCAACCTCCTTGTACCAAACAGTATCGCTGATTCTACTGAAATTGCCAATCCGACTTTTTAGATGTGACAAAGCACTAGAACGGCGATCACCAATCCGATGACGGTATTAATGGCTCCACCTTCTAGGCCAAACATCGATGTGATCTGAACCGTTGCTTGATTCGCCTGAAAGGCGTTTCCTCCCCCGAATGAAGCCCCGACACAAAGCGTAGCAAAAATTATCCCGAAGACTCTACCCAGCCTGGTCAATCCCCGCTCAGCTAACCCTTTCGAGAGATAATACATCGGTCCACCGTAAACCGTTCCATTCGAGTCTATGTCTCTGTATTTGACACCGAGCGTGCATTCAACGAATTTGGTGGACATACCTAAAAGCCCACAAATAATCATCCAAAACGTGGCGCCGGGACCACCGATTGCGATTGCCACGGCCACCCCGGCAACGTTTCCGAGACCCACAGTACCCGAAATGGCTGTTGCCAATGCTTGAAAATGGCTGACCTCTCCGGACGCGCCAATGATGCTGATCGTTTCACCGTTCTTTCCCTCGATGACTTTATTATTGTCTGTCATCGGATCGTTTCGTCGTTCGATGTAGTCGTATTTACCGATAACTGCCCAAATTGCCAATGGAAATCGTCTAATATTGATGAACCCGAAGTAAACCGTAAAAAACAATGCCCCTAGCACGAGCAGTATGGCCACCAGCGGCATCCTTACTCCGATAATCGGAAACCCAAAGGTGACTATACTTTCCCAGACATTGGCGATCGGTGCAAAGGCTTTGTCAATTTTCTGATCGAGACCCTTTTCTTGAGCAAAGGTGAGCACGGGCAAAAACAAGACAGCAAGAAGCGTCAAAGGGTATCTCGGATTGTTGTGAATTAACATAAAATGGAAGCACTTCCTTTTCGGTTTGTTTATTCCCGACGCAGGCCTAAAATACATCAGCTAAGGGATGAGAATAGTCTAATTTCAGGGGTTTGTATTTGATTTCAAAAAAAATTGTAAAAGCCGATACCAGCGGCCTAAATGGTAAGGGAGTGCATCTGCTTGGAAGCAGCTTTGAGACTGATATTTTCGTAACGTTGCTTGCGGCCATGACCTTTGGGAGGCTGGTTCGGGCTCAATGACTGGTTCGGGTTCGGAAATAATTTCGGTACCCGTTCAGTGAACGACTGTTTTGATTTCAGCCATTCAACAATCCCAATGCCACTCGGCAACTGTTAATCGCCTGAAATCGGTAACCAAATTTGTTGTCCAAATGCCCGATTGTCATCGCAGTGAGATATGCGTTGCGCCGTTTGCAAGTGACAACACATCACGGAGAAAGGTAAAGTAGTGCATAGCTTCCTGTTGTTTTGGGGGGGGTGTTATTGCAGAATAAGACTGAGCCAGCAATGGTGCTCTTTTCTACCACAAATGAAATCTACTGCAATATTCGGTGAATCACAGCAAAATATGTCTTCTTTTTGTACACCGCAGAGATTGCACCTGTTCAAATCTCTGACATTCATGTAATGGGACTGTCAGCATCCTGTTTGAATCAGATAATACCGTATAGAATGTGGTTATCGATCGCAGCCTGCCATAATTCACTCCCGTCTGACTTTTGAAACGCGAGGACCGTTCATGAACAAGTTTGCTTGTGCGATAATGATAACTGCATTCACCTTGCTTTATCAGCAATTTGTGAGTGCAGCACCGATGTTGCCAGGTCTGGCAAACAAACATCCGCTATCTGAAGAGCAGACAGGCCTACTACTGATGGGGGAGCTACGCTGTGCCGCATGTCACAAATCTACTGAATCTCCGCTATTCGAAAGAGCCACTCCAGACTTGGCTGATGTTGGTGCACGTGTGGCTCCAGAATATCTGCAGCGATTTCTTGATTCACCATCTCATGAGCAGCCGGGCACAACCATGCCTGATATGCTCCATGCATTGCCTGCAGCGCAACGCAAAGAAACTGCGGAGGCGTTGACACATTTCCTGGTCTCACAATCACCAGGAAAATTTCAGTTTGAAGCAGTTGAACCAAAACAAGTACTTCCCGGAAAAACGCTGTTTCACACTATCGGCTGCGTGGCGTGTCATGGTCCGCTGGAAAACAAGAGCAACACGCCTGAACCAAAGGCGATTGTGAACCTTGACCATGTGCCTTCCAAGTACAGCGTTGATTCGTTGAGCAAATTCCTTTTTCAACCTAAGCACGTGCGACCTTCGGGCCGCATGCCCGATATGAAATTGACACGCAGTGAAGCGAATCAGGTAGCCAGCTATCTGCTCAGCAAAGTTCAGATGAGGCTTTCTCGTATCGTTCTCAAAGACGAACTGGTAGCGAAGGGTAAAAAAGCCTTTCAGGAACAAAACTGTGTTGCCTGTCACAAACTGGGTAACATTCCGCCAGCGCCAATGCTAGGGGAGTTGAAAAGTGCTGATCTGACACTGGGATGCCTCAGCACCAAGCGATCGAAAAGTCCATTTTTCAATCTGAATGAAACACAAGCCAATGCGATTCGCAAGTCGCTGTCAGCCAAGCCGGAATTGATCTCCGAAAAATTGAAAGTCACTCACACGTTGATTGCATTCAACTGCAATGCCTGCCATGTGCGCGACGGTTTCGGGGGCGTTGCAGCCGAACATCAGGAGTACTTTCAAACTAGGGAGAAGGAACTGGGTGATGAAGCCCGCATTCCGCCACCGCTGACGCAAGTGGGAGCGAAACTGCAACCAGTGGCATTGAAGAAAATGCTCTTTGATGGCGATAGCGTGCGGCCGTATATGCTTACGCGGATGCCACAATTTGGTGAGCTCAATTTGCGTCATCTTCCTGAATTGTTCGCAAAATTGGATACGATTGAAAAGGTTGATTTTTCGCTGCCGAAAGCGGAGACTCGTGATGCCAAAGAACGCGAGCGGGAAAAGGCAATGCGTGCGGCCGGGCGTGATTTACTGGGTGAAAAGATGTTGACTTGTATTGCGTGCCATACGTTCAACGGCAAAGCAGCCGGTCATAAAGGCATCGAACTGATGACGATTACCGAACGTCTGCAGCCCAGTTGGTACTACCACTATATGATCGAACCCAGTGCGTTTCGGCCACGCACCGTGATGCCTACCGCCTGGCCTGGGGGCAAAGCGATGCTGAAAACGGTTCTCAATGGTCACACTAAGGAACAAATTGAAGCCATCTGGTATTACCTGACGCTTGGCACATCGGCGGCGGATCCACCCGGATTGCGTGTAGTACAGACCGCGCTTGAGGTGAAAGATGCTACCCATACATATCGCGGTCGCAGTAGTGTTGCGGGCTTTCGTGGCATTGCGGTCGGTTTTCCGCAGAAACTGAATTACTCCTTCAATGCGGAGACCGGTACGCTTTCAGCCATCTGGGCTGGTGACTATATTCGCGTCAATCGGAGTGGTCAGGGCTCCGGCAATTTCGACCCTGCCGAGAAACATGTTGCCCTCGCCCAGGATGTTTCATTCTTCGATCTGCCCGATGAAAAAACCGCCTGGCCTCTTCGACCCGTGATGACGAAAGAAGCGCCGGTGAATCCTGATCCGCTTTATCCCAAGAATCGCGGTTATCAGTTTGCGGGTTACTTTATGGATGAACAGTCGATTCCGACCTTCATGTACCGCAGCGGCAGCGTTGAAATTGAAGACTACAGTAATGTGGAAGTCGCTCAAGAAAAGCTCCGACTGGTTCGCACGTTTTCGTTTCATGCACCGAAGGGAACAACACTATGGTTCCGGGGATTGACCGGCCAATTCGTAGTGGAATCGAAACAGCAGTTCAAAACGAAAGAGCTGCGTTTAAACATTCCGAAAGTGCCAACTTTAGTACGTCCGGATTCTGGAGATGAAAAATCTTCCGAATTGCTACTCCAATTTATTATCCCCAAGGGTAAATCAACCCAAACGTTGACTTATGAACTACTCAAATAGCTCCACACGTTTACTGCTCGTTTTGCTGAGTGCGTTCCCTTTCGTCTTGGGAACAGCGCAGGCGGAGGATGTCGGCGGCCGTTGGGGTACGGAAGAACGAGAGCGTGAGTATTATCCGCTGGTCAGTATCCCGATTCCGAATGACAAGGTCATTGAGGCGGGTGCTTTTTGTCCGTTACCTGATGGCCGAATTGCAGTCGGTACACGACATGGAGAAATCTATATTCTCGACGGCATCGATACGAAGAAGCCGAACCCGAAGTTCCATTTGTTTGCCACCGGGCTGGATGAAATCTTCGGCCTTGCTTACAAAGACAAATCGTTTTATGTGACGCAAAGCTGCGAACTGACCCGTGTTACCGATACGAAACAGGACTGTACAGCGGATCGCTTCGAAACGCTTTCCGATGCTTGGGGCTACGCCAATTACCATGAATATGCGTTTGGTTCGAAGTTCGACAAAGACGGAAATATCCATGTCGCGCTCGGATTGTCATATTCCTATGAATCGCATGCGCTATTTCGCGGGTGTATATTGAAAGTGACCCCTAAAGGAAAATCGGAAGTGATTGCAACCGGTTTACGCAGCCCCGGTGGTATCGGTGCCAACGAACATGGAGCGTTGTTTTACATTGAAAGTCAGGGGCCTTGGAATTGCTCGTGCAGTTTGAAGGCAGTTACTCCACGAAGTTTTCACGGCCACCCGGCGAGTTTCAACTGGTATCCTTATGCACCGGAACTCGGCAAGGTGCCTGAGATGCCTAAATCTGGCTCACGAATTGCTATCGAGAAAAATCGGGTGAAACAACTGACCCCCTACGCGGTGATATTTCCGTACATCCGCATGGGCCGTTCAATCACAGGCTTTGTGGTCAACGATACGAAAGGAAAGTTCGGCCCGTTTGATGATCAGATGTTCCTGGGAGATTATACGCAATCAATCATCATGCGTGCAACGACCGAACAGATTAACGGTGTCTGGCAAGGCGCGTGTTATCCGTTTCGTGAAGGACTTTCTACTGGTATCTTGAATGTCTCTTTTACCGAAGGCGGTAATCTTTTGTGTGGTGGAACGAATCGCGGCTGGCCGGTGCGTGGCATTAAGCCGTTTGCGCTGGAGCGTCTCGAATGGAGCGGTAAAATGCCCTTCGAGATACAGCGAGTTACCATTGAACCAGACGGTTTTAAAATTGCATTTACCAAACCGGTTGATGCGAATACAGCACTCAACTTGAAGAATTATCAGCTTTCCACTTTTACTCATCCGTACCATGCAGGCTACGGCGGGCCGGAAATTGAGCAGACCAAACCTGAAGTAAAGTCGGCTGTAATCTCAAACGACGGGCTTTCGGTAAAGATTACCTTAGAAAAATTGTTACCCGGCCATGTGTACGAGTTCGACCTGAATAAACTTGAATCTACAGGTAAAGAAACCTTACTGCACCACAACGCTTTTTACACGGTCAATGAAGCACCGATCAAGAAGTAAAATGGCATGATAACTTGGGTGCAATCATTCATTCCAAATATTTCTTATAAGTGTACTTGCGTTTAATTTGCCATGATTACCCTGTGTGGGGTCAATTCTTTCAATCCAGTGCTATCAATAGCTATCGCCGTAATTTCGTCGGAATTGCCCGCTTTCAGAACTACTTTCCACTCGGAATAATCGCCGTTTGTCGAAGTTGCCTCCACTCCATTTACAATCACCTTGGCAACCTTATGATTGTCAGAGGATGAACCGGTTACCAGAACACCCCCGTTCGTTTTTTGCACTCGGGTGATGATAGTAATCGGGGGTAGATCGTCCGTAGGCTCCAGAACCTTGGGAAATTCAATTTTATTCACGTCAGTGAGCTTCGATTCATTTCCGGTGATAGTCGGTTCCGTTCGAAACCGCATCGGATCGGCCTTGTACTCCGGTGACCGGGTGCTGACAACCATCGCATGTTTTCCTTTGCCAAACCAGTCGTGGAGATAAATGGGTACGCCTTTTTCAGTCTTCGGCTCCGGCCTTGGCCCACCGCCCAAATTTACCAGTGATTTCGCACGAGAACCATCTTTCCAATCGGTTATTTTGACATTGCGAAAGTGGGACACTGCGTTTCCAGTAGGGTTATGGTCACTAATTTGAATCAGCGGCATGCCCCCAGATTTACAGTTGATAAAATTCAATCCATCCACCGTCAAAATACCATGTTGAATGCTCTCATCATCGTGGCCCCGATTAAACGGTTCTGCAGTCGCTTCGCTGATGGTCACATTTTTGTAGAAGTGCTTGTCGTAGTCGGGATGATAAACCCCGTACACAATCCGGTGCAAGTTTAAGTTTTCGACCATTAACGACGGCACTTGCGGACGGAAACCATAATGGACATTCCAGATATTCAGGTTTCGCACAACAAATGGGTGCTGAGAATCCGGGCCAACTCGCCGGACACCTTCACCGAGATTCACACCATACAGGCCCACATTCGAATGAACTTCGTTATCGCTGAACCGGATGAAAGGCAATCTCCTTATATCAACAATTTCCCGGGAACCATCCGGCTGTCTGATGGCAAAATCAAGTTTCAGGGCACTGGTAGGGGTAGCCTCATAGCGAAATCCATACCGATCGTTATCTGAGGCCACATTATTCGTGAAGGTGTTCAGACTGCTGGCCCACCAGAAGCCTGCACCATCATTGGCATCAAACGGCAACGCCTGCTTCGGTAACCGCTTACCGGCACGGGCACCCACTGCCAGATTTCGGTCTAATATGTTGTATACTTCGGTTCCATCTTCCAGAAAGAAACCATGGCCGATACTTTTCCAACCGACACAATCACGAACGACCAGATATTCGGTTCCATGGATGGTCACCCAGCGATTGTCACTATCCCAAATCGAGGCACCTACAATAGAACTGCCTCGCATTGTATCTTTACAAAGATGATAATGAATGGCATATTTACCCAGAATATTCATTTTACCAAGATGACGAAACTCGGCGTAACTGATCGAACCCGCAGAATGGCGGTGGTACATAGTATGACCACGCACCCCATCCGGATTGGCTGATTCGACAATGACATTTCGCGATAAATTGGCCACTTCCCCAGAGTACAACCCATCACCCAAATGTTCATGCTCCAGCGGCTTCGTGAGTTTCAGGACTGGCGGATCAGTGTTCGAGATCGATTCTACAAAGCGTTCTTCAGTAAATTGATCATCTTTGTCATAATAGCGTTGGGTAGCGGTCACAATTACCCGATCCCCCGGATTCCAACCAGTGATCTTGTCCTTGAGGATCAATTCAGTGTCACCTGTGGTCACCGTTTTGGCTAGTTTTGTCCAGCTATGGCTCAACGGCTGCCCATGAAAGTCCATTTTTCCCCCACAGCAGATGATTGCAGGGCAAGTTTCCGGATTCATCCCCTGGATGTGATGCAGTCGAATCATCGCTGTACAATTGGCTTGAATGGGTGCATCTTGTGTACCTACAAGCAGTTGCGACCGATTTTGATGAGGATCTGGCTTCCCGACGTGGGCAGAACAATCGAAGCCATCATCGGTCGCAACTTCTCCGGCTTGAACCGTAATTAATCCAGCTTCCAAACGGGTATTGATCGACGGGTTAAAGCGAAGCGTGCCCGAAATATGCACCGCATGCAGCACCGCCTTGCTATTCATATCGTACACAACTTCATGCCCAGTGCGGATTAACACACGCTGGCCGCGCAGAGGTACCTGTTCTTTTTCCCAGGTTTTGGGGTTACTCCATTCCCCGCTTGCTTTTGACCGGACCAAAAGGGGCTCCGCACCAAGCAGTAGGTTTGCAGAAAAGATGAAACAGGTGAGCAGTTGTGGTAGAAATTGAAGGAGTATCATTCGAGCACCATAGAGGCAGGAAGGAGAGATCAACAGATTCTAGTTACAACAGATTAACGAACTACCTGGCAAAATGCAAGTTTTAATGTATCAATCAGTCCAGAAATGAAACCGCACACAAGGAATTTGTCGAATGGAGGTGCGAATTACCCTTTCTGTAATGCCACTCGAAATTTGGGCACCAAAAAACAGGCAACACTGTTGTATTTTCTGATGGTGGTCTGAACAACCCGAACGTGTATAACCCGTATTTTGCGAAACTTCAGTAATGGGTAATACCGAATTGACGGCTCGGCACAACGTTGCCGCCGAATCTCGACCAAATCTTTTCTGGCTGCGGCGAACCAGTGGATAACCTAGCCGAGTCAGGATGTGGTTGGGGCGGGAGAAAGCGAGGATATCATATCTCACCTTGTCGGTGTCACTGTCCCATTCAATCAGGAATCTATCCTCGCCGCACTCAAGGAGTTTTGGCAAAAACAAGAGTTCTGGGCAATCATTCCATTGACCTTCACACCTGTGGAACAGAGGTACCCCGCTCGCGTGAAGTAGCACTAGCCCCACAGGCCTTGCAGTTTCTCAGATTCTACGACACCTAGCGGGAATTTCTTACTGTTTGCATGCTCTGCAATGCCCGCGAATTCACGCAGTGACTGGTGAATATGTTCTGGCCGCACCTTAATGCCCTTCTCTTTATCACACACCAGTTTTTTCGGATCGAGCGGAACCAGAAACTGCTTCTCGTCCGTTGCTCCGATCACGCGATTGCCCTTGATCCCTTTGCCGAGGAACATGATCGAACCGATTGACCAGTGGTCCTTACCATTGCCGTTATTGTAATTCGGGGTGCGGCCCATTTCACTCTGCACTATCACAACCATCTGCTCACGGATTTTCAATTCTTCCGCACGTCGCAGTAGATAGGCGATACCCGAAAGAAACTCCGGTATCAGAACCATTTGATCTCGGTCGTTATTCGCGTGACTGTCGAATTGGCCGATGGTCAGATTAGCCGAAACGCACACGCCCGCCTTGAATGACGCCAACGCGATTTCCGCCTGCTGACACAATCGCTCTTTCGAAATCTTTACTGGGATGTAAGGCGTCACACGCTCAAGCGCCTTGGAATTATCCTGGGCAGCGTAGAGCATATTCTCTGCATGTTCAATGCGTGGCAAACGAGGTTCTGTTTGGCGTGTCTGGTTCTGTTCACGCAGTGTCGCTTCAATTCGATCCAAAGCGAAGCGGTCGTGATACTGCGAACGCACATTACCTTCAACGGCATCCGCATTGGCTATTTTCTGCAGCGAATGGATATACGGAACTCGTGACATCGCCACCAGATTTCCCGTAGCGGAGTAATTGCCGAACGTCAGAAATGAAATCGGGCACGACGACCCCTGGCACGCTGCTACCAGTGCAGCGAACGTCGGGTAAGCCAGGCTGTCGAGTTTCCCGGTTGCCATGTATCGTGCACCCGGCGAATGATTATTCACCGAGTAATCCAAACCGTTGAACACCAGTAGTTCATTACCAAACTCTTTGTAGAAATCTTCATTACTCATGCCGGTTTTTACTTGCTTCGCCGTCGGCGCATACAAGTGATTTCCCTGCGTGAGAATGTCACCTTCCTTGTACAACCGGTTGATGTCGTTAACGCCCTTGGGGTCCATCAAGTAAGTGGTGTCCCAGCCGCCAGACGCATTAAAAACTACATAATACGGCCCGCCGTACGGTTCATCCTTCGGCTTCGCATACGCGTCCATCAGACTGATCGGCGCTGCAACACCCAGCCCGGCCATTCCGCATAACTGCAGAAAATCGCGTCGACTATTCATACAGAAATTCCTGCCTTCTCAACAGATAAGTGACAACGCCACGCCAGGCGCGAACGGTGTATAGCGGATCAGGCTGTAACACGGGATTCTCGCGTCTGCAGTGATAAATCTCTCGTTTATCGAAGTTCCGCTGCTCGTTCGCATCGTTGAGGATGCCCGAGAACAGCTTGAATGTGCGCTCAACTTCGGTTGAATCAACCGCATCGTAACGGCCGAGAATCCGCTGATGCAAGTGTACAATCGCCTGGCGAATTTTCGCATCGCCTTCGGCAGAATCGCCGGGAACCACCGACGCTTCAATCCCGGGGAAAAGTATCCGCTCCGCAGCCGGTTTGGCAAAGTCCCTAGCGGTATGTCTGCAGGCCATTTCATTGGCCATCATCCGTTGGATTGCACCCATCGCCCCGCTGGGGTCAGTTGCCCGTTCTGTTACTTCAGTCGAATCAATGCCTCCGTAGAGCATCTCCATCTGCTCGTTTAAGCGGCCCCACTTTTCGCCGAAGACCGCCTTCGTTTTTCGCTCGAGCTGCTCAGGTGACAACATGCGCACCAGGCCGACGCATTCCAGCTCCGCCTTACGCTGCGGATTCGTAATCGCGACTGCAGGCCCGTCTGCACGATAAAACTGCGAAAGTGCCAGCGCTTTGAAAACCGATTTCAGGTTGAACTGGTTCTTTGCAAACTGTTCTGCGATAGTTTCAATTTCCCGGCGTTGTGTCTGATAAGCTCGGCGTTTTGCGGCAAAAAGCGGATCATCAAGCTCCTTGCGCGGAAGCAGAACTTTGCGACCATTCAAGATGTAATAGACATGCTCAACCATTGCGATTGCGAAGCGGGGGTCTTTGATCGTGCGTTCGCCCAGCCACTGCAATGCATGCCAGCGTTCTTCAGTCGGCAGCGATTCGCCTTCGAAACCGGCACCAAACATGTCTTTGAACCAGCCCCCTTTTCGCTTGCCATAGACGCCATCAATACTGAAGTAATCTTGAAACAACCCCGCAACGGGATCGAGCGTTTTGTGGCAAACCACGCACTCGGCCGCCTGCATCGTCGGAATTTCGTATTTTTTGGCGACCTCGGCCGCATCCGAAACGCGAGCCGCCAGTTCCAGAACATCTACTCCCAGAAAATGCTGATAGTACATGCGTGCCCTGAGGCGATTGCGGTTGGTGTCTGTTGTGGGGTAGCGTCTCAGATATTGGAAAGTACTCAGCAGCCCGGCGTGCGGATAAAAGCCGGTTGCAGAATCCTGATCGTCGTTCTTCGTGCGAGCAACAAGCGCTTTAAGCTTCACCGGGATATACTCAAACGGATTGTCGATATCTTTAAACTTGTCACGTAATTCTTCGAATATGCCGTAGCCGCGAGCTGTATACGGCGACACCATGATATAGTCAGCGGTGATGATTTCGCTGAACGGCCGGTCGTTGCGAACGATATGCTCAATCAGTTTCATCGGTTCACCGAAGAGCGCCTGGCGATAGTCACGGGCGAGTTTATACCCTGCCTGGGTGCGGGCTTGTTCATCCTTGATACTGCTCAAGTCGTACTTTTGTGTCCAATGCCTGGTCTTGCTGAAATGCGCGTAGGACAAGGCAGACTCCGCTTCGCCGTAGCCAACCGTCAGGAAGATATCGTTGAAGCCTTCACGCAGTCGGTCGTAAAACGCATCCTCTTTCATGATGGTATCCATGAGTTGAGGAATCGCTTTGATGCCGAGCTTCGACACTACTGCCCATTCGCTATCCGTTGGCAGCCGGCCCGCAAGTGAAAGCGTGATCCGACGCAGCAAAACGCGGTCATCGACCATGTTGATGCCTTCGAAAAACGGTGGGGCGTTTTTATCTTCAACGTATGCGGGCAGCGATTTCGGAGTATTCACTGTGCGAACAAAATCCGCAAGAATGCGGTAGCTTGTCGAGTCAGCGTTCAAGACCGCTTCACCTCCGTGGTCAAGTTTGCCGACTGCTTTCAACAGCAGGCGTGATTCATCTTTTACTTTCTGTATCGCCATGTTTGCGAAAGCGACGCGGTTATGCCGCATCGCCTCGGCCTGTGCTTCGCCTGTGATTTTCCTGGGATCGTGAAGGAGAAACTTGCTGTCTTCCGCGTCGCCGCCAAGTTTGTGACAGGTCACGCAGGTATGAGAAGCGACCTTGGCCCAGACTTCGTTTTTAAAGAACTCGTCAACGGCGCAGTCGGACCCGGCATAAACCTTCGTTTGCTGTGCGTGCACAGAATTGCAGAGAGCAAGAGAGATGAAGCATGCTGTGAAGATTGACCCGGCATTCGATAACGTCATAAATAGCCTCGAAAAATCTCGATTGGTGCGTTGAACATACAGAAGCAGCGCAGAATTAGAATATACCATATGCGGCGTGTATCGCGAAGACAATTTTGCGGTGCGCAAGCTAGAAAGCCCTGAGGAAAGTAATTAGGTGCAAAAAGTTAGCCCGTTGCTTTGCCGCCAATGTTCGGATGCTCGAATTCACGTTCTGAGCCATATCGCACTTCGTGTGTGGTTCACTAAACCGGGCTTTTCGCAAATTGAGATCACGATACACTGTTCTGCTGAATTCTAATCAACCAGTACCGACAATCGTCGAATTTCGGATCGTTGCGTTTGACCACTTTTTCTACGATAGATTCGATACGCGAAATACCCCCAGATCAATAATTTGATGATCCGACACATTCTAGTGCTCTGTCACGACTTAATTGTCGGGTAAACCGATTTTAATTTCGTTCGTGCTTCGTCGATCTTCATTTGCCAGTCAACGCCACGCTGTGTAGTGTTGACATCGTTCGACCATGCCTCGGTTTCTTCACTCAAAGTGGCAACATCTTCAAAGCGACGGTCCGCGACACATTGGCGGGTTAACGAACTCAGTTCATTCTCTGCGATGTTCAGCCAACTTCCATGCTTGGGTGTGTAGCAGAATTCGATCCGTCGAACCAAGGTCCGCGCACGCGCGGGTTCAAACGCTTCATAGAACGCGCCCTTGGTGTGGGTGTTGAGGTTGTCACACACCACGATCACTTTGGCACATGACGCATAGCGACCTCCAACAACCGAGCCATTTCGATGGCCCAGTCAATCTTCGTCCTCCGTTCGCGAACGGAGACTTCACGCCAACCGACCAGCGGTTCGGTAAACATGAAGATAGCCGCCGTGCCCGCTCGTTCGTATTCGTAGTCAACCCGCTTGGCATGTTGGGCCGTGGCGGGAATAGGAACGCGTGTTTCTTTCAACAACTGCACCGGTTGTTCGTCCATGCACAGGACCGGCACGTTCGGATCGTACGGTTTTTCGTAGGTTTCCAGCACATCTTCCATGTGGGCGACAAACTCGGCGTCCACCTCCGGAGGAATCACCCAATATTCAATCTTCCGATTCGTCATGCCATTTTTTTAGACCGTTTCGTAGCTCACCGACTCCACGATTTCCAACTCCACGACCTTGCGTGCCAGCAACCGAAGCGTCCAGTTGTTGTAGCCTTTCGGAGGCGGCCCAAGCCGAGTCGCGATGATGCGGGCCTCTTGGTCGCCCGTCAATAGCTTATCCACGGGTGGTTGCTGACGTTTAGCTCGGTTGAGCGTTTCTTCAAATCCTTGCTCGACGAACCGCTGGCGAAGCCGTTCCACGGTTCTAGTCCGACACGAAAACGCCTCGGTAATACGCTCATCAGTCCAATTCGGACCATCGGCATCTGCCTTCAGCAGAATTTGAGCACGTCGAACTTTCTGCCCGGTTCCCTTCAACTTCTTGACGACACTCTGAAGCTCGACTCGTTCTTGCTTTGTCAGTCGAATGATATACAACTTCCGCATGGCACCCTCCTTGTACCATGCAGTATCGCAGATTTGACTGAAATTGCCAATCCGACTTTTTAGATGTGACAAAGCACTAGCCTCCCGCGGACCATTCCGCAGGAACGGTCAAGGAGCACCGAGACGAAGCGCGTGCTTCAATAAGTTATTCTGACATTTTTGAATTGGCTAATTCAAGGCTGCATTTTGTCGTACAGAGAAGTCCTTGATCCTTGCTTAGCTGTTAAAAAGCAAAGGCACGATATCGCACAACCGAAGATAATATTCGCCGATTCGTAGCCGAAAATTGCACATTGGAGCCTGTTGCAACGGTAACTAAGAATGATCTCTACCGCTCATATTTTTCCTGGTGTGAACAGGAAGGGGAAATTCCCTTGCCGAAAATCAGTTTCCTGAAGCGAATTGCAGAAAGTTTCGACTTAACCGAAGGCAGAAAAAGTTCAACACGTTTCTTTGTCGGGATAAGTCTGAAAATTGAATGACGGAATGACGACTTTTCCTGGTTTTCAGGAAACTCCTTATGGGAACAGAATTCTAATAGATTTTACTGAAATTTACGAAAAGTTGTCATTCTGTCATTCCTGCGGGCATCAAAGAAGCATGACTGTCCATGGGACAGTATTTTCAAGGACATACAAGAGTTTGAGTTAACCAACATTTACACGGGATATTTTCCAGTTAATTTGAATACACCTTCAAGCACCCCCTGGAGTGAACCTGAACCCTGCGGGACTGATTGAAGATCGGAGAGAAATAACCGATGGCACATTTGAAAAAGATTACAACCACGAAGAAACAACCGGACGGAACGGTTAAAAAGTTGAAATCGAAGAAGTGGTACTCATCCTACATCGACGCATCGGGCAAATTATGTTCGGAACCATTGAGCACGAACAAGACGGCCGCGTAGCAGATGCTTGCGAAAATCGTTGAACGGGTAGAATTGGAAAAGGCGGGTATCGGTGATCATCGAACTACCAAGTTTCAGAAAATGCCGTTGCGGGAACACCTGCAAGCCTGGCGGGAATCATTGCATGCGAACAACTGCGAACAGGAATACATCAAACTGAAAACCAACCGTGTAACTGCTATCATCGAAGGATGCCAGTTTCATTTCTGCAAAGATATGAACGCGGAATTTTTGGAAAAGTTCCTGCATCATCTGCGAACAAACCAAGGCATGAGCACGCAGACCACTAAGCATTATCTACAGGCTGCAAAGCAGTTCGTACTGTGGATGATCGAGAATGACCGCATCGACCGCAACCCATTTAAGACAGTCAAGCCCGGGAACGTTGCCATAGACGCAGAAAGGCGGGGAGAATATCAGAACGATGAGGTCACTCGATTGCTCGTAGCTGCAGAAGCAGGCAAGCCATTCAGGGGGCTTTGCGGTTCCGATCGTGCCATGTTGTACCGCCTGGCCCTAGGGACCGGGTTCAGGGCATCTGAACTCGCAATCCTCAAGCCGGAATCATTCGACCTTTCTGCCTGCCCGCCTGTTGTGCATTTGCAGGCACGCAGCAGCAAGAACCGCCAACCAGCCACTCAACCTATTTCAATCGATCTGGCGAACGATTTGAGGCCATTTCTGGCTGCCAAGCCGAAAGGTGAACTGATCTGGCCGGGAACCTGGAATGAAAAGGCCGCAAAGATGATCAGGCGGGATATGGAGGCAGCAGGGATCCCGGTTGAAACTACTTCGCCGGAAGGGGATGAAGTACGCGACTTTCACGCACTGCGAAGCACATACATCAGCAACCTGATTCGCAGCGGTGCAGATACCAAACAGGTAATGACCCTGGCAAGGCATTCCGACCCAAAATTGACCATGAAACGGTACGCACGGACAAAATTAAGTGACCTGGCGGAAAAAGTAAACGGCTTGCCCACTGGTAAAAAGTTTGCCCCCCAGTTTGCCCCCGATTCTGACAATCTTATGCAAACGATGACAACGGATGAGGATTTGAACAGTTCTGGAAATGTTGATTCGATAATTAGTGAAGGAACAGGAAACCCTGTAAAATACGATACTTGCGGAGATATGGTGACTGCTGAAGATGAGAATTTAGAAGCACGCCCGGCTGGAGTCGAACCAGCAACCTACGGTTCCGAAGACCGTTTCTGTAAATTTGCAAACTACTTATTCTGCAAGTACTTCCGGCGAATTGAATCACCCCGTTGCACCCAGTGTTGCACCTCTTTTTTCGCAATCCGATGCCAATGATCTGGCAAAAATTATCATTACCTGGCCACAACTACCAGATGCAATCAAAGCGGCAATTAAATCATTGGTTACAGTGAGTACAGCTCAGCACCAACAAGCACCGAAACAACTGTCGGAAGATTCTCTTCCTTGGGAACAGGCTGCAGGATGATTGGTGTTGTCAAGCAAGGTGATCAAGATACTCAAGATCTTTTTGTTAAGGAGGTTGAGCTGGAAGAACAGTTGGGTAATTCGATCATTCACCCACAATTACATGCCCATACATGCGTCTATTTTGAGAAAATCGTTCCGTTCTTTGGTCCGCCCCGCCGATACCCTGCGAGTAATTCTTTTGTTCGCTGGGCCAGCATTCGACGCACTTCTCGGCGTTTGCCCTTCACCCGTGGTATCGTCATCAAGTCGTATGCTGTTGTCTGGTGCCGCATCCATGCGATCACAGCAACTTCCGCCCTTTCCTCGACCGGAATCCGCTTTGTACGGGCGACGGTGCCACTTCCAACAGGTGTGGCGTGATCTGTAACCGCTTTGGCAAGTCGCTGGGCAAGGTCGGCATGGTCAGGATGAAAGTCCAGGAAGCCCACCACAGCCCCGATGAAGTCTTCGACGTAAATCTCCTGAGCCTTTTCCCGTCGCTTGGCATCAGATTCTTTACGTTTCTGAAAACTCTCGGTGGATCGCTCGGCTTGGAGGTCTGTTTGAATCAGTTCGATCGTCGTTGCCGGTGCCCACACGCCCAGCGAGAAGAGTTTGCGGCCCTTTTTCTCCTGAACCACCCAATGATCACCAGCAGCCTTTACTCTGCGGGTCAGAGCGGCATCACCAGGAGGAAGAAGAACCCAACCAGTGGGAACGGTCAGGACTTTGCCATCTGTGGTTTTGACGGTGTTCGGCGCGGGACCGGGACTGAAGGTAGTGCTGATCATTCTTGCATTTTATTGCCAAGTCGCTTATTGTTCGAATCGGGATACGATGAAATCGGGATAGTTCTCTTCACTCAAATCCAGATAAATCATTATACTTGATTAAGCAGTTTCTTTAGAATATAGCGAGCAAATTGCTCTTCTACCCGTTTTGGTATCTTCCCGTCCAGAACCAGCATAGCCAATTCCATGTTGATCGTGAATGCCTGCTGGGTCAGGTTGGCTGATGACAGAAACAACCACTCGCCATCGGACGTGCAGGATACCGACCTTGTTGTCACAGGGCCATTTAGCTCAGGGAGGGGGTATTAAATCCGAACAAAGTGATTTCGGAAGTTGCTACATCACCAATCCATTCGCGATGCAATACAATTCAGAGTCAGGCACAACTAGACTAAAGACGTCTCTTGGTGGAACAGGTCGAATACTGTCGATCATTTCCCAATGGATACCTGTTGAATTTGCTCTTGCTACAAATCGGTTCCATTCGTTGTCATCTGAGAAGCCGCTGATCTTGCTGATGATCCTGATTGCTGCCTGGCGATTCATGTAACCTTTATGACGCTTCGCAATTCGTTTCAACTCGGGTTCTTTCCGTAATGCCCGGATTATTTTCTCCTGCAGCGCATGAGTAAGCGGAACGTAATCCAGCGTGTCGTTGCAAATTCCAGTAGTTTTTGCGAGGAACTCAGCTATTGCCTGTTTTCGCTGTTGTTCCACCACACGCACTTCACTCAGGATATCAGGCAGATCAATTACACTTGGGCAAACGGTCCAGGACGTTTTTGATGCACCTCTTGCAGGAGTTTCAGTGACAGAATGCCGTAAGCCCAATTTTCGTAACAGTCTTGAAATGGAGGCTACCAGGTACGGGCTGGAAGTATTGAATCGAAGAAAAAATCGATCATTTTTTCTGTGTTTATTCCATCCAACCGAACAATCACCATCGATTAATCCCGAAAATAATCCTAAATGACATCTGTGTGATCCATTCAAGAGAATCTCATCCGGGATCTTTTTGAAAAGCGCAGGTCTTAATCCTTCCTGCAGGTAGAAGTCAGGGTGGATCGGAGAAAGTACTTTTCGGGCAAACTCTTTGCCGTTCAGATGAATTTTAACTGAATCGGAAAACTTTCGACTATCTGCTTCATCAGAGTAGGTACGTACGTTGAATGGAATTCTAAACACAGATTGAGCCAGCGACTCGAATTCTTTTCTGCATTCTTCAGAGTTTTTGGCATATCCGATCGAATTATCTTGTTGCCAGCCATCTGCTGCCAACATTCCGTAAAATTTACCCACATCGAAATCGTAGTCTTTGCCAATCAAAGAGTCTTGCTTAAAGTATGGGATCCACTGATCAAGGGATGGCGTCTCGCTTTTCATTTCACCAGAATGGTGGTCAAAAACAGGTAACAAACTATCATCACTGATCACGACAGTCCTGTTCCGACTAGTTGATACCTCGATACATGCTTTGTCATTTGTAACCGAAATGTGGCTTACTTTGCAAATATTTTGCATCTCATTCAGATGGTTGTACGATGCAATGTTCACACCATCAGGAACACGATAAATCTTTTGATCATCGTCAATTTTCCAATCAAGTTTAGAAAGGGGAATCTCACCAATCTTTGCCTGCAGAATGCCACTGGTACTGCCGATGAATTCAGCAACTGGCTTTCCACATTTCTTTTCAACAAACTCGATCCATTCGAGATGGTCACTACTTGACGCTCTGAAACACTTGGAGAATTTCAATTCAAGCCCAGTACTACCTTCAATTAAAACATCTTTTTTCATCATATCACCAATAGGATAATTGTTTTTTCGATCAGCAATCACACTACTAGTATTTTAACGTGTTCAACGAATTCGTTTTGAAGATAGCCTAATAGCAGTTTTGTAGAGGATATAAAGTGACTGTATTCTGGTAGTACTTTTCATCAATAATCTAACGAAAGGTTACGTATTTCGCTTGATAAGCCATCAAAATCCATAGTGTACCCCTTACAGTAAGTGGACTAACGTGTATAGCACTACCTGCCACTGGCTTGGCAAAAAATGACAGTGTTGAGAACTTATGCCATGCTGGTGCTCTTACTGTAATGACTGGCGTTGTCTCCATTGCTTGCAGCAAGATCTCGCGAGCAAGTGGAGTTTGTTCTTCGATATTCTTCTTTGCCTCTAATGCCGACATCCCTTTCTGGCGTAAGCTTTTGGTCACAGCACGCTTGAATGTAGTGAACGCCATGTCGATCGGCAGTCCAATAGAGTCCATATCCATTTCAGGATCTGGTACTACTACTGATCGGCCTACGTTGTCTACTGCTGACGAGATTAGTTTACGTTGTACCATCCCCATTTTGGGGCTATTACCAAATACGCTTGCTAACAGTCCTTTGACGTTCTTCTGTTGTAATTTGGGGTGGATAGGATCTGCCAAACCGACAGTTGCTTTGTATGCGTTGTAAAGGTTTAGTCGAGCACTGCCGGTTGATTCATCACCAAACAGTTTCTTCTTCTGATTCAAGAGATCGTTTGCCAAAAACAGTTCTTGGTACATGTAATTTGGGTCTGACACGATTGGTGTGGTAGTGTCGCCCAGAAAACCGATCGGTCTGTACGCTGCTGGCAATACTGGTACGGAAGACATGATCCAATCGGTCGGCTTTTGATCTGTTTTCTTTAATGTCTTGAGATAGCGTAACTTTCTAACAGCATCATCTCTGTGGCTTTTGCGTCCAGAATTAATTACCGAGCGTGCTTTAGCCATTTCGGTATCTACGTCGATATTAGCTAAAGCAGTTTCGATTGCTTTAACGCCGGTGTGTTCACCCAGTTTTTCTTCACCAGCGATAATACCTTCAAACTTCTTTTTGGTCAGACCTAACAGACGGCGAATCGGTTCTTCCATGACTGGATTTGGCATCCGTTCTGTCAGTTTAATTCCAGCCCACACAGTACCGTTGTGACCTTGGGTGAGTTTGGGATCAAACAGACCACCAGCAATAGGATCTAACTCACCTGCTCTAAGGTCAGCAGTTTCGCCATTCTTTAAGTACCGGTCACCAATCAGTTCCTGGGCCTGTTTGTCTGTCATTGCCATCAAATTGATTTTTGGCCCACGACGACGCATATCAATGCCAGCAGCTTTCAGAGTGTTAACAAACTTCTCGTATACCAGTGGTACTTTCACCTGGGTTGGAGAGTAGCCGGACATGTATTGCAGCAAGTAATCATCGTTTTTCTGCCCACGTACTGAACCTGCTTCACGGAGATTGTGGACAGCACCGTGCGAGATCAGTGCGTTGACGTCCAACAGTGATACCCGCTTACTGTTAGATACTTCAATAGCGGTATCACCAGCGACAATAGTGTATTTGCCTGACTCTGTTTCCAAGTCATAAACAGGCATCATTTCTGTCGGTGTGTTAACTTTTTGAATTGAAGCTATTTTCATATTACTTTCGGGTGACTGACATAGTTTTCAAAAAACTTTTTGGCGACGTTTGACAGCTTTTTGCCGACACCGCCAGCTATTTCTTCTGGCTGTTTCGTAGCAAACTAGGTGGTATCTATCTACTGGTCATTTCACAGAAATGCTTCTTGGTGGAATCTAGAAATCTTCTGATGGATTCTTCAAAGACGGGGTTGAGAATCTTTTCTCTTAACTTGATTCCGGCCCAGGACGTGATGATATAGCCTGAGTCATCTTGGGATAAACTAAGCCACCTTCGATTGGTGTCAGACACCTGGTCGTTGATCTGTAGTTTAGCGTTTCATAGTAGGTTTAATCAAATTATCAACGGAATAAGAATTATTGAGAACAAAAGCCTTAAAAACGTTTTTAGGCATCAATGATGAATCAGATAAATAGACCTTATTTGTTTTGAAAGTTAGTTTGGCGGCCGGTTGAATCTGGGTTATTTGTTTCGCTTATGGTCCTTGAAGCACTGTTATTTCTTATCAAAACTGAGCTACCTTTGCGAGATATATACCTGCTTATTAGCAGGTAAGAAAAGCCAATCAACTCAATCTTGTATAACTGCAATAATTTCCGCAAATTTGCTAACAAGAAGCGAATATTATTTGGTCTTCACCTATGTACTAATGGCTCTGCTTGCCTGCGAATCAGTAGCTCGATTCTGTAATTATCATTTATCAATAATAGTCAAACCTGGATCTTGTATAAGATTGCCCAAAGATTCTTGTGTGTCTCCTTCATTTAGTGTAAACCATTTAAAGTTTTTACCATCTGGATCAGGACGTAGTTGAGCTCGAGGATAGTGTGTCGGCAGATTGTCCGCATGCCCGCTTGCCATCTTCAGCCAAGCGGCGATGAACGACACATCCTCGAAAGATGCGGAGCCGTACGAGGTTCGCACAGCATCCCTGAAGTCCTGGATGAGTGCGTTTCGATCCGCCGCGTTCGGCAAGGCATCTGCGAGCGTTGAGTAGGTCTGCTTCCAGTCGTTGCCATCGTGCAGATGCGTGTTTGCCGAGTCGATCTCCAATCGCACGCTGCCGAAGCCGAGGGGCTTGCCGCCGCCGAAGCGGTGGAAGTGGTTGTCCGGCAAGCTGAGGATCCAGAGCAACGCTCCGAGTTCGACCTTCGACAGGTTGGTCACGTGAATATCGAAAGTAAACTCGGTGCCGGGCTTTACCCAGCCCTGAATCGAGCGATTCTGGTTATCACGTACCTTGTCGCTGTCAGGCCGGCGGTACTCCTGAACGTGGCCGGCGACGGACTGTTGGGTGCGATCTTGTACCCCGTTGTCCCAGTGACCGTTTGGCAGTCCGTTGTGATGCGGATAAACCTTCCGGCCGCGCAAACCTTTACCTGGAGAATAACCCGCTTGTTCTTTACCCAAGCCCTTGCGCTGTGTTTCACCATTCTCGGAAACCGCGACATAGAAGCGTGCCTGTTGCGGCTTCGGCTGGCCGAGGATCGCAAGGGGTAGGCCAGGTGTGCCAAACGGCTCTATCGCTTTTTCTTTAGGAGTGTGGCAGGTCACCGGTCCGATGCGGACGTTGCCCTTGTAGGCTCCTTTGCCCCGCTGGTTCACCCAGCCGTTGGCTGATCGGATTGAAGAAGAGTGTTCGCAAACCTTGTAGGCTCCTTTGCCCCGCTGGTTCACCCAGCCGAAAACGCGATCGGCGGGGGAGAGTTTGTCCAATGAAGTGGCAGGATGTAGCGACTCCGGGAGCAAAGATTGTGGTGATGACTCGAAAAGGCGGCGAGAAATCATCACGGGGTACAAAGCTATCATCTGCCCATCACGGAAAGCGGCGTAACAGAGCGTTCCGTTGGAGAGTTGTCGCACCTCGAGGCCACCGACAACCTGTCGTGACCAAACCGAGTTGTTGAGTGCCGGCGGGCCAGCCATACCAGCGCGACGTTCCTCATCATGAATCGACTGGTAGTTAGTGATGAGCTCGCACCATTGTTGACGGAGTTCATCTGTCAGGGAGTGCAAGATCGGCTCATTTCGGGTGGTGAAGAACACTCGCTCATCATGCTTGCGGTCAATGTTGCGGTTCGTAATGCAGACCACACCAAAGACTTTGATCATGGCTACATTTTGAACCGGTCGGTGTGAACCGCGAGGTTGACCTTGCGGCGGTTGCGAACCAAGCGATCCGCCAACCCGAACACACTTCCGAACAGACCAGTAATCGAAAGGGTGGTTACCAGAGCGTTCCCACAACTCCAGCCAGACTTCCACATTGTCACCGTCCTCAGGCAGGTTCTTATCGGGATAGCGAATCGCAAATGGAGCGATCGATCCGTCCGATTGGCGATACCTCGGGAGCCAAGCTGAATACATTGGATCGCCTTGGACCGGTTTCCCTGAGCTACTAATGCCAGAGTTTCCGGGCAACAACTCGATTTGAAGTTCACCGTTTCCATCAGAGATTCGAGCAGGTACGAGTGATAATCCATCTCTCGCCGGCATCCGGTCAGCAAGTCGATCTTCATGCCCAGCAAACACCGCCAGCCGCGAGTTGGTCACCGCCTCGTACGCTGTGCGAAGCATCCCCTTTAGTGAGGTAGGCGGAATGTACGGCTTACCGTCGGCATCGACGCACACGGGGAAGCTCTTGTGGCCTGCCTTTATGCCAAGTTGTGGGTCATCTCGATCATACTCAATCATTTTTGTGGCATCGGGTACCAGCAATGGAGTTTTCACAGTCATCTTCACGCGGATCACACCGGTGAATCGATCGGGGTGCAGGACGTGATGGCCAATGGGTACATCATCACCCAGTTCGCCGGCGATGCCCTCGCGTGGCAGCGCCGGCACGAAGTTGTATGGGTTGTGGAAGGCCCCTCGCACAGTTGGTGCGCTCTGCTGCGGTTGCCGTCTCCCTTGAGTGCTTCGCCCCTGTGGCCCACGTTGCTGCGATCCTTGCTGTTGCTGAGACGATCGAACTGGCGGTGGAGGTGTAGGTGCTGAGAATGGTTCTCCCACCGGTCGAACTTTCTTCGGCTGCCCGCCCACTTCGTCGAGTTCCACCTTGCGACCGTTCAGTTTCTCAATAATTTCTTTCTTCAGCGATTGGGACAACTCAGCGTCGGGAACTGGATGCTCAACTTCCTTGCCTTTGCTGTTGACGAACTTAATGCGAAACTGTTTTTTCGCATTCACGATGAGTGTACCTTCAGCCATTTGCCACCTCCAATTTTAACAATCGTTCGTCAAAGATCACTGCGTTGCCGTGGTCTGCTTCGACGATGTATTCCACACTGTGCAGCAACACACGCTGATTCTTACCGACGTTGCCCTTAGGTATCCGCAGTGCGCCGATTCGGGCTGTCCCCAGTTCACTCCAGCCATCGCTCACAGGTCGGCCTGTGCCTTCGCCCCAGAGGAGATACGTTTGATCAAGCTTCTCAATGACAGTTTTTTCCTGATGCATCTTCCAATCATCCGATAACGACTGCTCATGCTCCGTCAAAATGACGGCTTGGTGACACTTAGCCGGGCTGGGATCATTCAGCCAGCGAAGCTCGGACGTCTCACTGAAGACACGGGCCTCGAACACAGTGCCGATATCCACCCGCTGACCGTCGGAGGCTCGCAATGCCCCTTCTGCAAAGGTCGCCAACTCACAACGTCGAGGTGAGTATAGGATGGCCGTTGCACCATTCGCATCGAGGATCGTAGCGAATGCTGACAGAGCCTCGTTGAGAGCGAGATTCTGCCGAGTATAAACGAAGAGCGTGGCACTCATGCGGGCACCTCCTGATTGGCCCAATCGCTCCAAGCGGTTTTGAGTTTTTCGGGCAAGTTATGGAATTTGCCATCGACAAGCTGAATTTCAGTTAGTGGGGCAAGATCACCTTCGAGCCCTTGTGCTTCGATGGTAAGCCCTGTCACTTGAACCGTCCCCATGCCACGATGCGTGGCAAAACCGAGCGGCAAACGGTCGTTGGCCAGATCGCGGACGACCAAGAGCAGTAATGCAATTGCGGGTAGCAATTCTTTATCCGGCAATCGCTGCAAGTTCACTTCCAAAGTCAGCGGCTCCCACTGGGTGCAGTGCGGTTCAAGGACGGTGTATAGCATGCTATCCGCAGCCGAGCCGAGCCAACGGTCGATGGCGACGTGGTACGCTTGCGACCAGGGTTGAAGGCCGGCATCGGCCATGGCCTTTCTAAGTTGCTGGTCGTCGGTCGCGGCCTGGATGGCTTGCCACTGAGCGACGGTGAGCCGGTGTTGACCGAAGCAATCGATTACGCCCAATGCTCCAAGGCCAAGGTGAGGTTTGTTTTCTACTTGTTTTGCAGTTCCGAACAGTTCATTGATCAGTTCAACATTGACAGCATTAAGGAACTTCTTCTTCCCCTCGGTGCCGAGCCAACTTGGGCTGGTGTCACCACGAAGCGTCCGGACGATTCGCTCGGCCTGACTGCGAAACGCACCTTTGATGGAACTACCCGGCAAGACCAGTGAAATCTTGTCTTCGCAGCCGCTAACCAAGGGCAGCATGTCAGCAGCGATACCATCAAAGCCCGCCTTGACCATCAGCGGCCCCACCGGCTTCCAGTGGATCGTCAACGTGAGTCGAGGACGCTTCTGTGTGGGATGTGTGGCGGCATCAATGTCTGTTTTCGAAACGACAGCCCCGTTCGCTTGACGCAGCGAAGCAAGGATACTTTGCCGAGAGCCGAAGCCTAGCTCGGTCAACTGCCCGCCTTTCAGCAGCACATGTCCCAAGCCGCGTGTCTTGGCGGCTCCGAGACGAACCTCGCCTGCTTCTAATGCTTGTTTGAGAACGGCCAGCATCGCCAGAGCCTGATCCCGTTGGCCCCGCTCTGTCACGTCTAATGTCACACGGAGGTTCAGCCTGGTGCCGCGTGGCAGGATGGCCCGGTCGTACTTGATGTGTTCGGCGGCCGCTCCGTATTCTCGATCAATGCCGACGTGATCGCGGATTTCGACCACCACCGTTTCGCTATTCTCGATTACGGCGTCATCGACCACGACAAAGGACGCGTGACTGGGATCCTTTTCATTCGGCATGAAAGTTCGACGATCTTGGTAGCCCCAGACTTGTTCTGTCGGATGACGACCCTCTCCATACTCGGTATCCGGATGATCAAAGGACTCTTCGCACCACTGCCGCAATGCTCCGGCCAGACTGGTGCCTGGGATGTAAAGTTGTCCAGCCCCGTTCCGAGCGAGCGGCAGATCGCTATCAACATCCTCACCATAGCCCCCAACGTGAAGAGGAGACAGAGTGACCAAGGTGCCGTACAGATGAAGTCGGCTGTGTATGTTACGCGCCATGGGTTGCCTCCTTTCGTTCCTGTTGTTTCTCAAGTTCTCGTTTATGTGCGCGGATGCAGGCATCGAAGAAAGTTCGCACGGCGAAGGCCCAGAGTTCTTGCTTCAATTCGGAGTCCGCATTGATGGTGAGAGTGGGCCAGTCGTCGGTTTTGACAATGTTCCAAATCTGTATTGGCTCGGAAATGAAGCTCTTGATCTTCTGAATCGAAGCTAACCATTCGTTTCTGGTTTTCCCTGGCCACTTCTTGAGTCTGTTGTCGTTGCCAGCGAGGTGATCGAGCCAAGCGATGACTTGAGGCAAGTCGTTGATGGTTCGCAACGTCGCGATTTGGCTACGTAGACCTCCAAGTTGACTCATTGGCGGCTTGCCCTGCTCACCACTGGCCACCCAGCCCAGTTCTTTATCCCGGTCTTGAGGGAGGTTCGCGAATTCGAGACAAGCCCGGCGGATCTCTTGCTTCCAGCACTCTCGCTCGATAAGTCGGGCGAAATCGAAGCTGGAATGACCCTTGGCAATTTTTTGAAGTTTTGGCTTTTCCGGACTACCGTTTTTGGCAGATGTTGATGAGTGAACCTGAGGCAATGATTCGGCAATCAAAGGATGATTAAACCGCACTTGGCCGTAGCCCTCGGCGGTGCGTTCACCGATACCGCTGGCCTCGAGCTGAGCGAGTTTCGCGGGATCGACCGTGCCTTCGACCTGAAATACCATGCACGAGCCGGCCTGCAAGGCGACAAGCGAGGGCCGTGGCAATCCCCAGCCGACGTGCCAGGTGTCGAGTCGACGGATGCGAACGAATTCGTGAAGAAGTTCATCGGGGTTAAACTTCTCCTCTCCGTTGATTATTCGTAGTATGTCATTGTCTTTACGCACACGTAGCGTGATTCCCAGTCTCCGGGACAGTTCTTCACCAAGACAAGACGCCGTCGGTTCGGGACGTAATTGCGAATTCCGAACAAGCGTATCTGAAACAAGCCAGACAAAAAGTTCGTTTGTGTTATTAGCCGCTGTGAGAGGAGACGATACGCAGTCTTCTGGAGATTCCGCTATGAGACTAACCGAGCCGTAGTCATCCTTCTTGGAACGGCCAAACGAGACTTCACCACTTAGCTTGTTCCACCAGTTCGCTTCCAGATGATCCGCCAAGGATTTGCGAATGCGTAGCTCACTACGAAGAACGACCGGGGTTCCGTGGTCACTCGGCGCGATGGCCTCGTAAGAATAGACTCCCCCCACAACTTCGGTCGGCCGCTGCGATTCATCCTGGACTGTGTTGTGTGTCCGCACCGTAGTGGGCGTCTTGTATACTTTCGTAGGCTGTTGAGAAACATACCCCACACGCATCTGTTTAGGTTGCTTGTCTTCGTCTAGTTCGGGCTTCAGCAGCCGGTTGATGACCAGCTCTCGATTCTCACTTTCCAAAGGCTTTTCAATGCCTTTCGGCGAAAACAACGCCAGCGGGACCGGCTGAGCTCGTTCACCGTCAACTTCCGGGTAAGCTGGCAAGATTACGACATCTCCGGACGGTACAGAACTTCGAAGTTCCGGGAATGTCCGCGTAATATGTGGAAGCAGATATGAGCCCGGGAGAAAGTCCAGCGTTTCGACCACGTTACCGGTGGTGCGATACGATACCGCCAGTGGTCCGTTAAGTTCAAGTTGTAGCGGTACAAAGATCCACGGATCATTTTGTTGTGCAGTGGACGGAGTTTCGGGCGAAATTGCGCTTTCCTTACTAAACGAACATTCCGGAACCGATTCAGTTTGTTCCAACCATGCTATTGCAGCATCTGTATCCGCGCCGATGATCTCCAGGCAACAACGGCCCGGCCCCCGGCGGCGTTTGCCGCCAAGCCGTTCAACCAGCTTTGCGGATGCTATCAACAGTGCACTTCCAAGTTCTCTAGTCAGTTGATCAGAGACGTTCAGAATGCACTCGGCTTCAAGAATCGTTCCTGTTCGCCCCATTTCCTCGAAGCGAAGCATGTTTGTTTGTGCTGACCCGCTACGACGATCAATTTTGACCCCCGGTTTGACAAACGTCAGAGCTTGTCGAATCAGCTGATGTTTTTCGGCTTTTAGTTGATCGCGTAACTGCGTGGCCTGATCTGCTGCGGTATGTGCGGCATAAGGGTCAAGACGTTCTTCGGCTTTTAGTTGTTCGCGTAACGGCGTGGGAATGCGAGCAGAGCGAATTTGCACGGAGGACTCTTGGGGTGGCTCAGCTGGATTATCGTGTCGCCCTGTAGGGTCATTTGGTCCCAAGGAGGGCTGACTACCAAAGAGGCAGTCCACTAATTTCGACCAAGGTCCTATGGATCCATTGTCCAGACCCCAACACAACCTCTCGCAGGCATCACGCCAGATGCCGCGGAGCGACTTCGCCGGCACGAAGGGGAGGTCGTCGGCATCACGGGTGATCAAGCGATCGACGTTGCCGGGCCGTCCCATGCCGGCGCCAACGTGCCAGTCAGATTCCATCGTCAATCGTATTGTAAATTGTTTGAGAATTGTCATGATTGGGCCTCCCAGAATTCAGCAGTATCAATGGCATCGAGCAAAGCGGTACGATGGCTATCATTGTCCATCCAGTAAAGAGAATCGATTTTCGGATCGCCCAAGAGTTTGTCCAAGCCCTCTTTTCGATAGCGTTCTATTACCAACTTTAACCGCGCATCGGCGGTTTCTTTACGAAGAAACAATGCTTCACGTAAATCGTGGAGCATGCTGTTGGGCAGACGGCGGCGATCATCTTCATCACGGGCAAGCACCGACGTAATTCGGCAACACAGGTCTGACCAGCGACGGTTGACGGGCCCTTTATCGGCAGTAGTGACATATGGGCGACCGACCAGCAGTGTTTTGCCGTCATCCGATGTGAGTTCCCGGCGAAGACGCACTAAATCTGGGCCGCTGGAATCATATAGGATGTGGTAGTCGATTGCCGAAAGCATGTGAAGTTCACTTTTCTTGCCTAGTTTCTTTGCCGACTGCAATAGTTCCTCGGCTAAGTGATATCCCGCAAAGAAGGGGAAGTGTGGTTTGACGATTGCAACGCCCGCACAACTCGTCACACCTTTGGGCATAATCCGTTTCACGTCTTCATGCCCCGCTGTTTCCTCTTCGAAGCAGTCAATGAACTTCTTAGTAAACTGCAACGCTTGGCGGCCATCACAGACAACCGTCAGATCATCGCCACCGAGAACAAGGGGGACAACAGGCTTGAAATCGGGATTTTTGAGCTTGAATTGCCTTGGTGCGTTCTTCGGTATAGTGAGTACATGCAGTGCCTGACAGAATGCCTTCTCCGTGCATTCATCAAGCGCCAGTGAGAAGTTTCGCAACTTCTCGATGTAGTCGCGGTTTCCTGATGTGTTCGCCTCGAACTTCAGGAACACCTGCCCCAGCCCATTGCCATCCGCGTGCACAATCGCGAGCCAGTCGCAGCCGAGTTTCTCCAGATCGGTCGTTGCATCTGGTAATTTTGCACTTGCGTTATGGTGATTCAGGATACCATCGAGACGACTTTTCCACTGTTTACGTGCATTGAGTTTGGCGAACACCGGTGCAGAATATTCTTTTTGCTCATCCTTAGTAATGTCATCATCCGTTCTGGCTATCCTAACTGCCGGTAGACCGCTGGTCGCGCACTCAGCGATGATTGGGAGGCGTTGAAATCTCGCCGATGGACCCGGCAATCGAGAGCGGACGGCCTCGAACTCACGATGGATAGTTTTGATTTTTTCGTGGATTTCTACATTCTCGAAATCAAATTCCTGGCTTACCACCCCACGAACTTCCAGCCCTGGTGCTTCCTTGAGTGCGCGGAGTGTTACTTCACGAACAATCTGCTTCCCGAGAGATTCATCTTTCACCAGCAATATCGCTTTTCCAGAAGCCGCGACGATTACCTCAACGGGATTTTTTTCATCAACAGGCAGATTGCGTGTGGGATCTTTGAGTGCACCCCGGACTTCGGGCATCGACTCATGCCAAAGATCAGGGCCGCCTGCATCCCGGATTGCTTTTAGCACATATTCTGTGCCCACCCGGGCGGTCAATTCGGATGCGCCAACGTTTTCGCGCAACTTATTCGTGGCGAATACATAAGCTTGATTTCCGCTGGTTTCAATCAGTACGAGGCGAATAGTCATTAAAAGATTCCCCTATCTACATTTTTACAATCATAAACAATACGGTTTCAGCAGCTTTTCAAGCGATTCTTCAAAACTAGGGCAAGGATTTTCTTCTGATGCACCATTGGCATCAATCATTGGGTAGCTTTCAGGTTGGCCTGGCATTGTGAAAGGAATTGCTTGCCTTCCTAATTTCATGCGTTCGTTGTGCAACTCCTGGAACCAGGGAGTATCACATTTTCTGGTGTAAATTGGCAACACCACAAACTGCTCTGCCAAAGTTGAAGAGGCCTGTTGCAATCGATAGGACCCTGCATCAATATCTTTGCTATCAGTTTTGGCTGCTTTGCATTCCAGATAGATTAATTTGCCGCACTTCAGCAAAATCACAATATCCAGTTCTGCCTCTGCTTTACTTTTATTATCAAGCCGGCAAATCTTGACATTCTTCCAGATCGAAGCCACTGCTGTTTGAATATCTTTGTTTTGATTCAGCCAGCCAATTATCCGGTGGGTTATCGCGTTTTCAAGCGGTGGCCCAAGCATGCTTGTGGGAGAAATTATCCCTTCCATCTTCTCCAATTGTTTTCTTGCAGCTGCCAGGTACAGATTGGCGGTGCCATGAAATAGATTTTCTGTAAATTGCGGATTAGGATTTCGCACAAAGTTTTTTAACTGCTGCTGCCACTTTTCGAAGGTTTCTGTTCGAACCAACAGATTCAGATTTTGAAACGGTACATTAATTTTTGGAAAAATATCGTGCTTTTCATCAATTGCCTGAGACTGAAGAGCTTTCCGATAGTCGAAATGTTCCTGATGCAGTTGATATGTGGTGGATTCGATTGTTCCATAGTCGGTTGAATTTTCGATTGTTGCCGTGCCTGGCCATACCTGCACCGCGTCCTGCGTGTCCTGGGATTGGAATAACTCAAACCCTTTTAAGTACAAAACTTCTTGTAGTGTTATGCAATTGTTTTGGTAAGCTCGTTGAATCGGTGAGGATGCAAAATCTAATGATTGCAACATGTATGTTGCAGGGCGATCGCTTCCATAAAGTAGTTTCGGGTGCCAGTCGCGGAAAGCTTCCAGTAGCCACAGCGGCACCCATTTTGTGCCCCCGTTCAATACCAGGTAGTACTGTACTTTTTGAGAGTGCTTGTAATTCTGCTTCCACGAACTTATTGCTGGCAAGACTTCCGAGCGATCGTTCAGATTGCCTACATCAATCGACTCTAATATTGATAAGCCACGAATTGTAAGCAATTCGCTTGCTTTGGTAGCCCAATTCCCCTTTTTCGATTCGGGGCTTTCGATCCACAACAGCTTGTCCCCGGGCTGGTACATTTCCAGGATGGGGGGTAGATTGGATACTTGGCTGCCTGTCGATACAGCAACAAAGAGGTTCATGGGCGAGTCTCCGCGGTTTGTGGGTTTATTTTCTGCGAACTACTCGCATTCTACCCAACATATTTTCTACCTTGCAACTAAAAAATTATGAGAAATCGTTACGCGTGGTTTCCTTCCGCACAGAGCAGGGTGCCGTGCCAGCACTGGATGGCTACTTTCGAACCGTTGCTGTCCAGTTGTTTCAAGGAAAACTTTCCCCACTTCCCTATTTCGGTGCGGTTCGCAATCACCGTTTTCTGGTCTTGTTCAACCGCCAAATAATGTCCGGTGTGGGACAAAAAGCTAACCATGTCATCGTCGTTTCGGATCATTTTCCACTTTTCCCATGGTCCGACGACTTCTCGATTGGCAACCAGGCGACCTTCCAGCGTGCTATCCGCACACCAATAGCCACTGTGGGCTTTTATTGCGTAGGTGCCATCTTTTTGTCTTTCCAGGACAAAGGTTTCCCATTCGCGGGCTTCGTTTCGATTTGCCATTACATGACCATGAAACGGATAAATTACACGTATGGGGAATGCTTCGTGATCTTTGTAGCCCGCTTCCTGCATTGCTGCTACTTTCAACGCGTGGAGCTGCATGATATAAACGGCAGTGCGGTCTGCTTCTGCACATCCAAAGTAGGTGGCGGCAGCACCTAAAGTAATCAACGCGAGCACGATGCCAACGGGGCCAGTTAAAAATGCCACCAGTGAAGACGAACCTGTGTACGCTGCGAATGGCAGGGTGATGCCCAGCAAACCCGCTGCCTGACTGATGAAAACAGACATACCCATGTAGAACGCAAAACCATAGTACGAAACAGCTCCGGCTAATGCCAGGATCGCAACACTTCCGGAGCTTGCTGCCAGTGCGGCATGGTCTAGTTTCTTATCCGGATTGATCTTCGCCATCAATTCATATCGCTGGTCAGGGGTCATTTTGTCCCACATTTTGCCCATCATGATCATGCAGATCCGTCTTTCCAGCGCCAGGCTGGATGATTTCTGAATGACGGATGCCGGGATTTCATGGTGACGTGCGATCCATTCCAGAATTTCGTGGTAGTTCTGTCTTTCCGAATTTCGGTATTGCCGACTGAACAGGTTATTCGAGATTCGAAATACTTTCCGCACAATTCCTGAAGCATCTTTGCTGCGGCCTTCGATTTTTTCATCCATATCAAGCACTTTTTTCAATGCCACAATCTGGTCTGGTGGTAGTGCATTCAAGAAATCCCAATGGTGGTCTGATGTCCATTTTTCATCCACTTTCACATACGCTGCGGCATGTTTTAACATACTTTTTTCCGTGGCAAACAACCCACCGCCCACCAGCGTAGTGGCACTGGCGATGGTGCCTCTCAGCACAAGACGGCGATCGATCCCGAAACGATTGATGAGCGACGATGATTTCATTTGAATCTCCAGTTTGGTGTTACCAACACACCCATAACGCACGAGGAAGGAAAATCCGGACAAAATTTTTCTGAAAAGACAGATCTTTCGAAAATTACCCCGTGCTTGGCAGCCAGTGTGGAATTATTTCCACGTGCAATTAATATTGCCACGCCATGACTGAAGACCGAAATTTTTGTAGCACGTTCGCACTATTTGATGGGGGTTAGTTTGCCGTAAGTGCTTAGTCAAGTGTTCTTTATGTAGATGGAAAGATTTTTGTGAATTCCTGAAAATTAACAATCAAACGAATGTTGGAAAGTAAAAATTGGGTATACACCGAAAGGCGATTACTGCCGCATGTCAGTGCAACCGGTGTCGTTGACATCGAGACGGCTTTCACGCCCTAAATCGAGTTTCAATGGCCTCTCATCGGCCCCATGTCAGTGCAACTTGGTTGGTAGGGGTATACTCAGTATATCTCCCAATGACGTTTCAATGGCCTCTCATCGGCCCCATGTCAGTGCAACTCCCCCTTACGCTCGTCGCGTCTGCCGGGGATGTTTACCGGTTTCAATGGCCTCTCATCGGCCCCATGTCAGTGCAACACTCGCTCTCCGAAATGACAACTACACGTTTGCCATTGATGTTTCAATGGCCTCTCATCGGCCCCATGTCAGTGCAACGGTGTTGCGCAGCTTATTCCGTGGGCACCCTAACCGCAGTTTCAATGGCCTCTCATCGGCCCCATGTCAGTGCAACAATCATGCCACCGGCATGATCGAGTGGTCGTTCAACAGTCGTTTCAATGGCCTCTCATCGGCCCCATGTCAGTGCAACAGGAAGCGTTGATGGTATGCAAGTCACCGAACGTCGGTTGTTTCAATGGCCTCTCATCGGCCCCATGTCAGTGCAACAACTTGAACCCGGAGTTATAGCACCAAAAGAATTGCGTTTCAATGGCCTCTCATCGGCCCCATGTCAGTGCAACTTGGACTCTAGAAGGAGTGTCACTGTCAACATTCGTCCCTTTCAATGGCCTCTCATCGGCCCCAAGTCAGTGCAACCCCCACAAGATGGCACCATTTACTTGGTGTCTTCAATGGTCTTTCAATGGCCTCTCATCGGCCCCATGTCAGTGCAACAATGATTGATAGGGAGATCAATCTCATCGATCCGTTGGCCTCTTTCAATGGCCTCTCATCGGCCCCATGTCAGTGCAACCATAAGCGTGCAACTCGCAGGTGGTGAAGTCGCCACCTTCTTTCAATGGCCTCTCATCGGCCCCATGTCAGTGCAACAAGACAGGGAGAACCTGTCAGTCTCACATTGTCTATGGTCTTTCAATGGCCTCTCATCGGCCCCATGTCAGTGCAACGTGGCTGTGGGCCGAGAGTGGCAGAGGAATAGTTGCCTTCTTTCAATGGCCTCTCATCGGCCCCATGTCAGTGCAACAAGGTCACGTGATCTTTTGTCGTTCCGAACAGCGGTTGGGCCTTTCAATGGCCTCTCATCGGCCCCATGTCAGTGCAACTCGGGAGAAGCGTATGAAAGCATCCAATTTGGTTTTCTTTCAATGGCCTCTCATCGGCCCCATGTCAGTGCAACGCAACAAACCCAAATCGAGTTGGGCTTTCGTCGGTTTAAGACTTTCAATGGCCTCTCATCGGCCCCATGTCAGTGCAACACTGTCGATGCAACACAAATTGACGACAAACTGTTCCAGCTTTCAATGGCCTCTCACCGGCCACATGTCAGTGCAACAAGTTGCCGGCGGTAGATGTGCAGCCAGAGATAACCGCGTTTCAATGGCCTCTCACCGGCCACATGTCAGTGCAACGGTATCAGCTATGGTGGCTGATACGTCGTTAGTTAATTGTTTCAATGGCCTCTCACCGGCCACATGTCAGTGCAACGCGTTCGGCTGGTACGGCTGGGGCGCACTGGCCTATGGTTTCAATGGCCTCTCACCGGCCACATGTCAGTGCAACAACGGACTTCTGTATGCGTCATGAGATCAGCAACACCTTGTTTCAATGGCCTCTCACCGGCCACATGTCAGTGCAACGAGGTGGTTGTGGCAGTCAGCGCCGACCGCCCGCCAGGAGTTTCAATGGCCTCTCACCGGCCACATGTCAGTGCAACGAGCGCGGCGATCCGCGCGTATTACTGGGATGAAAGCCCCCGTTTCAATGGCCTCTCACCGGCCACATGTCAGTGCAACACGTGCGAAATCTGATTGTGGCGGAAATAAAATACGGACACGTTTCAATGGCCTCTCACCGGCCACATGTCAGTGCAACGGTATCAGCTATGGTGGCTGATACGTCGTTAGTTAATTGTTTCAATGGCCTCTCACCGGCCACATGTCAGTGCAACGCGTTCGGCTGGTACGGCTGGGGCGCACTGGCCTATGGTTTCAATGGCCTCTCACCGGCCACATGTCAGTGCAACAAGTTGAAACCCCTGAGGTAGAAGGTTAAGGAGATTTGGTTTCAATGGCCTCTCACCGGCCACATGTCAGTGCAACGAAGTAACCAGGATTTGGTAAAAGCGATTCCCAAGTGCGTCGTTTCAATGGCCTCTCACCGGCCACATGTCAGTGCAACGTGGCAGCGGCTGTTTCACAGCTCTTGTACGGCCCTGATTTACGTTTCAATGGCCTCTCACCGGCCACATGTCAGTGCAACGAGGTTGCCGGAGTCCTTCCGCGACCTCCTCAAGCTGACGGGTTTCAATGGCCTCTCACCGGCCACATGTCAGTGCAACGGGCAAGGAGACATATGTCTCTTGAAATTATGCGAACGGTCGTTTCAATGGCCTCTCACCGGCCACATGTCAGTGCAACGTGACGATGCAAGAGCTCGAATGGGAATGGGATACTGGCGTTTCAATGGCCTCTCACCGGCCACATGTCAGTGCAACCCTGTTCTGTCTCTAGGAGGGTTTTGATAACGATGGGAGTTTCAATGGCCTCTCACCGGCCACATGTCAGTGCAACGCAGCGGGCAGAACAATTTTTCAATAATTTCACGATTCATCGTTTCAATGGCCTCTCACCGGCCACATGTCAGTGCAACGAGGCTCTGGAATCTCGCAATATTTTCTGGTCTGCCACCGAGTTTCAATGGCCTCTCACCGGCCACATGTCAGTGCAACAACGATCTGGAATACAAGGTCTCATTCCACGCCAGGGCTGGCGTTTCAATGGCCTCTCACCGGCCACATGTCAGTGCAACCTAAAAACGTACACCGTGGAGCTCGACCAGCAGCTTTTTGTTTCAATGGCCTCTCACCGGCCACATGTCAGTGCAACCCACCATTGTCGTTGGCAGTAGTGTCGGTTGGATGAACTTCAATTAGTTTCAATGGCCTCTCACCGGCCACATGTCAGTGCAACAATTTCAGAGGCTACGGCGTGTACTATCGCCTGGATATCTGCGTTTCAATGGCCTCTCACCGGCCACATGTCAGTGCAACGACTGGCAGTGGGTCGAGCCACGGAAAGGCAATAGCGAGATGTTTCAATGGCCTCTCACCGGCCACATGTCAGTGCAACGCGTAAGCCTGGTAAAGTGGCGGGTTGTCCGCGAGGTGCACTGTTTCAATGGCCTCTCACCGGCCACATGTCAGTGCAACTGATAACCTGCTGTGTCTTACTGTGAATAGTTGAAGTTTCAATGGCCTCTCACCGGCCACATGTCAGTGCAACTTGAAATTAAGAGCGTAGAAACTATCGCTACGAAAGCAAGTTTCAATGGCCTCTCACCGGCCACATGTCAGTGCAACCCCCATGAGAAGTGCCCTGACAATGGGAGTGTGGTTTACGAGTTTCAATGGCCTCTCACCGGCCACATGTCAGTGCAACGACCAGACTATGACGCTAAAATACGATGCAAACCTGTGGCACTGTTTCAATGGCCTCTCACCGGCCACATGTCAGTGCAACATGAATTGGGCTGAACGGTTCGAGATATCGAACACGTTCGGTTTCAATGGCCTCTCACCGGCCACATGTCAGTGCAACAAAAACCTCAAGGTTGTGCTTATGACCGCCACAATGGACGAGTTTCAAGGGCCTCTCACCGGCCACATGTCAGTGCAACGTGTAAAATGGACAGGTTCTGCACCTGCTGCCAGGCACAAGGTTTCAATGGCCTCTCACCGGCCACATGTCAGTGCAACGAGTGGCTCACGTAACGAGCTAAGGAGTGTTGAGATGTTTGTTTCAATGGCCTCTCACCGGCCACATGTCAGTGCAACTTGTGGCTGATGTCGATCTTACCTCGTCGGGTGGCTTACGTTTCAATGGCCTCTCATCGGCCACATGTCAGTGCAACCACCGGAATGGTAGCGTCACTGTCGTCGGTTGCCTACATGTTTCAATGGCCTCTCATCGGCCACATGTCAGTGCAACAAGTGCCTCTACCAACCCATTACCCAACTACGCACGGTTTCAATGGCCTCTCACCGGCCACATGTCAGTGCAACTTTCTGTACGCAGAAGAAATGAAACACCCGATAGAGGCTTGTTTCAATGGCCTCTCACCGGCCACATGTCAGTGCAACATCGGTGGAACTCAACTGCCGCGTCGAATTGACGGTGACGTTTCAATGGCCTCTCACCGGCCACATGTCAGTGCAACGCTATCGGTGTCAGAGAGCATCTGATCTTAGCAGAGACTCCGTTTCAATGGCCTCTCACCGGCCACATGTCAGTGCAACCATGGGTGCTGGATGGCCCAGGTCCGATGCACGGTGGAGCGTTTCAATGGCCTCTCACCGGCCACATGTCAGTGCAACGGCACCAGTTGTAAGTGTAAGCGATTTAAGCAGTTAAGCAATCCATTTGCCAGCATGCCCCAAAAAGCCATCAGTTATACCATGTAAAACCATCAATCGTTTGTCAGAATGGCATCGTAACTCCTTACAGGATAAAGAATTACGGATTTGCCAGCATGTTGCCAGGAATTCGCTACTTGATGAGAATATTTTCACCTCATTCTCTCGATATCCGCCATTTTCAGCTTTTTCCAGCCATTTTGCAATTTTTTGCAAAATCGCGAATCAATTTCAAGGTCATTTGGCAATATTAATTAGTGTTGTTTCACTAAGGCAGGGGGAACACTCATTCAATTACAGGATTTTCAGAAAACTGTTTAAGACTGCTTCCAGAACTTCGTGCAGGTTGTTCTGTAACCAATATTTTTCCCAGGAATGCAGTACGTTCGGAAACAGATCTGGTTGCAGCCGAAAGCCCAACGATGGATCATCGGTAAAGTTGGCAGGCGAAATATTGTTGCGATTGCAGATGGTCAGCACCCAGCGATCAACCGCAAGAACGCGAAGTGGCTCGATCAAATCACAAACGAAAGAGGCCCGCCCCGGACGAAAATCGTGCAATCCACCGAGGTTCAGTTCTAATCCAGAGGCACTCGCCCGTGCCAGCACCTTGGTGAACAACCAGGTGTAGCCGATACTTAACAGGGCATTCACTGGGTCTTTTGGAGGTCTTCTGGTGCGTGTGGTGAATACCCATGGATGATGAAGCCTGCATCCAAGCAGGAGAAACCAGGCACGAGCAGCATTGCCTTCGATCCCACGGAGTTGTGGAACTGAGGTCGCTGATTCGACATCCATCAGGGCTTGATCCAACCGGGAGATTGTTTCGCCTGCTTCAGAAGTTCCCTGCTTCTGAAAGTTGCGTGCAGAATCTCTTTGCGATAGTAGTTTTTGTTGCACAATGAATTTCGCCCATTCCAGTCGTCTTTCGGGATCGTTGAGCAAGTAGAACTGCTTCAACCGTGTTGCAACCTGGTCTGCGCGATAGTTCACCAGAAACCCACGACAAAGGTTCGCACGCAGGGATAACCAGGCCAGGTGAATATTGTGCTTTAAAATCAAGATCACAGCGTTGTCGCTGATACCCACCGGGCCATAGCAGATCATCGTATCTATGGCTCGATGGTCAATCCGCACAGGAGGATGATCCTTGGCAGAAAAAGCCAGTTGAGCATTCAGGATCTTGATTTTGCCAGGGCCTACCAGGTGTGCCACACGGGTGGATACAGAAGTTTGTCTTTTGTTTCTCATCGGGCTTATTCCAGATCATTGATTTCGAGTTGAACTGAATCATCATCGTTTGTTTCTGTTTCAGCTTCTAATGACGCATGATCCTGTAGTTCTGAGACTCCTGAAGAGAGAATAGGAAGTTGTTGTTTCCGGCGGGGTTTTGAAACCATCCAGGGTGGTTTAAATTTAAGGTTGTTGGGTATATGAGGAGCCAATGAAGAAAGTACGGACATACGCACTCCATTGACCTGCCACGACCAGAATCCACGTGGCAGACGAACACGATATTTTGTACGGATGCTTGCCATCCGTTCTCCCGTGAGATGGGAAAGTAGTTTTCCGAAACGGAGACGGGCGTAATCATCCAGGGTTCGAAATACTTCGAAAGCATTATCTGCATAAAGATAAGATTGTCGCCATTGTCTGAGCTGTTGATTGATTGCAACAATCCACTTTTCGAGATTGAACACAGCAGCGTCAATTTTTTCGCTTGGTAGTGCGGTCATTTCGGAAAGCCGGTCTACCATGTTCTGGACTTTACTTGCCGGTATGGAATAACCGAAAGAGAGGTGATTTTCGATTTTAAAGATTCTCGGACGCAGGGTGACACCAAGCCAATCGATTCCCTGTTGGATGGGCACCGCTGTCGGGCGACGGACACCTAATTTCTGGTACAGTTTGCCCAGAGATTTATGAATTGTTGAAATACCGGATTTTGCAGAAGAGGCATCTTCAGCCAACAAAAGTAAGTTATCTGCGTATCGCAGCATTTGTGTGGCATGTTCGTTGAGATCTGAATACTGCAGCAGATCGCGGTCCAGACGATCAAGATAGAAGTTGCACAACAAAGGTGACAGTGAACTGCCTTGAATGAGACCACGCTGCCTGGTTCGCCAGAATCGTGAAGTTGCTGTAGTAGCCCCAGAATTGAGTAATTTTTGCAGCAATGACATCAGATCATCATCGGAGATCAAGGTGCGAAGTTGCTCTATTAATAACTGGTTATCGATAGTATCGAAGCAATTTTCGATATCCAATGAAGCAGCAAATGTCATGGGCCGATTTATCCGTTCACCGGAATCGAGTATCTGAACAGCATCGGCCAGAGCGCTGGCAACTGATCTGCCTGGTCTGAATCCATAAGACTGTGGCACCATCCTTGGTTCCAGGATTGGTTCCAAAACTTGTTTGATTGCAGCATGAACAACACGATCCCGCACGGTCATAATACCTAACTGGCGGAACTGCCCAGGCTTGGATTTGGGTATCAGTATCCAGCGAATAGCCATTGGTTCGTAAGTGCCATGGTAGATATCATCAGATATCTTCTGCAGCCATTCGCTTAGTTGTGGTTTGACAGACCGGCACGTAAGTTGATCGACACCAGGGGTATCAGCACCATCGGAATTGGAAACTCGCCCCCACGCTGCAATCAGATTACGGTGATCCAGCAGCCAGCCCATTAAATGACCATGGGGAATTTCTGCCATGATCGTATCGAGATAGATTTGCTGTTGAAATTCAATCAACTGCTTGTTTTGGGAAGAAGATTGTTCTTCATGATGCGGTGTTTGGGCAACTTTAATCATCCGGGTTCTCCTGGGTGTTTGTTTGGGAAGCTGAACTTCCCAGTGTTAATAGTGGTTTGTTTGCAATGCAAATTACCACGTGCTGAGTGGCACGATGCTCCATGCCAATCTGAATGCCATCAATTGATTTCGCTGCTGGTAATTCCCACACCTGGATAATGTCCGCATATGGGTCGATGATTTGTGACGCTGTATCCAAAATGGCTTAGATTGATGCAGAATCACCAGAGTGCAGAAAAACTGATTTCTGGGTACGGATTGCCCATTTTTCCATGAGTCGGGCTATTTTGCGAAGCCGCTTCGGGTCAGCAATATCGTAGGCAATGATGTATTTCATGACTGGTTTCTGAATGCCACTCAGTAAGAACGTACCAGGAGGCAGAAGTAGGACAAAAAAGTCTGAAAAAAGAAAAATCACTGCATCAAAGTTGTTTTCCAACCGCCGGCCCCCGCCACGCGGTGCGGGCCCACGTGCACAATTCCTGCGTAATGAATCCAGGGAATCAGCTCCACTGGAACTTGTCGGAATTGGGCCTTACCAATGACACCTTGCAGCACTGCACGGTGATCGGTTCTGTTGGAATGACGGAGTTGTTTGAATGGGCGGAAAGAATGCGATTCTGTGAGAACACTAGCAGCAAGTTCTTTCATGCGGGCGAAGTCAGCCTGAAGTGGTTTATCGTAACAGCGGAACAGCCCACCCAAAGTGCGGAGAGACGCACCCATGAAATCTGCAAATGTGGGTTCGAAGATGGTGCGGTGCTTCCCACGCTGATATTCTTCACGTAGAAAAAGCGGGGAAGTGAGTTCAATTTCCAGGTCTACTGCACTGTCTTTGTTCTTCAGCGGTCGCACTGGATTGATGTCCACCGATTTTCTTGTCAGAATCGGTTCTAGAGTGAATTGCGTGTGGAACGGATTGAAACCTGCCGCAGAATCCTGCCCACAGTGGGCGAATGTTTCCCAAAACAGATCGTGCCACGCGATGGCAGTGCTGCCAAAGAAAGAAACCGTCACGCGGAAACCATCACCAGGCTTTAACGCCACTTTACAGGGGAATTGCGGTGCGATGACCACGGGACGAAAGCCATCATCCTGGCCCGCAAAATTACGATTGGCAGGAGTGGGCGTGGCATCGATTGTTTCGCCGTAGGCACAACCTGTCTGGTGAGTGATTTTTCCAAGCTCATCTGGCGGACCGCATAGACAGGTTGTGGCTTTTAGCCGGGCGCCCACTAAGCCACGAATTGCCATCCCCATCCAGGGTAACAGGCGACCTGGAGTGGTTAGCCGAACGTTGCGAGTGGTTTGCAGGATAGAAAGCATGAAGTAAGATAATTCAAATAGTAATCAAATAAAATAATTTACATATGTAATTTTACAAACCCAGTTCTTTTTCATTAACTTCAGAATTATAAAGGTTGTACCCACGCACTTCGTTGTTTACTGTGGAAACGTACTGCGCACTTACTTCTCGATTATATGTTACAGCACAGGTAACGATTGCAGTCACTTTCTGGCCACCAGTAAAATCAATCATTACTTCACTATCTGTCTTTATTACAGATTCATTGTGCATTTTCTTAATCCCACGGTCGAGTGCTTTAGATAATTTATCAAAGTCTTCAAAATCCCAACCATTATCTCTGGATAATTCATCCGCTTGTCTAGGGCAATTAATTACATCAACTTGATTGTTCTTGTTGTTGATAATTACTTTAACTTGTAAATGTCTGAGTTCTGGATAATTTGCCAAATAATCATGAAATAGATAAGCTTGTAAAATCGATTCTTTAGATGCTACAATTGCGACAACTTTCAGCTCTCCAAGGTGGTGTTGAATTGCATGAAGTGGCATTTCCCAACTCCAGAACTTTTTCTCTGCATCAGATTTTAGCTGCGCTAGCTTTGCAATATCACATTTGAAGTTCCAGGTTGGTTCAAACCACTTTGGGTAACCCTGTACTCCAATATCACTACCTTTCAGATTAGATAGAAACAGTATTAACACTGGTTTTTCGGAAGGCGGCTTGGAATGTGGTAAACGATTAATTGGCTGAAGTAAAACACGGCGAAAATGATATACACAAATCAAAAGCAAAATGAATAGAATTGAAATTGCAGTACACTTCAGAAGTAAATAATTCTGTAACCAAGAATCCAAAAAGAACTTTTCCCAACTAGCGACAGTCAGCTGCCCAATGATGAAGCTAATTACAGCGACAAATAAAAAAAGCGGCTTATTTATCATTAATATTTACCTGGTAATTACGGATCATTGAGAATAGTTATCGTTCCATCAGCCATTGATTAAGTGCAGCCAGCACGGCAAGGTGCTGATTTTCCGTGTTGGCAGTGGTTTTCACTTCAAACTTCACAGTGCGGGAGCCATCAGTGAAAATTCCTTCGATCTCCCCATGTTTCAGCCGAAAACGGGTAGGTTCTGCTAGATCCGGATTGTAAACGCGCGTTTTACAATATATCACCTGAGGAATCTCAGTGGTGACCTCTTCCATAAAGCGGATTGCACGCGGGAAGGTTCCCGGCCAGCCCGCCTTTTCAATTTGGTTCGGTTTTTTCGCCACGCATGCGGGTGGCAGAATCTGCGTGCGATCTGTCCGAAAGCGATGACGAAATGTTTCCTGAAAAATCTGGCCAGTCGCCGACAATTCAAGGTAATCCCGACCATCAATCTGCTCGGAATTGATCAGAGAATCGAGTTTTTCATCGAGCTCATCAGTAAAGAGTTTTTTTTCGTAAACTCCTTTTTCCAGAGAAGTTAACAGCCCGCTGTATTTCATCCAGAACGAAAAATCGAGTGCCACGGGCATTGGTGGGAAGGAAATGATTTCGCTGAACCGTTCGTGCATGTAATAAACGGGAATTCCAATCGCCTGCCCCAACAGAACGGCAATGGCAATCTGGGCCTTGTACCCACCCGTGGCATTGATGGCGCAGGCCTCTGATGAATAGGTGCGTACCGTTTCGCCGATGGAACGTGCCAGGTTTTTCAGGCCCCGCGTCCGAAACAGTTGGGGATCGCTGTCCTGTAAACCACTGATCATCCGGGTTTCTACCGGATCGTGCCCACGCAGGCGGAAATATGCGGCCAGAATGGCAACAATATTGTTCCCCGCTTCCGTATCGGAATGAAAAAGATAGATTCCTGCATTGGCGGTGGCAAATTGTTGTTGAAGCAGGCTGTGGACGGAATTGATTTCTGCCCCACAGATTCTGGTATCGGCTGGTAACCGTGCCAGTTGGTGGGCAACTCCTTGCCAATCCTCATTCGCAAATGCCGTCGACATCGTTTCGTAGATCTGGAACTGCTCTTCGGTCCACTGTTTCCGATCGGCGGGTAAGGCCCGCTCTGTTTCGAGCGACTTGGACAGGTTTGCCAGGTTGGGGTAGAATAAACTGGTGCCCACCGTGGTGAGAATGATCGGGCGTGACATTGGATTCTCCGTTTCAGAAGATTACGCGTGTGAAATTGCTTTCAGGACATTTTTTAGAGATTTTTAGAGATTATTTTGAATTTTTTTGATGAGTTCCAGATTCTGGAGTTCTCGTTTGCCACGATTCCAGATTTTAGTAATGGTAGCTGGGTTGATGTCGAAGTTTTCTTCCAGCCACACTATGCGGGATCGTTTGCAAAGATCACCTAAGCAGGCTTGGTGAAACGCCGCCAACGCATCATGAGCAACCAATTCCAGCTGATCATGTTCTGAAAGGATTCCCAGCAGGTTGGGTACTACCAGCAGCACGAGGCGTTTTCGTTCTTTCCAGCCTGTAATAATACCTTTATCGTTGGGGGACAATCGAACCGGATCATTGACAAAAGTCTGCTCCACAAGAAAATATCTTCGAGCAGTCATCACGCCCAACGTAGGGCACAGTTTCGAAAATGATGACTGCTTTCGATAAATACCAATTTTCCAACGTTTAGCAGTTGTTCTCACCCACGCTTGGAGCTCTCCCTTTGCAGGATTGTATTTCCCCTGTATGAGTCGCAGCCGTACGTGCTGAACGATGTCGTCGAAATCCGGATCTCTACGATAAATAATCGTTTCGACCATTGATTCGATGCGCGCAAGATCCCCCAGATGAATAATTTGATGATCGGACACATTCCAGCCTCCCGCGGACCATTCCGCAGGAACGGTCAAGGAGCACCGACTTGAAGTACATCTTCAATAAGTTATTCTGACTTTATCCACAACCATTTGGTGAAAAAGTAGAAAAAGTAGAGGCGAATCCTGTGGCAGATGGAAAAATGTCCATGCTGTTCGGCGAAAAGCTCGACAAAATCACCAGTGCGAAAGGACAGAATACTCATCTGCTGAAAACGTTTTTAAGTTCCCTCTAATCTCTGTTCAGTGATTTCGGAGGCATTCTAGAACAATACCTAGAAATCAGAATGGTTCAGCACCATATCTACAATTGCAACATCCCTTTTGGCTTGCTGAAGTGATTCACACCAATCGAACAAGAGCCTCATGAACTACGTGGATGTCAAATAGAATGTAAGAAAACGACTATAGAAAAGGGAAGTCGTAAGAGGTGCCGATCATTGACTCTTGCAGCTTATTCCGTAGCGAAATAATTATTTGTACGAATTGTGTTCCTGTGCTTCGATGTACCAGCCCGAGGTATGGCAAACTACACTCTAGATCGGCAACCCACCCAGTATTGCCTTGATCTTGAATGTGTTATTTGCAAAGATTTATGGCAAAACAGTTGCTTTCGACTATTTTTGCCTGTGTCTTTACCTGCACCTCAGTTTGAGACACTAGCTTTGAAATGAATTTAGGGTAATGATCGCAGGGAACAACGATCCGATAACACTCATATATTGTTACCAACAAATGAGAATCTGATGCTTAGTCATGATCAACGATTCCAGCTCGTTGATGCAGCGCGTGCTGCAGCAGCAAGGGCATTCTTGACTAACCAGAGTGGAACTACTTATGGCGCTGCTGTACTCACGGTTTTGGGAAAAGTCTACCAGGCCGGGCAGTATTCGTCGTTCAATCACGTCACCAACATCCATGCTGAACAAGCGGTACTGCTAATCGCGACCATGGCAGACGATCCAGACGTATTGGCACTTGCCATTGCTTCCAACGGGACGGAACCGATCACTCGGCCATGCGGTATCTGTCGACAGGTGTTGGCCGAGCATTCTGCCCGAGTCGGCCGTGATTTTGAAGTCCTGATGGCTTGCCGAGATAGTAACAGTTATGAAACGGCATTGGTGAGTGAGCTGTTACCACTGGGATGGTCGCCTGGCCAGAACAGAACGGTTGTACGAGATGTTGACGTTCGGAGTGTAATTCCTCAACAAGGACTTCTTCACAAGAACGAAGTACTCGAACCTGGCGACCATATTATACTTCGTGATGGATGCGTCGCGATGGTCTGGGACAGCCTGTTCGAGCCCGCCGGTACACTGGTGAAGCTCAAATACGCTCCATGCGAAGGAAAGTTGCGGAAGGTCCCTCATTCGTTCAGTGATCCACTCCGTTACCAGAAAGAGTTACATGATCTCGGCTGGATTCGACAGGCAAAGTGCGGTATCCACGCTCCTGTCATCGGGGCTTCTGAGGTTTCTAACGTGTTAAAGACGCTTCAGCTTGGGAAGGAAATTGGAGAACCTCCAGGACCGCTAATCAGCATCCTTCGTGATGTTGGGGTGAATGTTGCTGGAATTCGTGTGACCGGTTCGCGGGCTATTGGACTTCAGCGAGCCGACTCGGATTGGGATCTGATCGTGCCAGTAGACGCGAATCAATTGCCGTTGATCCGTGAAAAGCTTGCAGCAGCAGTTGAGAGCGATATGCTGACTGTCCCGCTCTTGTCTGGGACCTGGAAATTAATTGACCGGATCTTCCCCGGCGGTCGGCATGCGGCCCTAAGCGATCGCCGATTCGCTGATACTTTGCTTAGCGGCGGAACAGCGGTTGCTCTGATGTTCTTGCCGCATCAGTCAAATGAATTCTGTGTCGGCCATGACTGGATCATTTCGGGTCGAACCGTTTTACATGGGAAAGTTCTTAGGGCTTCTCGTGCTGCTTACAAAAGATCCGAGTATGAGTTGAAAGACAATAAAGGTGTGATCTCTATCATCTGCTTTCACAAGGCAGCGAACCTGTTGCGGGTCGGAGATGTCGTCTCCGTGTGTGGCTGGATCGCGCGACGCGGGAACGAGCGACGATTGATACAGATTCTTCATCAACCCGATCGCATCCTTTGGTGGGAGGTTGCGACAGGCGATGCATCTGAGGAATAAACCTTATGAGCGACTGGTACACGATTACGGAAGGAAATCAGATCGAATTTCAAAAGTCGAAGGACCGTTACTGGGCACCAGAGACTATCAGAATCAATCCACTTTCGATCCAATCCTATCCAGCAACAGATTGGATCATCACCGGGTGGGGACCCATGTGGATGTACGCACACGCTGCGGCAACGCTCGCAGCTGCCAACTGCAAATCGCAAGTCCGCTTAGGGGGTACGACTGGTACCTCGGAGAATTTGGCGAACAGTCGCTGTCGCTTTCATCCTACTTGCGATCCCCGTTGTGCGGTCTTCGAAATGGATTTTGCACAAGAGGCTCATCTGACTGATGCGGCGATCGAAAGGCTGATGGATCCAGCTCTGTCCGAGTTGTGTCGATACAAAGTCGATAAGTTGTGCATCACGGGTCGCGCGAACGGCAAGGCTTACGCAGCGGTGGCGGCCAAGGCGGTAGAGAATCAAGTTCGGATCATTCAATGTTTGACCCCTGCCGATGGTCAGGTAATCGTATACGATGCTGATGGATCCTCGCTCGGCGAACGTCCGGAACCGGAATCTTGGCTTACACCCTATTTGACTGCACCCAAGTCCACATTAATTGTCGGTATTATCGGTGATCCAAACTGTGGAAAATCAGTTTTTAGTCTGGCTTTAAATCATTACCGAGGTGCCATCAAATGTCAAGGTTGGCGTCTCGATTGCGATGGTGCCTCACCGACACCAGATTGGTATTTATCTTTGAGTGAAAAAGATCCTGCTCAGGCCAAGTCTGCGCGAGAAGCCGTAAAACTTTCCTGGACTTCAGACATGGAGGATCTTATCGCTGAGAAAATTATCCGGCTTCGTCAGTTCTTCGCTGTAGCGATCGCTGATCTGCCGGGCGGGAATCATACTAAGACACCGCCTGAACGAGTACCCAATCATCGTGAAGTAATGATGCGTGAAGTTGATGTGTTTATCCTCATTGAAAGAGCAAATGAATCATCAGAACTCGCATGGCGCACTGCCCTCGCCCCGCATCGACTCGATCATCGGATCAGGGTTGTGCTCAGTTCAGTAGATCCAAATGGAACTCCAAGCCTTGAAGTATGTGAAGATCATAAAGGTATTTGGCGAGGAATCATCCGCGGTCTCGATCGAGCCAAGAAGCCTGATGAACTTGTTCCCGTGTTTCAAAATGGTTTGAACCAAATATGGCCTGCTCTATTACGTCATAGTCGATCAGATGGAGCGGGGCAATGAATCCATCACAGACGCTGATGATTGCCGGGGTTGGGCCCCACGCTCGTCGCTTCTATCTGCCTGCAATCGCTAATTTAGGGCCTCGCTACGGAGTTCGACTCACCGCAGCTGTCGAACTGGAATCAGGCCGTGATGGCGCTACCCGTGCCCTTGCGGACTCTGGGCTGAATGCGGAAATCCATACTGTTGCTCGGTTCGAGACAGAAATGCCGATCGAAGCAAGGCAGACACTCGACTCGATAGCGGATCGGTTACACCCTGCCGCAATCATCGTTGCAACAGACCCATTATCGCATCGACCTTATGTACTTTGGGCGATGCAACGTGGCATGGATGTATTGCTCGATAAGCCGATCACCACTCGCCGAGGGGCCGTGAGTGATCCGGTTGAGGCGAAGGGAATTGAGCGCGATTTCGACGAGATTATGTCAGTCTGGAACGAAACCCGACGACAGCGACCCGTTGTCGTCTCAGTGTGTGCCCACCGTCGCTATCACCCCGGGATCGAAGAAGCGATACGAATCGTCCGAGATGTCTGCAAAAAGACAGGTTGTCCGGTAACTGACATTCATGCCCATCATGCCGACGGACAATGGCGGCTCCCAGAAGAAATTCGCACGCAGGACCACCACAGCTATCACTCCGGCCACGGAAAAGCTTCGCACAGCGGTCACCACTTCTTCGACTGTGTATACCGTTTCTACAAGGCAGGCACGGCCAGCGGCAAATCGGCCGACTCTATGAGCGTTTATGCATCGTTCATTCAACCAAACGGACTTCTTCGGCAATTGACCCGCGATGATCATGTGCGGCTGTTTGGACAAGACTACCACACCGCCTGTCCGCACAACGACGAAGAACTCGACATGCAATTCAGAAACTTCGGGGAAGTGGACCTAAACGCTGCCATTACCTTCATGAGCAATGGCGTAGCAATAGGCCAAGCTTCGCTGAACCTCCTTCACAACAGTTTTTCACAACGAGGCTGGCTTTATCCCCCTGCCGACCTTTACAAGGGGAACGGCCGCGTTAAGCATGAGCATCATCGTGTCCACGTCGGGCCGTTCCTAGCAGTAGCGATCCATTCTTACCAGTCGAAATCAGACCACGACGCAAGCGCTGCCGCCGATCTGTTGCCTGGGGGCAACAACCACTTCGAGATCCAGATCTTCCGCAACACTAAGATGATTGGTGGAAAGGAAGTTGAGTTGATCCACCTTGATCAACTGCAGAGCTTCGACCGATCGCGTCTGTATATTGAACAGGTCAAGGAGGGAGTGGTTGGCGAATTTTTCCGTTACCTGGCCGGCCAGGTAACGGAAAATGACCTGCGTTCGCTGATACAGGACCACGCTATACCTGTTTGCATGCTCTCAGCAGCGTATGAATCTCATGCCAAAGCACAGCGTGGCGAAAACCCGTTGATCAAGAAACCTATCTGGGGCTGAATCATGGATGAAGTATCTGGAATACAAGCAGTCGCCTGGGGATTGTTGGACGGAGGTATTGAAATAATAACTGCATACCCAGGATTCCATGCACACGAACTGGCGTCCCTGTTAGGTATCCAGGTATTTTCTGTGAATGAAAAAAATTCTTTAGCCCTCGCATGGGGGGCAAGCTTGGCAGGGGTACGGTCTGTAAGTATTTTTAAGAACCTCGGACTTAATGATGCGGCTGACCCATTTATCAATATTTGTACACTTGGCGTACATGCTGGCATGGTGCTTGTTGTGCTAGATGACATTGATGTACAACAATCACAGATCCTACAGGATTCACGGCCCTATGCTGACTTCCCTTGCTCATTATGGCTAGAACCGTGCTCATTGCAGGATGCTTATGATTTGGCAAGACAAGCACCACAATTGTCTGAACAGCTAAAAACATTAGTTGTGCTCAGACTGACAAATTTACTCACGATGGAATCAAGCCAGCTAATTAGACAGAAACCAGAAAAGGCAAGGTTAAACTGGTGCCGAAAACCAGAACACTGGGTAGTCCATCCTGTCAATGGAAAACTGCAACGCCGCAATCTGGAAGAACGGCAAGGAAAGGTATACGATTGGATAGAGGAACTGTACTCACAACCAAATTTTTCCCCCGGCGCAGTTGTTAATATCATCGTTGGCATGGTAGATCGTGATGTTGATCTGGATCATGAGATTGTATTGAAGGCGTATCCTCTACCTCGACGCTGGTTAGCGTCACTAGCTGCATCATCAGCAAATTTTGTTGTTAAAGAACACGGTTTGCCTTACTTAGCTGACAAGTTGGCTGCTGGCATCGGGGCACAACGAGTTCAAACTGTCCCATTGAAGAATAATCATGAGGGATCTTATCGAATTACCGACAAGTATGAAGCATTATACGCGATTCTGAGGAGTGTTCAGAATCGGTTCATCGTTGGCGATCTAGGCGGGCACACATTAGATCCACTTAGAACAATTGATTCTTGTCTTTGCTATGGATGTTCAGTGGGGGTGGCTACAGGTATCGCGATAGCAGAACCTACGTTGAATGTAATCTGTGTGACAGGTGACGCGGCTTTTCTTCATACTGGGAAAACTGCATTCGCAGAAACAATCGATCGACAAGTACCTGTGAGTGTGATTGTTTTGATGAATGGTGGAAGTGTGAGTACCGGTGGCCAGATTTTGCCAGGCGAATGTCAGTACGACTCAACAAGATTGGAACAGTACGAAATGGATTTTCCTCTTTTCTGCAATGACAACAATATGCGTTTCTTATTGAATCGTCCAATCCGACCTCGCCTGATTCGGTTAAAAACAAAGTTTTAAAAGGATATTTCAATGATAGTCCACTTTGAAGGATTAGATCTTGCTGGCAAGAGCACAGTATGCAGGCTTTTTCGTGAAAATGCACCAGGAAATTGGAACATCCGACATAATACGATGGTAGAGGACAACCCAATCTACGAATTGGCCGACCGACTTCGACGCGATGCGACGAATGGAGATGCCATGGTCGGCTGGCTTTATCATGCTGCATTACTCTACGACCTGGAAAAGTATGTACCCCCATCAGATGATATCATTCAAGACTCACTGATCCTTTTGCGTTCTCTTGCTTTCCACAGTGCAATTGGTACACGTGGATTGACAGATCAGTTAGAGCTAATCATTGACCATCATCCCCGATTCGATCACACGTTCGTACTAGTAGCAGATCATCAAACACGATTGGCACGCTTGGCTAAAAGAAGGAAGCAACATCTGGGGCCAGAGGATTTTCTGGTTCTAAATGACCCGGAAAGATTCTATATCATGCAGAAGTTACTTATAGATTATGCTATCAAGCACTTCGGAGCCGTTATTATCGACAGTAGCGGTGAATTGGATGCATCATGTCTGGATAATATCTTTACCCATATTCCAGGAATGGTTCGAACTTAACCTGCCGATTTAAGGATTTTGAGCGGTTCTTTTAGTCGTAGAGCAAGTGGAACAGGTATTTTGGGCGAAATTAGTTCAACCAAGCTATCATAATACCACATTGTGCCTATCTTACCACCATTGAACCTATCAAAAACGCTTACGCCGAGTTGGAGATAGTCGTCCACGAGGCATGCCAAGTTGTGAGCCTTGTCTGCAGCAATTACTAGCTGAGCATCCATCGGGACATACTCAAGGGCACTAATGAACGCCGTTTTACGTTCTCGCCAACTGGCCCCATTCAATTCTACTGGTTCTCCACAGGCGGCAACTAATGCAGCAATCTTTGAGCCAAATGTATGTTGGATACGATCTAGGATACCCTGACCTCCCTGATCTTCGGGCGCATCATGAAGCAATGCTGCAATTGCTTGGTCCTCGTTTCCACCATGTTCGAGTACCAATGCACAAACTGAAAGCAAGTGCGATATATACGGAACATTAGTTCCTTTGCGACTTTGCTTACGATGGATACGGCTGGTGAATAACAGCGCTAGGTCAAATCGATCAGTGAGTATATGATCTTGCATGCTGAACTCTCTGAACTGGTCATTTGTCACTATTGTACGCCTGCAGTGAACGACCGTCTTGCATCGGCCGCCCACCGAAATGGGCAGAAACGGTCTTTCTTGAACTTACGACGTGCTGCAGCACCACCGCTTCAATTCGGCCGCCCACCGAAACGGGCGGAAACTGCACCTGATCGGCGGCGACGGCCCGTTGGCCCGGGCCCTTAGCTTTACGGAGGTCACGAATCTTTTTTACCGAAGGTCGTCGCCATCAGGATTCCCTTGCTGAACGCCGAACGCTATCATAAGTTCCTTGTAGTTGTACGGCAACTCCTAATACAGCTTAACGAGGGAACCGGGCTTGGCAACAGTGAAACAAAATCGTCGTCCTGCTGCACCAGCAAACGGTTCGCCTTCGGTCGAGTCCGTTCTAGAGACGGTACGTGCCGTATGGTCCGCCGCCGAGCGTGCCGAAGATGCTGAACAAGCGAAGCACAAAAAGGACATAACGCAGACCGTCAGCCGCCTGAAAAGTCGAGTCGAAGGACACCTTGGCAAACCCGTTGCCGCTACCAAGGAACGCTCGCTGTTCGACCAGGAAGAGCGATCACCGGTAGTCGCTGTGGATGCACCGGCCACGCCACGCTTCCCCGACCCCACATTGAGGATCTACGCCAAAGACCTGACCGAACATGCACTTAAACACATCCCGAAGCTCGCTTGCTGCAAGTCCATCGACAACATCCGCAAGTATCTTACGGACAAGTTGTCGTTCAACTCTCAGGCCACTCGCCGCCGTAACGTCAATTACCTCATCAGCCGCTACTTCCCTGGCGAGGTCGTTCATCCCGAAGTAGCCCCATTCGCCGCCGCCGTGGAAGGGCAGCCTGCGTTGGGCGATGCACTCTTCTACTTCACTTGTCGAATGGAGAAGATTGTAGCACTCGTGGCCGAACAAATCGTTTTCCCGTCTCTCGCCTTGGGCGGTGTGAGTCGGACCAAGATTCGGGACTTCGTTCAGGCACAGTTTCCAAATTCCAAATCAGCCAAGCAAATCGGTGTGGCAGTGGTCGGCACCTATCAGACATTCGGCGTGGCGAACGCAACGCGTACCAAGCTCAACGTGAGTCTGCGTGAAGGCAGTCTCGCCGCCTTCGCCTATGTGCTACACCTGGAGTTTCCAGAGCCGGGGATGTACTCGTTCGAGAAGATGCTCAACGGGTCGATGCACAAGTGCTTGCTGTGGGATCAGCAGTGGATGGTTCGACAACTTTATGTCCTGCGAGAAGCGGGCATGATGTCGAAGGTGGCCTTGTAAACCTTAAGACTGGGAGGAATGAGCATGATCGACAACATCTCAGTCCCATTACGGGAATTTGATCTGGACGGTTTTGTAAATGCGTACAGGGCGTTTTACAACAAATGGGCAGGGGACGACACCGACGCAAATTGCAGCGTCTGCTTCATGGAATCATTTGCCAGCATACCGATGCCAAACCACGATGGTCTCGACCTCGTGTATGTGATACTTAACAAGAAAATGATGGTGTTCTTTCAGTTGCATGAGCCTCTTGTTGACGAAAAGGCTTTATGCATCGACGGCGAACGCCGCAAAACAGATGATTTTGACATCGGCCTTGCCGACGGGTATGGGTTTTTGGTCGAACTTGAAGATCAACATATCACTCTTTACCCAGCTCTTTATGATGGGTCGTCCGGCCCGTTACCAACAATCACATTGCAGGGAACATGTGCCCTATTAGAGAAATGGATGGTCACCTACGCAGAGAGGTTTATAAAAAAGTAACATGAGCAGCACCGACTATTCCGAGAATGCCTTGGTTGAACAACCGCCGATTGCCCTCTTCGAAGAGTTCGCAGCCGGATGGACAAGACTCCAAGGGCATGGATGATTCAGGTCAATGGCACCCTTGTGGATGCCCGGTTCTTGAAGCGGGAGTTTCAAAAAGAGTCGCTGCGGAAAGGATTGACTCTTTATATCCACGAAAGACCACAGCAGATCAGCGAAGATGAAGAATATGTTGTTGGCAGAAAAAATGGCAAAGCAGAAAGCTTCAATTCGGCCGCCCACCGAAATGGGCGGAAACCACCAAGAAGCTGTCAGACATGAGCCCAGAACAACAGGGCTTCAATTCGGCCGCCCACCGAAATGGGCGGAAACACTGAAACCTGCAACGTACCATTCGCCAATTTTTACGTAGCTTCAATTCGGCCGCCCACCGAAATGGGCGGAAACCAGGTTACGATGGATTTTGCCCCGCCGCCACCTGGAGTGCTTCAATTCGGCCGCCCACCGAAATGGGCGGAAACGGCGATCAGAACCATGTAATCGATGAATTTTGCCATCGCTTCAATTCGGCCGCCCACCGAAATGGGCGGAAACCATTGTGGCACAATTGCCATACCAACACAGCAGAATCGCTTCAATTCGGCCGCCCACCGAAATGGGCGGAAACTGGGGGGTGGTGCGGGTCGACGATGATGTTTGGACAGCTTCAATTCGGCCGCCCACCGAAATGGGCGGAAACAAAGACTCTACCTGAGTTGTACAGACCTGCGGCAAAGCTTCAATTCGGCCGCCCACCGAAATGGGCGGAAACCCCGCCAGAAGTCAAAATGGTATCGCTCGGGAAGGTGCTTCAATTCGGCCGCCCACCGAAATGGGCGGAAACGTGTAGTCAACTGCCATAGCATTCTCGTTTTGTGCAAAGCTTCAATTCGGCCGCCCACCGAAATGGGCGGAAACAGGAATGGGATGCCCCACTAAAGCCGGGAGTCCACGAGCTTCAATTCGGCCGCCCACCGAAATGGGCGGAAACATCCAAGTGCGGCGATCTGTAAGATAAAAGTCCAAGGCTTCAATTCGGCCGCCCACCGAAATGGGCGGAAACGAGTTAGGCGAGAAGAACGCACAACGCAGAAAGAAGGCTTCAATTCGGCCGCCCACCGAAATGGGCGGAAACCAAGATGCAGCCACTGGTGTAGAGTCGGCACCGGCTGGCTTCAATTCGGCCGCCCACCGAAATGGGCGGAAACCTCGGTGATGCGATTACTCAAGGGTGGGCTGATTGATGCTTCAATTCGGCCGCCCACCGAAATGGGCGGAAACGATAAACCCGTCCAACCATGTACAGAAGAACAACTTCGCTTCAATTCGGCCGCCCACCGAAATGGGCGGAAACGCCATCATAACAGATGGGTTGGTACCAAGAGCTGCTGCTTCAATTCGGCCGCCCACCGAAATGGGCGGAAACTGTGGTTTCTCCGTCTAACGGATTATCAGTACCGAAAGCTTCAATTCGGCCGCCCACCGAAATGGGCGGAAACCATGGCGACAAGCAAACGCTTCAGCAACCAACCAAATTGCTTCAATTCGGCCGCCCACCGAAATGGGCGGAAACTTGGATCCACGTTCGCGGCCATCATTGCTACTGAAATCGCTTCAATTCGGCCGCCCACCGAAATGGGCGGAAACTTAACCTGAGCAGTGGCAAAGGTGGTGAGAATCAGGAGCTTCAATTCGGCCGCCCACCGAAATGGGCGGAAACTACATGACCTGGAGCGATGGCGGTCAGGTGATGGAGCTGCTTCAATTCGGCCGCCCACCGAAATGGGCGGAAACGTGATAATATCGAAGTGTTAATTTCGCACGATATTGGGCTTCAATTCGGCCGCCCACCGAAATGGGCGGAAACAAGGAGAACATTTACCTTGATTGCGAGATTGAAGCGCTTCAATTCGGCCGCCCACCGAAATGGGCGGAAACGAATCTGGAGTTCTGATGTTGACCCTGTAGGCGATAGTGCTTCAATTCGGCCGCCCACCGAAATGGGCGGAAACCCTGCAATGCACCCGCGACATCGAAGAACTGAAAGACGCTTCAATTCGGCCGCCCACCGAAATGGGCGGAAACGGTGTCCTGACGCAACTGCAGATCAGTCAGGCGATCAAGCTTCAATTCGGCCGCCCACCGAAATGGGCGGAAACGGATAGAGAAACTTACGTATCGGTCCCGCTGGTCAAGCTTCAATTCGGCCGCCCACCGAAATGGGCGGAAACAAATCTGCCGTGAAAGTTAAAAGCAAGGAAAGCAGGGCTTCAATTCGGCCGCCCACCGAAATGGGCGGAAACTGTGTACAAGTTCACCGGGGCAACGAGCGAGATCGAGCTTCAATTCGGCCGCCCACCGAAATGGGCGGAAACCCAATTCCAATGGCTTGCGTCATAACCAGGATGTGCGTGCTTCAATTCGGCCGCCCACCGAAATGGGCGGAAACGCTTTTCGATTAGGGATTTGTCTGTTTATTCTAACCAGGCTTCAATTCGGCCGCCCACCGAAATGGGCGGAAACTTTGTTTCTGCATCGAGTATACTTAACGAATTTGATACGCTTCAATTCGGCCGCCCACCGAAATGGGCGGAAACTGCCTACTGGGTGGGCGAATCCCTTCCAGTCACAGACAGGCTTCAATTCGGCCGCCCACCGAAATGGGCGGAAACAATTCACTATCGCGGGCAAGTGCCTTAAAGCCAATGCGGCTTCAATTCGGCCGCCCACCGAAATGGGCGGAAACTTGCATCGTGGAAGCGGACGTTCTCGCACGGTGGGTGGGTGCTTCAATTCGGCCGCCCACCGAAATGGGCGGAAACAGTATCGGACTGGATGGAACGAGCTGGGCAAAAGGCAGGCTTCAATTCGGCCGCCCACCGAAATGGGCGGAAACCTTGTTTGGCTTTGGCTACAAGGGGAAAACGCCCCAGGCTTCAATTCGGCCGCCCACCGAAATGGGCGGAAACAAGAGCGTGGCGAATTTGAAACCGATTGGGTAGCAATCGCTTCAATTCGGCCGCCCACCGAAATGGGCGGAAACGCGTAATAATCCTGGCCCACCGGTGCCGTTATACCAGAGCTTCAATTCGGCCGCCCACCGAAATGGGCGGAAACATCGACGCTGAAATTACCGAGATCATGGGCACTGCGGCTTCAATTCGGCCGCCCACCGAAATGGGCGGAAACACCCTAATCGACAAGATCCGAACACGGTTTAATTGGGACGCTTCAATTCGGCCGCCCACCGAAATGGGCGGAAACCGTAAAGCTCCGTCGTCAATTCCGCCGACCTATTCAGCTTCAATTCGGCCGCCCACCGAAATGGGCGGAAACAAAACTCCTCCAAATCCTCCGGTGTGTACGCTTGTCTGCTTCAATTCGGCCGCCCACCGAAATGGGCGGAAACCTGTTTGCGATTACGATGATTGCGACTGGGAGACGGTAGCTTCAATTCGGCCGCCCACCGAAATGGGCGGAAACAAAAATAATTGGCAATGATCATTGGGCTAACGATTAGGCTTCAATTCGGCCGCCCACCGAAATGGGCGGAAACTTCGCTGATGATTGGAAAAAGTCAGCAGGTTATTGTTCGCTTCAATTCGGCCGCCCACCGAAATGGGCGGAAACGCCCTGGACTGGTAGTGCCGTTTTCGCTGGCAACGTGGCTTCAATTCGGCCGCCCACCGAAATGGGCGGAAACCCAACGAAAGAAAGTGCGCTGAAAGAAGATCTCATCGCTTCAATTCGGCCGCCCACCGAAATGGGCGGAAACCACGTTCAAACCTGTATTGTATCGCAGCAGATTTAGCACGCTTCAATTCGGCCGCCCACCGAAATGGGCGGAAACTTTCTATACGGTCGATATCAGCAGGCCATTTCTGGTCGCTTCAATTCGGCCGCCCACCGAAATGGGCGGAAACTGGGATGCGGAACAAGGGCGGCATTGAGCAGGATCTGCTTCAATTCGGCCGCCCACCGAAATGGGCGGAAACTCTTTGATGGTCACCGATCACCCCTTCTAATTTTTTGCTTCAATTCGGCCGCCCACCGAAATGGGCGGAAACAACATACAAGTGACGGACGAAAACCTAAAGGGAAACGCTTCAATTCGGCCGCCCACCGAAATGGGCGGAAACGTGGGTGATCCAGCAATCTTGGTGTCGTTTCACGGTGAGCTTCAATTCGGCCGCCCACCGAAATGGGCGGAAACGCGTTGTCACCGTCAAGTCCAATCAGACTTGTACCTGCTTCAATTCGGCCGCCCACCGAAATGGGCGGAAACTCCGCTGTTTCGGACAGATGTCTTAACTCTGGATTTTAGCTTCAATTCGGCCGCCCACCGAAATGGGCGGAAACAAAATGAACAGTCAAAATGAGCGAAAATTGGTCTTCGCTTCAATTCGGCCGCCCACCGAAATGGGCGGAAACAAAGAATCCGTCTAGGCTGTACCCCAGGTTCATGTAGCTTCAATTCGGCCGCCCACCGAAATGGGCGGAAACAGTCACGCTCGTCATCGTTTATTGTGTGAATATCCACTGTGCTTCAATTCGGCCGCCCACCGAAATGGGCGGAAACGAGAATGCTATGCTGTCTGACAACCCTAATATCGGGCTTCAATTCGGCCGCCCACCGAAATGGGCGGAAACGCACCATGCTTCGTGGGGAATCGCGGGAGGTGGACTCGCTTCAATTCGGCCGCCCACCGAAATGGGCGGAAACTGCCTGCCTTCGGATTGCCTTCCTGCGGGGCAAGAGCTTCAATTCGGCCGCCCACCGAAATGGGCGGAAACCTGTTGTAGTAAATCCCACCATGCCACAACTGCACAGCTTCAATTCGGCCGCCCACCGAAATGGGCGGAAACCCCGGGATTGGTGCAGTAAAAATTTCTTGGGACGATTTGACGCTTCAATTCGGCCGCCCACCGAAATGGGCGGAAACGCAAGATTACATTACCTGAAATGTCGTATGTGATTTCGCTTCAATTCGGCCGCCCACCGAAATGGGCGGAAACGTGTCACCGCCACGGGAAGATCTGGCTTGTCGCGTCCGAGCTTCAATTCGGCCGCCCACCGAAATGGGCGGAAACTACCGTCCCTGCCGACGATGAAGACTTCGAAGAGGGAGCTTCAATTCGGCCGCCCACCGAAATGGGCGGAAACGATTTTGTTCATTGTTGGCATGTCGCCACGCATTACCAGGCTTCAATTCGGCCGCCCACCGAAATGGGCGGAAACATTGAACGGCTGAAAGAATTGATCGCACATATTCGGGCGGCTTCAATTCGGCCGCCCACCGAAATGGGCGGAAACAGTCACCGAAGCTGGATCGAATCCGTGGGTGACCCTGCTTCAATTCGGCCGCCCACCGAAATGGGCGGAAACAATTGCAAGTTCGTGCATTGCAAGGCTGGTTTCTGCGTGCTTCAATTCGGCCGCCCACCGAAATGGGCGGAAACGCCGTACTGCCTACGCGGTCTACGATGCCAATTTATCAAGCTTCAATTCGGCCGCCCACCGAAATGGGCGGAAACTGTAACTCCCATCGTCGCGTTCTCCCCACCGTAGGGAGCTTCAATTCGGCCGCCCACCGAAATGGGCGGAAACCGCGTTGCTCTGCCTGAAATCCCCAGGGGCCGTGGCTGCTTCAATTCGGCCGCCCACCGAATGGGCGGAAACCCTGGTTTGAGCGAACGCAGAACCGGGCAGGCGGTAGGCTTCCAATTCGGCCGCCCACCGAAATGGGCGGAAACGACTTTTGTTCTGGTTCAGTATTCCCATTGACCGTGCTTCAATTCGGCCGCCCACCGAAATGGGCGGAAACATGGCGTTCGAAGCATGGCGGTTGAATCAGCCTGAGGCTTCAATTCGGCCGCCCACCGAAATGGGCGGAAACCAAAAGTGGCTGCATCGCTCGGTATGGTGCCGCTTGCTTCAATTCGGCCGCCCACCGAAATGGGCGGAAACCCTACATTGGAGTGAACTCAGCGGGCGTGATCGGAAAGCTTCAATTCGGCCGCCCACCGAAATGGGCGGAAACGGGTCGATCATGTGGTGAACATCCCACGCCCACCACTGCTTCAATTCGGCCGCCCACCGAAATGGGCGGAAACGGTGTCTCTGATTTTCCGAATTGCCGCACAGTAGTGGCTTCAATTCGGCCGCCCACCGAAATGGGCGGAAACGCCAGTCGCGTTTGCCAATTTCGCCACTACCCCGTGCTTCAATTCGGCCGCCCACCGAAATGGGCGGAAACCCCGTATATAGCGATCTGCGATGAGATTCACGCTTGGGCTTCAATTCGGCCGCCCACCGAAATGGGCGGAAACCATCAGCAACCCGCACAACCCCCCAGCGATCAGGCCAAGCTTCAATTCGGCCGCCCACCGAAATGGGCGGAAACTTGAGCAGTACGAGATAGCAAACCCTTCCGACTAACGCTTCAATTCGGCCGCCCACCGAAATGGGCGGAAACAACTATAAACCCTTCATCGTCGTCTACACCTGTAGCTATAGCTTCAATTCGGCCGCCCACCGAAATGGGCGGAAACTAGATACGCTAGAAAGATAGGGCAGGTAGTAGCAAAAGCTTCAATTCGGCCGCCCACCGAAATGGGCGGAAACTCGATCAGTCTAAAGGAATTGGCAGCCCACTGCGAGGCTTCAATTCGGCCGCCCACCGAAATGGGCGGAAACAACGTCGCAGCGATGAACTTGATCGGCTCATCCAAGAGCTTCAATTCGGCCGCCCACCGAAATGGGCGGAAACCACAGAAAATTGAGCAGGCAGACACCGCGCTTCCTGTGCTTCAATTCGGCCGCCCACCGAAATGGGCGGAAACTATGATCTGCACAAAGATGGTGGTGATACCGCAGTCGTGCTTCAATTCGGCCGCCCACCGAAATGGGCGGAAACCATCAACGGTGGCTGAAGCGGGATTGGTCGCTGCGGTTGGCTTCAATTCGGCCGCCCACCGAAATGGGCGGAAACTATCTTCTGGCCGTGTCCGATGCTCTGGAAAAGCTGGCTTCAATTCGGCCGCCCACCGAAATGGGCGGAAACGAAAAAAGTCTTGAACTCAACCCACTTCCAGGTGAACGCTTCAATTCGGCCGCCCACCGAAATGGGCGGAAACCTTGCCGCAATGTGGAGATTCGCCCACACCAAACTGAAGGCTTCAATTCGGCCGCCCACCGAAATGGGCGGAAACGGTAGTAAGGCTGGCCATCCGCATCTTTACCCACAGCGCTTCAATTCGGCCGCCCACCGAAATGGGCGGAAACACGCTTGCCAATTATGACAAGGACGCACCGGAAGCGTTGCTTCAATTCGGCCGCCCACCGAAATGGGCGGAAACGATTTTGTTTGCTTGCTCTGCCAAGTGCTCAAGCTCGCTTCAATTCGGCCGCCCACCGAAATGGGCGGAAACCACGGCTGCTGAAATCAGCTCGCACGTTTCGACGATCGCTTCAATTCGGCCGCCCACCGAAATGGGCGGAAACGCTACGCGGTGGTGGCAGTGCTGGCGACACTGACAAGCTTCAATTCGGCCGCCCACCGAAATGGGCGGAAACCACCAGGGGCGGACGTTCAAGGATCGTCTGAACTTGAAGCTTCAATTCGGCCGCCCACCGAAATGGGCGGAAACAGGTGGTCAAGTCGCCCAGATGAGTAGTTGTACCCGCTGGCTTCAATTCGGCCGCCCACCGAAATGGGCGGAAACGTGGGCAACATCTACCTGCCGATGGCCACTGGGCGTGGCTTTACCGGCCGCCCACCGAAATGGGCGGAAACCACCATTGAAAGCCTTAGATCCAGGCTGAAACAACCGGAGCTTCAATTCGGCCGCCCACCGAAATGGGCGGAAACCGGTTTGGTAGAATCCGACAACCGTGCCAACCCATTGCTTCAATTCGGCCGCCCACCGAAATGGGCGGAAACGAAGATTTCAAGAATCCTTACCTGGCGAAAATGGATGCTTCATTCGGCCGCCCACCGAAATGGGCGGAAACTTGCTCAACAAACCAGCCGCCGCCGCATCATCCATTGCTTCAATTCGGCCGCCCACCGAAATGGGCGGAAACCTGCCGAACGACCATCTGCACGTGCCGGTTCCTGCAGCTTCAATTCGGCCGCCCACCGAAATGGGCGGAAACCCCCCTTCTGGCCAACGCACCGCGACGGAGACCCCCGTGCTTCAATTCGGCCGCCCACCGAAATGGGCGGAAACATTCCGGGAAGTCCTCAGCGAGAATGTCGTTGGTCTCGCTTCAATTCGGCCGCCCACCGAAATGGGCGGAAACTGGTGGCGGCAGTGCAAATGTAATTGGCGGCGTGAAAGCTTCAATTCGGCCGCCCACCGAAATGGGCGGAAACGAACACCTAACATAACTGGAGCAGCCGGTCTCGGATGCTTCAATTCGGCCGCCCACCGAAATGGGCGGAAACTGCTTTGCCGTCGTGTTGTGCGTGTATCTGGTGTGTGCTTCAATTCGGCCGCCCACCGAAATGGGCGGAAACAATCACATGGCCACGTTGTTTGGTACCGAATCGAAAGCTTCAATTCGGCCGCCCACCGAAATGGGCGGAAACTATCCATCTGGATACAAAATAATGGAAGGATGGCATAGCTTCAATTCGGCCGCCCACCGAAATGGGCGGAAACCAGTCAGCAACGAATCGAAAAATTTTATGTTTGACGCTTCAATTCGGCCGCCCACCGAAATGGGCGGAAACGTAGTGGCGTTACTCCGTCCGGCGTTCTGACTACTCGCTTCAATTCGGCCGCCCACCGAAATGGGCGGAAACGCGTAACTCGACCTTGCTTCGATCCGGCTGTCAGCCGGTGCTTCAATTCGGCCGCCCACCGAAATGGGCGGAAACCGAACGTAAAAAAGCCGGCGACCCGCTCAAAATTCCGGGCTTCAATTCGGCCGCCCACCGAAATGGGCGGAAACGTTGGGCAACAACAAGCCGGAAACGGTCATTTCAAACACGCTTCAATTCGGCCGCCCACCGAAATGGGCGGAAACAAGCCTGACGCAATCCGTTGCTAAAACGCTGATCCAGCGCTTCAATTCGGCCGCCCACCGAAATGGGCGGAAACATCACCCTGGGTGAGTGCTGGCCATTTGCGACCAGATTGCTTCAATTCGGCCGCCCACCGAAATGGGCGGAAACGAATTGTTGCCAATTTCGGCGAGTGCTGGAGCGGTAGTGCTTCAATTCGGCCGCCCACCGAAATGGGCGGAAACCAGGTTGCGCTGTTGGCAGGCAATGACGGCTGGCCAGCGCTTCAATTCGGCCGCCCACCGAAATGGGCGGAAACCACATTTTCCTTGTCCTGTTTCGCGTCCAATGCTTGCGCTTCAATTCGGCCGCCCACCGAAATGGGCGGAAACATGAGCGGCATAAAATTGCCGGAACACGAGAAAACACAGGCTTCAATTCGGCCGCCCACCGAAATGGGCGGAAACAATGACGGCTGGCCAGCAAAGCAAGCGGTGAAAGACAGCTTCAATTCGGCCGCCCACCGAAATGGGCGGAAACCCTGAACCGACGACGACCACTATTTTCGCAACACGCTTCAATTCGGCCGCCCACCGAAATGGGCGGAAACCAAGCATCAGGCTGAGGAAATCTACGGCACTTTGCCGCTTCAATTCGGCCGCCCACCGAAATGGGCGGAAACCATCACCAGCTTGGAGAACTTGTCGATGAGTTTGATGGGCTTCAATTCGGCCGCCCACCGAAATGGGCGGAAACCAAATGGCAAGCCAAACAACCAATAGACTTGATTCCTGCTTCAATTCGGCCGCCCACCGAAATGGGCGGAAACGAGTTTATCGGCCAGTGCTCTACCGGTGCCAGTGAGCTGCTTCAATTCGGCCGCCCACCGAAATGGGCGGAAACCGTGTTCGCCAGTTCGACCAATTGGCATATGTGATTTCCGCTTCAATTCGGCCGCCCACCGAAATGGGCGGAAACCGGTATCGGTCTGCAGCATCGCCAGCACGCACCCAATACGCTTCAATTCGGCCGCCCACCGAAATGGGCGGAAACGCAAATGAACCTGGTCAGCCTGCGGACGCTGGCGAAAGCTTCAATTCGGCCGCCCACCGAAATGGGCGGAAACAGTGCAGACGACAGCAGAACCCGCAACCCCACAGCCCACGGCTTCAATTCGGCCGCCCACCGAAATGGGCGGAAACCAAGGTCAATGAAAACACCGAGGCCGCTAAACAACGCTTCAATTCGGCCGCCCACCGAAATGGGCGGAAACGACATTTTTCGCTTCGATTTATTGGCTGTACCCAATAGGCTTCAATTCGGCCGCCCACCGAAATGGGCGGAAACCAGTCGTCAGCAACAATGGCACAGCGGTCCGGGCAGGCTTCAATTCGGCCGCCCACCGAAATGGGCGGAAACGGCGTGTCAATCACATACTCACGCGGCGGCAACTCTGGCTTCAATTCGGCCGCCCACCGAAATGGGCGGAAACACGGAGACCCCCGCAAATGCTATCCATCGAACAGGCCGCTTCAATTCGGCCGCCCACCGAAATGGGCGGAAACCCAGTTCTGCCCAAATTCACCGTAGACTTCTGACAGTGCTTCAATTCGGCCGCCCACCGAAATGGGCGGAAACAAGGTGATGCAGGCGTTTTTTCGTTCCTGGATGAATCCGCTTCAATTCGGCCGCCCACCGAAATGGGCGGAAACAAAACTACTCCAGGTCGCGAATAAAATGCCAAGATTGGCTTCAATTCGGCCGCCCACCGAAATGGGCGGAAACAATAACATTGCTGGCAGGCAATGACGGCTGTCCAGCGCTTCAATTCGGCCGCCCACCGAAATGGGCGGAAACATGCATCGGGTGGGGGCACTTCATGCCATGCTTTAGATGCTTCAATTCGGCCGCCCACCGAAATGGGCGGAAACCCTGTGGGCCGGTGATGTGTAGTCGGCTCTCCTTGTCGGCTTCAATTCGGCCGCCCACCGAAATGGGCGGAAACCACCCCAAGAATAGCCAGAAAATTGGCTGAAATGTGCGAGCTTCAATTCGGCCGCCCACCGAAATGGGCGGAAACTTGCCACCCCCCAGTGCTATCGGTGCCACTAGCGGCATGCTTCAATTCGGCCGCCCACCGAAATGGGCGGAAACGGAAGGCGGCGGCGGTGAACCAACCCCACCAGACCCAGCTTCAATTCGGCCGCCCACCGAAATGGGCGGAAACAACAAATAGACGAGAGATTTGGTCGTGAAAAAACTTGCTTCAATTCGGCCGCCCACCGAAATGGGCGGAAACGATAACCAGAATGATCGATTCAAGGTATTCCTGTCTGGCTTCAATTCGGCCGCCCACCGAAATGGGCGGAAACTATACCAATACGCAAATTACTATGAATACTACGATTTGCTTCAATTCGGCCGCCCACCGAAATGGGCGGAAACGATGCTCTATGCGAGCACATGATGGAAGTGGATGAAGCTTCAATTCGGCCGCCCACCGAAATGGGCGGAAACGACGGACAGGACTACGTAGTCAACGGGCACCACCGGCACGCTTCAATTCGGCCGCCCACCGAAATGGGCGGAAACTACCAAAAAATCGCAAGAGCCAGACATGAACCATATCGGCTTCAATTCGGCCGCCCACCGAAATGGGCGGAAACAAGTTTGGCGTTTCACAGTTGGCGGCATACCGACATTGCTTCAATTCGGCCGCCCACCGAAATGGGCGGAAACTCGTCGTAACACTTTCCGATGATTTCGTAACATTGGACCGGCTTCAATTCGGCCGCCCACCGAAATGGGCGGAAACTATGATGCAATTCTACAACCGGTTTCCGGACCGGGTGCTTCAATTCGGCCGCCCACCGAAATGGGCGGAAACATCGTTTCGGTGTTACGACGATGCGGAAATGAAGGCTTCAATTCGGCCGCCCACCGAAATGGGCGGAAACCCATTTTGCAATCTACGGCGGCGGGTCGATGGATCCACGCTTCAATTCGGCCGCCCACCGAAATGGGCGGAAACGCCAACGGAAGGAACGGGAACGACAACAGGAAAAGGACGGCTTCAATTCGGCCGCCCACCGAAATGGGCGGAAACATTGAATCCCACGGCTATTGCAATATTGCAATATAACGCTTCAATTCGGCCGCCCACCGAAATGGGCGGAAACCAGTTTTTGCACGTAATTCTGGTGTACGTGGGCATTCTGCTTCAATTCGGCCGCCCACCGAAATGGGCGGAAACAATACAGAACGTCTGTATTCTGTTTAGACAATACATGGGGGCTTCAATTCGGCCGCCCACCGAAATGGGCGGAAACCCACCAGACCCAGAAAGCCCACCAACCCCACCATAGGAGCTTCAATTCGGCCGCCCACCGAAATGGGCGGAAACAACACAATCGACAATACAATATACGCAGTAAAGCGGCTTCAATTCGGCCGCCCACCGAAATGGGCGGAAACCTTCTTTGTTGGCTCTTCGGTAATTTTCATCTTCTTAATGCTTCAATTCGGCCGCCCACCGAAATGGGCGGAAACCCAAACGCTTCTTTGTGAGAGACTGGACTGAAGCACAAACGCTTCAATTCGGCCGCCCACCGAAATGGGCGGAAACGGCATGGCTTGAAGTCCTCAAAAGTCTGATCGAAAGGCTTCAATTCGGCCGCCCACCGAAATGGGCGGAAACCGGTTGTTTCGATGAATCCTTAGCACGTGCTAAGGATTGCTTCAATTCGGCCGCCCACCGAAATGGGCGGAAACGTGCAAAAGATTGTGCTGAACACCTGGAGAGGACAACAAGCTTCAATTCGGCCGCCCACCGAAATGGGCGGAAACCGGTAGCATCATTAAAGTGGTACGATCCGGAAAGAACAGCTTCAATTCGGCCGCCCACCGAAATGGGCGGAAACGAGGCAAGGCCGTGCCAGACAGAATCGAGCAAAGAGGGCTTCAATTCGGCCGCCCACCGAAATGGGCGGAAACTTTACGTTGAAACCGATAGCGTTAGAACAGGACATATAGCTTCAATTCGGCCGCCCACCGAAATGGGCGGAAACGCCCGATCGGTCTGGAGCCCATACGAATACAGTGATGGCGCTTCAATTCGGCCGCCCACCGAAATGGGCGGAAACGCAGAATATCCATGCTCGAACTTTCGGCAAACTTCGCGCTTCAATTCGGCCGCCCACCGAAATGGGCGGAAACCGCTTGTGCGAAATTGATGGTTGCTTCTTCGGTTTTACCGCTTCAATTCGGCCGCCCACCGAAATGGGCGGAAACTGAACGCAGCACCCGCTGTTAAGAGGATTGGGCGATTGCTTCAATTCGGCCGCCCACCGAAATGGGCGGAAACCAGCCCACACCGCAAAACTGCCCATGTATCGATTGAAGGCTTCAATTCGGCCGCCCACCGAAATGGGCGGAAACGGAAACCATATAAGAAGAGAGTGAAAGTATGACCTACGCTTCAATTCGGCCGCCCACCGAAATGGGCGGAAACCTCGCTGCGCGGGTTGGACCTAACAGCAGTTCTCACCTGGCTTCAATTCGGCCGCCCACCGAAATGGGCGGAAACGCTGGCCAACGGTACGGTGGGCTTTAACGGTAAGCAGCTTCAATTCGGCCGCCCACCGAAATGGGCGGAAACGTGGAAACAGTTCTGGTACCGCTGCTGTCACCGTGAGAGCTTCAATTCGGCCGCCCACCGAAATGGGCGGAAACTTTGTGTCGGGCTTGGCTTCCGGTTTTGGCGTTTTGAGCTTCAATTCGGCCGCCCACCGAAATGGGCGGAAACCTTGTTGTTTCCAACCCGTGTCAGCCGAACCTGAACAGGGCTTCAATTCGGCCGCCCACCGAAATGGGCGGAAACGATGACCAACTGAAAGCAGTTGAGGCCATCATCAACGGCTTCAATTCGGCCGCCCACCGAAATGGGCGGAAACATTCAATGGCGAATATTTCCCAAAGTGGTGTTCGTGGCTTCAATTCGGCCGCCCACCGAAATGGGCGGAAACCCCGATCACGCGAAACACAAACCAAAATGAGGATAATGGCTTCAATTCGGCCGCCCACCGAAATGGGCGGAAACCACCACTCAAACTTGCCTTCCAATCGCTTAACACGATGCTTCAATTCGGCCGCCCACCGAAATGGGCGGAAACTATGAATGTGCCGATGCTCTCATTCTCAACGTGGGAAGCTTCAATTCGGCCGCCCACCGAAATGGGCGGAAACTTTGAAGTGAACGATTGGAAAAGTGGTTGAGCGAAGCTTCAATTCGGCCGCCCACCGAAATGGGCGGAAACAAAGCCACTTGGTGCATGGTGGGTTCGGTTCTATTATGCTTCAATTCGGCCGCCCACCGAAATGGGCGGAAACTGGCAACTACCGAAATGGCGTTAAGTGGGATTCTATCCGCTTCAATTCGGCCGCCCACCGAAATGGGCGGAAACCTTTTCCCAAGAACTTACGAAGGATCGCTCCAACGAATTGCTTCAATTCGGCCGCCCACCGAAATGGGCGGAAACGCCATCGGTCAGCCGGACAAGGTTTCCGTTGTCCTCGCTTCAATTCGGCCGCCCACCGAAATGGGCGGAAACGGCAACACAGACGATTTATTTGCGTGTCTACAGCGAGCTTCAATTCGGCCGCCCACCGAAATGGGCGGAAACGCGGAAGATGCTGATGTGACGCTTTCGGCGACGGCTGGCTTCAATTCGGCCGCCCACCGAAATGGGCGGAAACCAAGAAACCATGAACCGCAATGCCGAAAATGCTAACGCTTCAATTCGGCCGCCCACCGAAATGGGCGGAAACCAGTGGTACTACTATTAATCACAGTTTACAGGGTAAAGCTTCAATTCGGCCGCCCACCGAAATGGGCGGAAACGAGTAATCAATATAACCTACCAATACCTGAATATATAGCTTCAATTCGGCCGCCCACCGAAATGGGCGGAAACTCCTTCTGTTAAATCGCCATTAGGTCTAGGTGGTAAATGCTTCAATTCGGCCGCCCACCGAAATGGGCGGAAACATGGTTTATTGTCTCTGGTAGTCTGACCATAGATAATGTGCTTCAATTCGGCCGCCCACCGAAATGGGCGGAAACGATTGAAATCATCCCTGCAAAAAACGGGAACGCCTACCGCTTC